>CATXJC010000001.1 GCA_958369755.1 uncultured Prevotella sp.
AGGAGCTGAGAAATGCAAATTAAAGATTGCATTCAAACAGTCAATTATAATTATATTTTCACACATATATAAACATTAAAAATTTTAAATTATGAAAAAAATCAAAACAAGAATCGGGATTCTCTTCATTTTGTTAACAGTATTTACAATGTTTGCAAGCTGTTTAAATGATGACGATGAACCTAAAGACAAGCAGAAGACTGTAACTCTATATGTTTCTGCCACAACAGGAGAACGTACCGGTATGACGGGTACACCACACGAATGTATGTTGATAAAAGAAAAGGGAGAAAAGACTTGGGAGCCATGCGAGTTCAACGGAATTAAAGGCTTTACATACGAGAAAGGATACGAGTACGAACTTTTGGCTACGAAGACCATATATGCCAATCCACCAGCAGATGGATCAAGCTATGACTATACTCTTATAAAAGTGGTGTCAAAAATGGCAAAGGGAAATGAGTAGTAGAGAGTTTTAATTGTATCAAATCAAACAATGAAAAATAAAACATCTATAATGATTGTAGTTTGGGGAATAGCGGTATTATGTACACTATTCTTGAGTTCATGCAAGCGACCAGAGGTCTTAGACAATAGTACTCTTGTAAATAGCGCAAGAAACGTGGCTTTGACCTTTGGTCCTGCGTATGTTCCATTTTTTAAAGAGGCTAACGTATCGGATGTTCAAGTTTTCCAAAAGGAGGATTATGGGGACAGCTTTCCTGAAATAAAAAAACAGATAGGAAGAAAGTACTATACTGTAACTTTTACATATGATAGTACTGCCGTTAAATTTGATTTTGGATTTGCAGCAAGAGTCAGAATATGGAAAGATACAGGGGAACCATTAGATGTTATATTTGGTAATGGTTGGGGAAGAAATTTTCTATTTAAAACCTTTGTAGAGCAAACCAATCACTCACCAAATGTCTATGAGAAAGTGGCTTCTGACTCTATTGTTAAAGTACCATTGCAAACTGTACATGAACCAGAGAACATTTGGAATTCCAATGCTGACAACAAACAAGATAGCCTATCAACGAGAGACTTTCTAACAAATACAGAGAAAGAGAAAATAAAAGAATTGGCTTCACAAGTACCAGATAGCATCAGAAATCGTTTTGCAAGTTTAGTGGATAAATGGAACATAGCAATAGATCATAATCCTAAGACGCGATATAGTGCAAGCACATATTCATATGCAAAATTGCCTGAGTTCATTCCTCTCAAATCAATGGGAAAACAAATAGTTCCACTAATTATGGAACGAATGATAAACTCTTCCGATTTTTATTTTCTTGTTCTTTATGAAGCTGTTCTGCAAGGAAATGAAACGAAAGACGATTCTAAGTTTAGCGAAAGCGAACAAATCAGAGCTATAAGGTGTGTTAAAAAATGGCTGGAAAAACAATAATGGGCAAGTTCTTCTATTATAATTGAATCTACATCATTTCTCCTATGCCGCAGAATATATAAGATGTAATAAATGCGATGACAAAATCTGCTATCAGTTGATTATCAATACTATACGTCCTAAATGGTAGAAAAGTGACTGTGTGGATTCTGTTTAGATACGAAAAGGTAATAATTTAACGTATTTAACTTTCGATTACACCGATATTACCCCAAAGTGTATGATGTTGGGCGATTAGTAGAATGAACAATTCTTCTTGGAGAGAAAGGCATGACGGAGCTTACTTTGTTCTACACTTTTGAATGGTGGCAGTAGGCAAGGTAGGCTCTGTAAAAACGGCAGAACAGATGAAAGCCGAATATAGGGAAGTTATTAGTTTGCTCCG
Source organism: uncultured Prevotella sp. (assembly GCA_958369755.1). Classification (GTDB taxonomy): domain Bacteria; phylum Bacteroidota; class Bacteroidia; order Bacteroidales; family Bacteroidaceae; genus Prevotella. The sequence goes on from CATXJC010000001.1 coordinate 1,800, forward strand.
CAAGGGGTATTCCATTCGGGATGTGGCAAAAGTTAAGTGGAAGGGGCGTGAGTATGGTGCAACGAGTTAAGCGATTACTAAAAATGCAATCACCGCAATAATACTATTGATTTTACGTTCTTTTCAAAAAGGAGTTGTACAATAGTGGCTTAAAGGCTAAAAGCACTACCTTTGAATGCTGTTAAATATGGTAATGTTCAAAGTCACAATTTGTGATTTTGGAAAAATGAATATAAATATGACAGATAAAATAGAAAAAAAGGAGAGCAGCGAACTGTGTATATCACATAGGTGCATCCATTAAGGACTTAGGCAAAAAGTGGTTTGGTTTCTCCAAGATGGCAACAAAATAGTTCAAAGAGCGAATCGCCCCACTTTGGGGCTATATTTAGGCTACAGGAGGCATTTTCACGTTGCATAAACAACTCGTTCGCCAACTGGTTGTCAGAGTTAGTTAACGCCGAGGATTGCATAAAGGCTTTCCAAGGCATATGTTTAATTCAAATTTAATCCACTTTTTAAAGTGGAGTCATAGATAAAATCATATAGAATAAAGATGAAGGAATTAGTGGATATTATATTATTGACAGTTTTGGTAGTATTTGGTTCATGCAACTCCAATACTAATGTGTCTCTTGTGGGAACATCTCCGCAACTATTTGATGTATGCCAAGTAAGCACAGGTAATCCTGACTATAGAAATAAAGAGTTGTTTATAAACGAATTGAAAAGAAAATGTAAATATCCTATTGAGTTTCAAAAAAATAATTTGGAGGCATACGTTGCTATTGAGTACAAGACAGACCAACGAGGATATATTGTAAAAAAAAGAGTGGTTATTTGCGACAATAAAAAATTCAAAAAGATAACAATGGAAATATTCAATCAAGTTAAAACTCTCAAAATAGCCACAACAGAGAAAATAGATACAATCTACTTCCAATACAAGATACAAGGTTCACCAACTTTAATCCATTCAAAAGTAGATGTCAAGATTATCGGCTATGGCAGCAATAATAAATCAATTTTAATGAAGTAACTCGATTTATCATAATTCACTACTGTCCAATAAAAAAGGCAATTCAAATACACGTTCTTCTTCAAGTGGGAATGGTTTTGGTTCTTTTGGAAGTGGAAGCAATAGTAGTAGTCAGGATTTTAATAGATGATTGTTTATGAAGAAACTGTTAATAATAAAGCCAAAACAAAATAGGTTAGTGATAGTGACCTTTGTAATTTTCATTTTTGTCTAACATAAAAAATAATGAGTATGAAAATTAATTTTATTTTTTTGCTAGGATGCATGATTGCATGTTTATTGTTTCTTTCTTGCTCTGTTGGGGATAAAAGAAATAGTCAAGTAACGGAAGCAAGTGCTTTAACTAGTAATGTGCAAGAGAATAAATCCGAGCAAGAGACCAAAACAGCAAAAGAGGCCAACTCTGTACAAGGAAACCTTGGCTTGGAACTCTCGCAGACGCATTTTACGAATAAACCTCAAGTTGTTACGTTGACTATAACCAACAATTCACCATGGACTTGTATCGTTGGTTATGAGTACTTTATCGAGAAGGAAAATAAAGGTTGGAAAAAGATTCCATTGAAGAATGCTGCCTTTATAGAGATAGGTCTTGGCATCCGACCAAACACTGCCAGAAAATTTCAAATTGATCTGGGCAATGTACGTCAGAAATATACGAAAGGGACATATCGCATTGGGAAGAAAATGAGAATAGAGACAACAGAAGGCTACAGAGATACAACGGGTTACTGCTCGTTCAACGTCTTATAATTAATGCCACTTTGCGCACTAAAAGGTGTGTGAAGTGGCATTGTTGTTTATGAAACTATTGTAAAGAAAAATGCCTTTATCTTCATATAGTAGGTGTATGCCTTGGGAGTTGTCGCAAGAATAGGAATCATTAATCGATGACATATATAGTAGAAAGAAAAAATTGGCTTTTTCTACTCATTCCATGTAAAACGTTTTATCATATGACATGCATATATATACGACAGTAAATCAATGAATCTATACGACAGTAAGTCATCATATATGCAATTCTCTGCTTACCGATAGGTTGATTCAGATACTCGACTTTGGAGAGTATCTACCGATAGGCAAGTGCTTTCGAGAGTAACTCGAAAGGTTTTGAGTAACTCAAAACATAACTTGCTATCGTCAGATACCTCGATTTTTCAAATCATCTCAGAGTCTGAAACCACGTTGCCTTTTAGGAGTGCGGAAACGTGGTTGAGGCTCGTCAACAATTTCGAGTTTGAAGACATCTATCAACTTCCGAATGGCAGGATTCTGTTTGATGAGGGCTTGAAGTTTTGCTTCTGCAGGCTTGATTTTGAGCAAATAATCAGCAATGTCCAAGCCTTTAGCTTTATCTTCTTCGCAGGCTTGATGCTCTAAAAAGTCGAAAAGCGTTGCACGGATGCCGAGAGCTTGCATCATTGGCAGCTTATCTTGCCAAACTGTTGTCGCTCCCAAATCAGGGAATAAGACCACATCTCTGTTTTTCAGAACAGATAACGACTTCGTGTTAAAGCAACCATTCTTACCACCACTTGCTATCCATAAGAATTGAGGAAGATAGTAGGAGGCTATCAAGGCTGTCTTCTCACTTTCAACCAATGCTATAGGCTTGGTCTTGGCTACATTGATAAGATGCTCACCAAAGAAGCATTGACAGAGATGGAAATCCTTGTGGGGGATAAGCGAGTGTACCCATGAAATATGGTTGTATGGTTCTTTTACTCGCTTACCTGTCTCGGGATAATAGAGCATTACCTTACCAGTTCTCACCTTACCTTGATTGTCAACTTGCCAAAATACCGTGGCACCAGTCCAGTGTTTGGAAGTTCCGACATGATATTTCTCCATCAAAGAAAGAGTAGCTGTTTCACCGAATTGAGAAGATAGAAACAAGAAAAGGTTGTTCGCCTCATAACATTTCTGAGAACTTCGCATGATGTTCTCGTCTATATAAGAAGTGGGTAATGGCTTCAGCATTTCTCTCTTCTTATATGAAATAGTATCATCCTTTGTGAATGTCTCATTCTTTTCGGGATTCTTCTCAAAAAAATCCTTGGGAGTGAAGTGATAACCACAACTTTGCTCATGGTTGCAGCGACCCACGTAAGGAGGAAACTCAATCTTCCCTTCTGTGTCAATATATCGGGCGAAGCTACGTTTCTTATGACATTCTGGACATGTATGTCGGGTAGCGATGCCTTTGTATGGCTCTAATATGAATCTATGTGTACTCATTTCATTTCTTTTTTTTATGTGGCGGTTCTGTCGGTTTTGTCGCTTTTGGTATTAAAACCGTCAAAAGCGACAAAACCGACAATACCGTCACGAATTAATCTTTGAATATTCTCCATGCTTCTCTTTGCGAAATAGGACTCCGATGTTATCATTCAGAAATCTTTCTAATGTCCTTGGTTTCATGTCGTTCTCTTTGGCGACATCATGAGCTTGCGCCGTGGTGAATGTTGCAGGAAGATGGTTGACGATTGCTTGTTGTTGAGCTGTAAGCATATTCTCGTTGAGGATATTTTGCACTGATATGGCAGAGTTCTTGAAATACTCTGTCAATCGGATGGCTCGCTCTACACTCAGCAGGTCGATGGCTTCCTTATCACATTCTCCACACGTCCATCGTGCCAATTGAATGATCAGACAGAAACGGATGATGTATATCTCCAGCTTGCAATAGATGCTGACAATGGTATCATTTGTTTCATTGTCGCATTGCTCGGAGAAATGATGCTGCCATTCATAGAGCCTTGCCTTAGCTTCTTCAGTGAATGATAAGACATGAGGCTCAATTTCCTGTTGCTCATTTATTGGACACTCCATATCAATAAGGTGTTGAATGATGGCTTGCCAATCTCGCTCTATATTCTCGGGCAACTCTCGGTCACTCCATCTCGCTTTCTGCTGAAGGTTAGGCATGACGAACAAAATGCGATCGATAAAGCCGTTGCTGGAGCGTTCGCCTTTCGCCAACTCACTAAGTATCTTCTTTTGGATGGTTCCGATTACTGAGATATAGGGGCGTTTAATGAAAATGGAACTCTTGGAACTTCTTCTGTCTGATATGGTTGTCTTGGCGCTAAAGACTGATAGCCAGAACTGTTCCTCTGAACCATTGTTATAGCGGTTGAAGTTCTTGAACCATGCAGACAACTCGTCTGTCCATAGGCATAAACCCCTCTTGTTCTGCGCATGAATATAGCTCAAGCCTTCTGGTGTGACATCAGAGACCAAGAAACGTTTGCGTACAGGTTCTTGCGGAAATCCATCCTCTCCATTTTCAATGCGTTCCTTGCGAGACATGCACATCTTTTCCTCAAACTTACTGTATTGCTCCTCGAACAACTTGTTTTGCTCATAGTCGTAATCGAGGAATGGCTTCATAGCGAAGCTAAGTGGGTGGCTCTTGTTGGCTCCTGGTCTTCCGATAAGAGCCATGTATAAGATAGGACTTTCAAGCCAACCTTGTTTCATCTGTGCCAAGTGCGTGTTGCCGATACCAACAGCCAATGCAGTGAGTATGGCTGCTGATATATAGTCGGTAGGAAAACTGTGGCATTCGTGTACCTCCTTGATGATTCTCTGAATCTTGGCAGGAAAGATGCTTACGGGAAACTGGCTTCCAGATAGGCGAGTACTCATATCAATAGCCTTATCCATGATAATCATTGGATTGATGGAAGTTTCCTTATTGTTATTTAAAGCTGTCATTTGGCATAGAGTTAAAAATTATACATTGACTTGGGTTTGCGCTTCATTCCTCCTTGCATGGTTTTTAGCATTTCAGAATGGTTCTGCTCCTTGGTAGCTTTTCGACCATTCTCAATCCATGCAAGCAGCTCATCCTTATAGAAGTATAGCTTCTTACCTTTTTTATAGGATGGCAGAATGCCTTGGTTAACCAATCGATAAATGGTTGGCTTCGACTTCATTATAATAATAGCAGCCTCATCAATCTCAACCAATATATGGTTATTTGCTGATGATGTAGGTTGAAGTGCTGATACCATTTGCTTCAACTCGATAACTTGTTCTGTTAAATAAGAAACCGCTTGTGGTAACTTATCAAAGGTGATACTTTCATTTATCATATCTGTTCATTTTTTATTATTCGGGTACAAAGTAAATGAGTTATGTAATGGGGATAAATATCACTGAGATATAACCTCTGAATAACCGCTCAATGCTTATCAGCAACAATAATTTGTCTTGATTCCGCCTTGAACATCTAAGCTTGGTAGTAATTCAATGATGCAGGTACCTTCCATTCTTAACTTCCTTATAATAGTGGATATTTCCACATCAACCAGCGCATCAGCAAAAACTTGTTTTATAAAGGTTGCTGTATCAATGCCTTTCTTCTTGAAGAGATTTCCTATATTCCAAGCATAATGCATTAAGTCTATAGTACGAATAGCCTTGTCAACAATCAATGAATGATGTCTCATGTGTGTAGAGGCACAACACTGGAAAATAGCGATGTTGTCACAAAGTTGGTTCAGATGCTCCTCTTTCATGTAGGCAGCAAAAGTTCTTCTGGTATAATCGATAGCTGAGTTTAACAAGACCTTTTCCTTTTTGGCTTTGTCTTTCAATGCTTCCTGTCTCAACTGTTCATAGTTTGTAATACAAGAAGAGGCTTTGTCTGCATAGACGAAAGTTACATCTTCCAGGTTTAGCTCTTCCCCCTCGTCATATGTATTTGTTTCATTGATGGCAATAGAAGACAGACGCTTTCTTTCTGTATTGTTTACTGTATTACAAAAGATATGCTTAAACCATGGGGCAAGCAATCGTACGATACTATCTAATGCATGGAGATAAACAACCATCAGTATGGTGGTTGAGATAACGAACGTCAAGTTGCAGCTAAAGGTGTCTACACCATATTGCATAGCTTCGTTGCGAACAAGTGCACCAATGATAGACATTGCACACAAAACCAATAAATGCTGTGTCAAAAATTCTTTTTTAAACTGTTTCATATTGCGTATTATTAATCATTTGTGGCGCAAAAATAGGAAAAACTGCAGAAACAGACACGTGAGTCACGCGTGACTCACGTAAAACTTTTAGGAGCCTTTAACTAAAAAGCCCGATATTGAACATTTTTTCAATATCGGGCACCATGAAATGAATGCAATGGATTTATTTAAGAGAAATCTTATTTGCTGTCTCTCTTTTCTTTGCGTTCACGAGGTCGGCATATATCTGTGTTGTGCTTACATTCTTATGGGTAAGCATCTTCGAAACCGTGTAAATGTCTGTGCCTAAGGCAATTTGGATTGTTGCATACGAGTGCCGGAAGCAATGGAATGAAAATGGCTTGGTGATTCCTGCCTTCTTCAACCATGCTTTAAGGGGATGGTTAATCATGCTGCGCTTCAATCCCTTGAACACGATACCCGTGCTTGGCTCACCACATAGTTCGTATGCCTCGTTGCTGATAGGCAAGGTTGCCTCGGTCTGAGTCTTCTGGGTACGAATACGCAAGCAATAGCCTTGGTCGGGAGCTATCTCGAAGTCTTCCCAACGCAATTTTAAAATGTCGCTGATTCGCAATCCTGTGAGGCAAGCAAAGAGGGAGGCAGACTTCAGTACAGGTATATCGCAAGGAGTAGCTGCCAACTGCTTTACTTCATCGAGGGTAAGAAACTCCTTCTTTACATCTTGTGGCTCAATCTTGTCCAGATAGTCATTGATGTTCTCACGAAGCCACTTGTCACGATAGGCGATTTTTAAGAGACCACGGAAAGTAGAGTAGTAACCTGCTGCAGAGTTGAGAGATACCTTTTGTTTTGTTCGATTCAACTGATTTGCATTCAGAAGATACTCTCTGAACTTTTTGCAAAGTTCCACTGTCACATCCCCAAATGTACAATGACCTTGAACAAATTTGAAGAAATGCTTGTAGACACATGTCCACTTGTCATCTTTCTTATGTGTCATCTTCTCAAAGTATGCCAAAAAATCAGCTTTCTGTCGTGTTTTGTCCAAAAAACCAAATTCTTCATTGATGAGTGATTGGGTTCTGATACAACGGATGGCCTCTGCTTTGTTGAGCATATCTGTATTAAACTCACGTTCCATCTCATTCTTTGGATGAGCATAGATATAGATACCTAAATATTCCCTGCGACTCATTTGCATAGTCTCAGGGTTGCGTACTGGTGGATAGAAATCCAAATAAAGAGAAATACGGTCATTTTTAATCGCTCTTTGGCGAAGAGAAACTCTTGTACATGTATTTACCATGATGTTTACTTTTTATAATGTGATACTTATGTTTCATATATGATCCCGTATTAAGAGATCTTTGAAATCGATTGCAAAATAATAGAGTTATGTAATGGGGTACAACTTAACCTTTTGATAACCGCTAAATAACCTTAGGCTTGCCGATAGCTTTCTCTAAATCTCGCTTGGAAATCTTGATATACTTGCCAATCTTCACCTTTTCAATAGCGTATTTCTTGATACGCTTATAAATTTGGTCCTGACTTAAGCCATACAACTTCATGGCCTCCGGTATTGTATAATAAAGTTGGTCTTCTACGGATTCACCTTTTGCCAATTGTACATGACGCTTGGAATACAGAACATTGTTACCTTCCATTTTTCTTGGAATAGCATTGTGACTAACGAAACTATATACGGCTGTTTTCGTCATACAATATTTCTGTTGAATGTCCATAACAGTCATCCATTCACTGATGGTTGGATCTGGAGACAGGTGTGCAAAATAATCATCCACCTCTTTCTTGTTCCAATATACTCTTCCTTGTATGGATATTCTTGAAATCTTGACTTTCTTGACTATCTCATAGATGACGGTCTCATAAGTGTTGTGGACTTCTGCAATTTCCTTGGCAGAGTAATATTCTGGAACAGGTAGCTCTCGGTTTGCATGAACTGCTTCTTTTGAAGCACTTTTTTTTGTGGTGTATGGCAAACTATCAACAAGATAATCTATATCTCGCTTTCTGATTAAAGATAAACGAGAAGTAATCTTGGATGCTCGCAACTTACCACTATACACCATATTATATATGGTCTGTCTGCTTAGTCCCAAAAGTATAGCGACCTCTTGAATAGTGAGGTATTCTTTCACGAGGATTTCAGACATGGATTTCTCGGAAGCTTTTCGGTGACTCATTGTCTCAGCCATCTTTACTTTTTCCTCACGTCTTGCTGCCTTATAGGCATAACTGTTGCATTGCTTGGAGCAATAACGAGTTGTGGATTTTGATGCATAGAAGCTCTTCCCACAATACTCGCAAATTTTTAGAATTCTTTCTTTGCTTGCTGTCATTTGTACGCTTTTTATACTTTTTTACTTAATTTATTGTAGAAAAAGTCGTCTGTCATTACTCCGTTTATTTTCAATAGTCTTATATCATCGTCCATCATTGTCCAAAACTCTCGGCAATCTTGCACTCATTTGCCAAAAATGGAGTCTCAAATTATTACTTTTGAAAAGTGGAGGTACAAGAGCGGTACAAAAAGGTGCTAAAAAAGCCTTACCATTGATTATAACCAATAGTAAGGCTAAAAAGAAAGGTGCTCATTTTGAGCACCTTAACTATCATTTGTTATCGATATTAATCGTTGTTTATCACGACTTACTTTCCGATGCAAAAGTGCTTGAAGATATTATTTAGCGTTTCCTGGCTACTGATCTGTCCGCCAGTGATTTCACCCAATTCTTCCAATACCATTTTCAGGTCTTCGGCGATGATGTCGCCGCTCATGCCCATTTCCATCGACTCCAATACTCGGGAGAGGGAATTGTGGGCACGGAGTAGGGCCTCGTAGTGGCGGGCACTCGTTATGATGACGTCGTTCTCGGTAATCTCAGGAATATCAGCGGCTCTTACTAATGCCTGCTCCAGGGATGAAACGTTCTCGCCTGTGCGGGCACTGATGAAGAGTGGGGCTTCTGGTTCGCTGGAATCTGAGCCGCAGGAATGGGTGAACTTATCGAACGCAAGTTTATCATTCTCAAGTTTATCCATCTTATTAAATACTACCAGCAGCTTCTTGCCCTGGTTCTTCAGCTTCATCTCCTCGATTTCTGAGGCTGACGGCTGCTCATCCAATAGCCAGATTACTATCTTCGCCTCTTCCATCTTCTGGAAAGTGCGCTCTATTCCGATGTTTTCTACCACATCATCCGTCTTGCGGATTCCGGCTGTGTCAATAAAGCGGAAGGTGATTCCGTCGATGAGGGTGGTGTCTTCGATTACATCTCGGGTGGTTCCGTGAATGTCGCTCACGATTGCCTTCTCCTCGTGGAGCAGACGGTTGAGCAGGGTGCTCTTGCCCACATTCGTCTTGCCTACGATGGCTACGGCTACTCCCTGCTTTAGGGCATTGCCGGTTTCGAAGGAGTGGGCGAGGGTGGTAATCTTGTTATTGATTTCTTCGGCTAGTTCCTGGAGTTCGCTGCGGTCGGCAAACTCCAGTTCTTCGTGGTCGCTGAAGTCGAGCTCCAACTCCAGGAGCGAAGTCATCTTTAATAATTTTTCGCGAAGGAGGGAGAGTTCGTTGCTGAAATGACCCTTCAGTTGGCTGAGCGCCATCTTGTGGGTTGCCTTGTTGGTAGAGGCGATGAGATCAGCTACGGCTTCTGCCTGGGAGAGGTCCATCTTGCCGTTGAGATAGGCACGACGGGTGTATTCGCCCGGTTCTGCCTGGCGACATCCTACCTCTGTAAAGCGATGGAGAACCTGCTGAAGAATATATCGGCTGCCATGACAGGAAATCTCGGTGGAGTTCTCGCCTGTATAACTGTGGGGTGCACGGAACACGCTCACCAGTACATCATCGATGGTGTTGCCATCCTTATCCTTGATTTCGCCATAATGCAGGGTGTAGGGCTTGGCTTCTTCCAGGGATTTGCCGTTGGCAGACTGGAAGATTTTGTCGGTGAGGGTAATGGCGTCGTGGCCGCTGAGTCGGATGATTCCGATAGCACCGCCGGCTGGGGTTGCCAGGGCGCAGATACATTCTTCTTGATTCATTTTTTTATTGTTTAAATTCTATCTAATACAACCTTGATGAGATTGTCGATGGTGCTCTTGTAGCCGGTGTTGGCGCTGAGGGCACGGCGGTTGGCGATGACCATGCAGCAGGTTAATGCCTTATGACCGAGGAGAAGGGAAAGACCGGCGAGGGCTGAACTCTCCATCTCGAAGTTGTTGACGCGCAGACCGTTATACTCGAATGCTTCAATCTTCTGATTAAGTTCTGGGTCGGCAAGTGGGGCACGGAGTTCGCGGCCCTGAGGTCCGTAGAAACCGCCACAGGCTATGGTGATTCCGCGTACCATATCATCGCCGGCTATCTGGTTGAGCAGTTCCGGATTGTTGTCTACACAGTATGGGTTGCCAATCTGGTCGTTCCATTTTACCTGGCGCTTGAATTCTGCCTCTGTTTCGAGGTCGCAGATTTCGTTGCGACGGGCATAGAAGTTGATGAGTCCGTCGAAACCGATGCTCTTCTGCGAGGCTACGAAGGTTCCGGCAGGGCAGTTGAGCTGCAGGCCGCCGCAGGTTCCGATGCGCACGAGGGTGAGCGTGGTGTGCTCGGGTTTCTCGGTGCGGGTTTTGAAATCGATGTTCTTCAGCGCATCGAGCTCGTTGACTACGATATCGATATTATCGCATCCTATTCCGGTGCTCTGCACGGTGATTCGCTTGCCTTTATATGTGCCGGTGATGGCGTGGAATTCCCGACTTGAAACTTCGCATTCCTTCTCATCGAAATGGGAGGCTACGAGGGCTACGCGACCTGGGTCGCCAACGAGGATTACTTTATCAGCCACTTGTTCCGGGCGAAGATGAAGGTGGAAGCAGCTTCCGTCTTCATTGATAATCAATTCTGATTCTGCAAAATATTTGCTCATGGTTCTTTTGATTTTAAGTTATACATTATTTATATCAGGGCTTTGCGACCCTCTGTGTTTAAGATTAGCAAAGATACGAATAAAAAATGAAATGGGATATTTTTTTAATGATTTTAAACAGTAAAAAAACACGAAGGGCAAATCCCGAAAATGGAACTTGCCCTTCTCTTTCAAATCTCTCTTCTTTTATATCTAGTAAAGACTGCCGATGAACGGAGCCTTTTGCCGGATATTCTAGTATGGTTAAACCCGGATGAGGGGTTATGAATTCATAGAAAGCAGGAACTCGTCGTTGTTGCGAGTATGCTGCATGTTCTTGTGGATGGTGCTCATCGCCTCGATAGCGTTCATATCTGACAGATACTTGCGCAGAATCCACATGCGGTCGAGCGTTGTCTTGTCCTGCAGCAGATCGTCGCGACGGGTAGACGAAGAAATGAGGTTGACAGCAGGGAAGATGCGCTTGTTGCTGAGTGAGCGGTCGAGCTGCAACTCCATGTTACCGGTTCCCTTGAACTCCTCGAAGATGACTTCATCCATCTTACTACCTGTATCGATGAGGGCAGTAGCGATGATGGTGAGCGAACCGCCGCCTTCGATGTTACGCGCAGCACCGAAGAAACGCTTAGGTTTCTGGAGGGCGTTTGCATCTACACCACCGGTGAGCACCTTACCAGATGCAGGAGCTGTGGTGTTGTAGGCACGGGCGAGACGGGTGATAGAATCGAGGAAGATGACAACATCGTGTCCGCATTCTACCATTCTCTTAGCCTTCTCGAGCACGATTCCGGCAATCTTGACATGGCGCTCTGCTGGCTCGTCGAAGGTAGAGGCGATAACCTCTGCATTCACGGTGCGTGCCATGTCGGTAACCTCCTCAGGACGCTCGTCGATGAGCAGCATCATGAGGTAAGCCTCAGGATGGTTGGCTGCGATGGCGTTGGCAATATCCTTCATGAGGATGGTCTTACCGGTTTTAGGCTGAGCCACGATGAGCGCACGCTGACCCTTACCGATTGGCGAGAAGAGGTCTACGATGCGGGTGCTGAGATTGGTGGTGCGGCGGTCGCCACAGAGATTGAACTTCTCATCAGGGAAGAGTGGGGTGAGGTGCTCGAAAGGAACACGGTCACGAACCTCTGACGGGTCACGGCCATTGATCTTGATGATGCTGGTGAGCGGGAAGTATTTCTCGCCTTCGTGAGGCGGACGCACCTTGCACTCGATGACATCGCCAGTCTTCAGACCGAACTTCTTGACGAAGCTGGATGCTACATAAACATCGTCCGGTGAAGAAAGGTAATTGTAATCGCTGCTGCGCAGGAATCCGTAGCCCTCTGAAATCACTTCGAGCACACCGTTGGATTTCACGAGATTGCTGAAATCGTAGGCTGGTGCTTCCTGCTTGTTCTTGGCTGCAGGGGCAGCAGCAGGTGTGTGCTGGTGAGAAGTCTGCGGAGTGGTAGGACGGTCGAAGATGTCGACAGTAGGAATGGCTGCCTGGTCTTCGATAGGAATGTCGACTACCGGGATGAAATCGGTTCCATCGCCCGGATCACCCTTCCAGGTTCCGTCTGCATCGAGTTCTACCTTCATACCTTCAGTATAGTGGATAGGAGCTGACTCCTGTTTCTTATCGGTTGCTGTTTTTTCAGTAGCTTCTTCCTTTGCCTCCTCAGCTGGAGCCGGAGCTGCTGCCGGAGCTGGAGCTGGAGCTGCTGCTGCGTTCTGTGCATTCATCTTAGCCTGGAGCATCGCCTGCAAATCGCCGCTGATGTTAGCGCTCTCTGCGTTTCCGGCAGAGAACTGCTCTTCAGGAACGGCAGCTTGCTCAGGTGCTGCCTGCTCAGGAGCAGTCTGCTGGTTATCGGCTGTTGCCTCTTCCGGCTGTTCTGCCTCAGTAGCAGCCTGCTGGTTAGCCGTCTCCTGTGCATCTTTCGCCATCTGCGCTTCTAGCTCGGCTTTTACCGCCTGATGCTTTCTGATGGCAGCTGCTCTGGCTTCTGCAATGGCTTCGAGTTCAGCCTTGCTTCTTCTGCCGCGGTGTTTCGGGAAGTTGGCAAGTACCTGAGCCTCGATGTCTTCGCCTGATTGGTTTAGAGTCTGCTTCTGGGCAGATGATTGTAAACTCTGCTCTGCCGGGCTGAACCGGATTTCTTCCTCAACCGCTGGGGCTGGGGCAGTTTCGCTCATAGCCTGAGGAGCAGTCTCGCCGCCGTTAGGACCCAATACCTGGTTCTTCTGCACGTCGAAATTCTCTCCTTCATTGCCGTGTACGGAATAAACACGGTCTTCTTTCTTGGTTGCAATGCGGGTGCGCTTGCGCTTAGGGGCTGCTTCAGGAGCTGGCTGTTCTGCCTGGGCGTCGAGAATGGCGTAGACGATAGTTCCCTTGTTATCGCTCTTCTTTACCTTGGCTCCAAGTTCCTTGGCAATGTCCTTCAACTGAACGACACTCTTTGCTTGTAATTCTTCTTTGCTATACATATATTATATATTGTATATTAATGATTTTCTTTCTGAAATGTCGCGTTTCTGAATGGAAACACGGTATTGATTGATAAATTCGTGTGCAAAGATAATTAAAAAATTTGTTTCTGCCAAATATTTTGCCTATCTTTGCACAAAAAAAATAAAAATGGCTAGTCAAATACCCTATTTAGACGTTCAAAACCTCACCAAACGCTTTGGTGCACAGGTTCTTTTTGATAATATTTCCTTCTCTATCGCTGAAGGACAGAAAGTGGGACTCGTGGCGAGAAACGGCACGGGAAAGTCTACGCTCATGTCGGTGCTGATGGATAAAGAGGGACACGAGAGCGGAGACATTATCTACCGACGCGACTTGAAGGTGGGCTATCTGGAGCAGTCGCCGCAGTTTGATCCGGAGGAAAGTGTGCTGCAGGCGTGCTTCAATCATGAGGATGATCCGGAGAAGGTGCTGAAGGCGAAACAGATTCTCACACAGCTGCACATTACCAATCTGGAACAGCCGATGGGACAGCTCAGCGGCGGACAGCAGAAGCGAGTGGCGCTGGCGAATGTGCTGATTACGGAACCCGACTTCCTGATGCTGGACGAGCCGACCAACCATCTGGACCTGGAGATGATAGAGTGGCTGGAAGGTTATCTGAACCGCGGCAACAAGACCATCTTCATGGTTACGCACGACCGATTCTTTCTGGACAAGGTGTGCAATACGATTCTGGAACTCGACGACCGCACCATCTACACCTACCGCGGCAATTATGCCTATTATCTGGAGAAGAGGCAGGAGAGAATGGACAATCTGAGAGCCGAAATTCAGCATTCGAAGAATCTCTACCGCAGGGAACTCGACTGGATGCGCCGCCAGCCTCAGGCGCGCGGACACAAGGCGAAATACCGCGAGGATGCTTTCTACGAGCTGGAGAAGGTGGCGAAGCAGCGCATAGAAGACAGGCAGGTAAGGCTGAAGGCTTCTACCGTTTATATAGGTTCGAAGATTTTTGAATGCCAGTATGTGAGCAAGGCTTTCGACGACAGGGGACAGAAAAAGGTGATTCTCGACAACTTCTACTACAACTTTGCCCGCTTCGAGAAGATGGGCATTGTGGGTAATAACGGAACGGGAAAATCGACCTTCATCAAGATGCTGCTGGGCGAGGTTCAGCCCGACAGCGGCAAGTTTGACATCGGTGAGACGGTTCGCTTCGGCTATTTCTCGCAGGAGGGACTGAAATTCCGTGAAGACCAGAAGGTGATTGACGTGATTACGGAGATTGCCGATTACATAGATCTGGGCGGCAAGCACATGACGGCTTCGCAGTTTCTGCAGTTCTTCCTCTTTACGCCCGAGGAGCAGCACAACTACGTTTACAAGCTGAGCGGCGGCGAGAAGCGCAAGCTTTACCTCTGTACGGTGCTGATGAGGAATCCGAACTTCCTGGTGCTGGACGAGCCGACCAACGACCTCGACATCCAGACGCTGCAGGTACTGGAAGAATATCTTCAGGATTTTGCGGGTTGCGTCATCGTGGTGAGCCACGACCGCTATTTCATGGACAAGGTAGTAGACCATCTGCTGGTTTTCAAGGGCGAAGGCGAAATACAGGATTTCCCAGGCAACTATACGCAGTACAGGGAATGGAGCCGGATGCAGGCGAAGGACGAGGCGGAACAGGCGAAACCGGCAAAGAGCGGAAATGCTACGGCAGAAAGCGACGGAGCTGGCACGGCAAAGCGCGACGCCAATTTTGAGAACAAGCGCAAGATGAGCTACAAGGAGAAGCGCGAATATGAGCAGCTGACCCAGGAAATAGATGCGCTGACCGAGGAACAGAAGAAGCTGGAAGAGGAACTCTGCAGCGGAAATCTATCGGTTGAGGAACTGACGGAGAAAAGCAAGCGCCTGCCTGAAATCAAGAATGAACTTGATGAGAAGGAAATGAGATGGCTGGAACTGGCTGAAATGCTCTAGACTTTGAACTTTGAGCGTTGAACATTGAACTTTATGATTAGTTGATGTGCGGCCGTTAATAATAAACATTTATAAAAGAAAATAGAAAGAATGGAAATTAAGAAATCAGAATTTACAATATCGGCTCCACGAGTGAGCATGTGTCCGAAAGATACGAAGGCTGAATATGCTTTCATCGGCAGAAGTAATGTGGGAAAATCGAGTCTCATCAATATGCTCTGCAACCACAAGGGTTTGGCTAAGACTTCAGCCACACCGGGTAAAACGCTGCTTATCAACCACTTCATCATCAACAACGAATGGTATCTGGTTGACCTTCCTGGCTATGGTTTCGCCAAGCGTTCGAAGACCGTACAGAAGCAGCTGGAACAAATGATAAGCAGTTATATTCTGCAGCGCCAGCAGTTGGCTAATGTCTTTGTGCTCATCGACGTGCGCCACGACCAGCAGAAGATAGACCGCGAGTTTGTAGACTGGCTGGGCGAGAGCGGCGTTCCTTTCTGCATCGTCTTTACCAAGGCCGACAAGTTGGGTCCGGTCAAGGCTCGCATGAATGCGGAGAAATGGATGCATGCGCTGGAAGACCGCTGGGAAGCACTTCCACCTTATTTCATTACCAGTAGTGAAAAGAAGATGGGACGTGACGAGGTGCTCGACTATATTGACGAAATCAACAAATCGCTCGCCGGAGAATAATCTTTCGGGAGAGAATAAACCAACAGAGAATGAAACAGATTAATTGGGGATTTATCGGCTGCGGAGAAGTAACCGAAAAGAAAAGCGGACCGGCTTTCAACGAAGTGGAGGGTTCGCAGGTGGTGGCTGTGATGAGCCGAAGCGAGAACAAGGCACGCAGCTATGCTGAGCGCCATCATGTGCGCAAATGGTACACGGATGCATCGGAATTGATAGAAGATCCCGATGTGAATGCTGTTTACATCGCCACGCCACCTTCTTCTCACGCCACCTTCGCTATCATGGCGATGCGTGCGGGCAAACCCTGCTACATAGAGAAACCGCTGGCAGCGAGCTACAACGACTGCATCCGCATCAACCGCATCAGCGAGCAGACGGGTGTTCCCTGCTTCGTAGCTTACTATCGCCGTTATCTTCCTTACTTCCAGAAGGTAAAGGAGATTATCGAGAGCGGAACCATCGGTAACGTGGTGAATGTTCAGGTGCGCTTCTCGGTTCCTCCGCGCGATCTCGACTTTCAGAGCGGCAAGGAAATGCCTTGGCGACTGCAGCCGGATATTGCGGGCGGCGGCTATTTCTACGACCTGGCTCCTCATCAGATAGATTTGCTCCAGAATCTGTTTGGTGTGATTACCCGTGCGCACGGCTATCCTGCCAACAGAGCGCATCTTTATCAGGCTGAAGATACGCTCTCGGCGTGCTTCTTCTTTGAGAGCGGAATTCCGGGCAGCGGAAGCTGGTGCTTCGTGGGACATGAGAGTGCGAAGGAAGACTGCATCGAGGTGATTGGCGAGAAAGGTTCGCTCTCATTCTCGGTGTTCACTTACCAGCCGATAGAAGTGATTACGAGCGAAGGAAAGAACTTGATTACGGTTCCGAATCCGCCTTATGTGCAGCTGCCGCTCATCAAGAGTGTGATTCAGCATCTGCAGGGAATAGGAAAATGCGACTGCACCAGCGTTTCGGCTACGGCTGTCAACTGGGTGCTGGACCGAGTATTGTGGAAGAACTGATTTTTTACAAAATCATCATCTGGATTAGAACGTAAGTTATGAAGAGATGTTTCTGTATAGTAGGATTTATCTGTTCTCTTGCCTGCACTTCGGCAAGGGCAGGGGAGCCCGTGGATTCTACCATGCTGGGAACGCTCTTCAACAAGACGATGTTCATGTCTAATTCCCGGGACAGCCTCGTGAAAGAGCGCCATCGCAAAACCTTCTTCCATCAGGTGGGAGATGTGTTCACCCGGTTCTTCAGAGAATTCAACAGTACGGATTCGGCTTATATCGAAGACCAGCATTACAATTATACGGTGATGCTGCAGAACACCAATACCTACGAGGAATATACGCTCAGGAACAGCGAAGGACAGAGCATTTCCTTCTCGCCTGATCCTTCTTACCGCCTGGGGCCTTATCTGGGCTGGCGATGGGTGTTTCTGGGTTATACGTTCGACCTGAAGCACATTAATTTCAGGAATAACCACACTAATAAAAAGGAGGTTGACCTGAGCCTCTACAGCAGTCTGCTGGGAATAGACCTGTTCTGGCGACAGACGGGAAATGACTATCATGTTCTGCGGATGAATCTGGGTGAGCACATCGATTGTAACCCTATCCGCAAGGCTCCTTTCGACGGTTTCAAATCGAGCATCAAGGGATTCAATCTTTATTACATCTTCAACCATCGCCGCTTCTCTTATCCTGCCGCCTATTCGCAGAGTACGGTCCAGCGGAGAAGTGCCGGTTCCATGCTTCTGGGAATCGGTTACACGGAGCACGAACTGGAGGTGAACTGGGATAAACTGACCAATCTTGTAGATGAACGGCTGAACAAAAATCTGACAAACGGGGGAACTCCGGAAGCCAAGATAGACAGTTCGCTGATGTTCAGTAAGGTGAAATACAGCGATGTGAACGTAACCTGCGGCTATGCTTACAACTGGGTTTTCGCCAAGAACTGGCTCTTCAACGCTTCGCTCTCGGTAGGTGTGGCTTACAACAGCTCGAAATCGGATAATGAAAGGGAACATCTGGACATTACCAACTTCAGTTTCAAGAATGTGAACCTGGATGGAATAGGCCGCTTCGGTATTGTGTGGAACAACACGCATTGGTACGCGGGCGCCAGCACCATCATCCATTCCTACAACTATAAGAAAAAACAGTTTTCTACCAACAATTCGTTTGGCTCACTCAATATTTATGTGGGTGTGAACTTCGGCAGGAAACGTCATCATTAACATATAAAAAGAGAAGAGATGAAAATATTTACGAAAATGGCAGCTGTCGTGCTGGCTTGCGTGCTGGCTGTTCCGGGAAAAGCCAGGGTGAATGTGGTTTATCAGCGGAAGGACAGTCTGCGGATTGTAGGACTGCTGCAGCAGGCAAGGGCTATGAAGAAGAAACCTGCCAGTTGGATGCTCTGGTTCGGCAAGCAGATGGCGGGCATTCCTTATGTGGGCGGCACGCTGGACCGGACGAAGGAAGAGGTGCTCATCGTGAACACCCGTGAGCTGGACTGCACCACATACGTAGAGATGGTTACGGCGCTCACCCTGTGCGCCAAGAAGAACGAGACTTCTTTCTCGGCTTTCTGTGAACATCTCCGAAATGTGCGTTATGTGGGCGGAGAGATTTCCTATGTGAAGCGCCAGCATTATTTCACGATTTGGATGGATGCAAACGAGCGCGAGGGAATCGTGAAGAATATTGCGCCCAATCCTCCTTTCTCGGCCGTTCAGACTGTGAACATCAACTGGATGAGTACGCATGTTTCGAGCTATAAGATGCTTAAGGCTCATCCGGAATGGAAATCGGGAATCAGAAAGCTGGAACAGAGTGTGAACGGCAAGCGTTACCGTTATGTTCCGAAGGGTAAGATTGCCAACACGGCAGTTTTCCGCAACGCTATTCACGATGGTGACATTATCGCCATCATTACCAACAAGAAGGGTCTCGACACGACCCACATCGGTATTGCTTCCTGGCACAAAGACGGATTGCATCTGC
The DNA here is from genome assembly GCA_958369755.1 of uncultured Prevotella sp. Classification (GTDB taxonomy): domain Bacteria; phylum Bacteroidota; class Bacteroidia; order Bacteroidales; family Bacteroidaceae; genus Prevotella. The sequence continues at coordinate 20,924 of CATXJC010000001.1, forward strand.
TCAACGCCAGTAGCATTCACAAGAAAGTGATTGATGAACCGATGACGCTTTATACTTACATGCACAAACATCCGGTGCAGATAGGAATCAGGGTTTGCAGAGTTCAGTAAAAAAATATTAGAAAAAGAAAAGATAAATGGAAGAGAAAAAGAATTTTGAAGCGATCTTCAAGGAAGATCTTTATCAATATCTGCTGAGTATTGATAAGGTAGATGCTCATTTGCCGGAAGCTCCGGATTTGGAAGAGCTGTGGCAGAAAGTAGGCGAGAGTTATCTGCCTGATGCGATTCGCGAGTTTGCCAAATATCCTACGGTTTCATTGGGTTGGATTATGTATGTAGGAATGGCGCTTGCCAAGTATTGGGATGAGGATTGGGAACTCTACAGCAAGGTAGAGAATCATTATGAATATCTTCGTGACAGAATAGATTTCGACCACATGGACGATTACATCTGCGAAAAGGTTCTGCTGCTGAATGAGGAAGCGCATAAGGCTGTTACGAATGTGGTTGCAGAATGTGCTTCGCGCTCTTACAGCAAGCTGATTCATCTGAATCTGCAGCCTGGAAGCGAGGAAGCCTTCCGGGGGTTCGTTGCCGCCCTTCACCAGATGTTCCTCATGGGAATAGCCGTAGAGCTAAAAATGCTGGGTTACCACATGACTAAAATGTAAAAGAAAGTCCGTAGGCGTTCTGTTAAAATGCCTACGGACTTTCTTACTTATTACTAAAATAATTACTTCATTTTCTTGAGATATTCTCCAGCGCGGGAATCGCCAAGTTCCTGGGCTTTCTTTAGGTTCTTGATGGCCTCTTCCTTATTTCCTTTCTCCTTCTGGAGCAGACCTAAGAGAAGGTAGCCGTCAGCATATTCAGGAGCTAACTCTATGCAATGGGTGGCTGCGCTGATTCCTTCATCATAACGCTTTACACGCAAGTCAAGACTTGCCCATTCTGCAAAATATGTAGGCTCTTTAGGAGCCAGGTAACAGGTGCGGGCAATATCAAGCAGGGCTGGCTGCCACATGCGCAACTTGGTTTCGCATTGGTAACGGGTGTAGAAGAAGACTGGCGAAACAGGACGGGCAATGGAATCGTACATATTATAATCCTGAATTGCACGACGGAATTCACCCTGCTCTTTCAGAAATTCTGCACGAGCCAGATAATAATTCGCAACCATTCCGGTCTTGCTTCCAACGCTTACCGCACTATCGAGCAAAACCTCAATCTCCTTGGCTGGAGCCTTGAGATTCTTCTTAGCCTGGGCAGCCTCAAAATAGAGTTCGCCGCTGAGAAGTGAAGTATTGGTCAAATCCATGAAAGTATCGTAAGCTTTCTGATACTCACCCTTTACAAAATTAATCTGCGCTTCCTGATGGCGGTAAATAGGCTGAGCCTTGATTTCGTATGCCTTCTGAGCCTCAGCTATGGCCTTATCAAGCGTCCAGTCCTTATAAACAGAATCGCCCTTGTAAATAATCTTCTGATAAATCAGGTCGGCATAGTTGGAATGAGCCTCATCCTTGGCAGCCGATTTCTTAATGCCTTCTTCCATCAGTTTGGCAGCTGCATCATATTCTGCCTTATCCGTCAGATAAGTGGCTTTCTCCTTGTAACCGAAGGCTGAAGTAGGGAATTTGCTGATAAACTCATCGCTATATTTCGCATACACATCAGCTGTAGTCTGGCCTTTCTTCAGAGTCATCATCGTCATCGCTTCGTTCTCTGTATCAGGAAGAGCTGTACGGATGGTGGTTTCGCGAAGAGCTGCGTCAAGACTCGAAAGACCGGTTACCTTCAGCTGCTTGGCGTAGTTGGCGTCGATGGCCGTTACCTGACCATTGCTGTGCATCAGACCGATGACCTGGCCGTTCTTGTTGGCAAACGGACAACCTACTGCATTTTCGGGAGCACTATTCGAGAAGATGTAATAGTTGTACGTAGTCTTGAACTTCTCTACGCTGCTGATATCCTCCTGCTGGTAAGCCGGCTTCTTGATAGAATAAGGAACCAGCCAGACCTTGTCGCCAGCAGCCGATTCCTTGGTTGCAATAGGGGCTGCAACTGTAGAGGCGTTGATGCGGAATTTAGCCACATCGTAGAGCTCGTCGGCTCCCATGATAGCCTCAACAGGAATCGATTTGCCGGAAGCGTCAACAACGCTAGCTTTTACAGCTCCGACAAATGGCTTGAAGGTGCTGATTGCCGTTCCCTTGTTGTCGATAAAAACACCTTGGGTAGAGGCGATAATGTCGCCTTTCTGATTGAAAGTAGTCAAGGTGAAAACGCTCTTAGCCAGTTTCTGGACCGAACCCGGCTGGGCATAGAGGGACGATGCTCCGAGCATCAGTCCCATCATGATCATATTTATTTTTTTCATAATCTTATTTGTGTTGCTTATGTTTATTGAGCAACTCCTTAGCATTTGCCAGGGCAGCAGGCGTAATGTCGCTTCCGCTGAGCATCTGGGCGATTTCTTCTATACGCTGCTGCTCGTTGAGTTCCTTCATGTGAGAAAGAGTTCCCTCTTCGGTTTCTTCTTTCAGAACCTTGTAATGATGGGTTCCCATGGAAGCAATCTGCGGCAGGTGGGTGATGGAAATAACCTGACGGTTCAGGTTGCCCATCTCTGTCATGATTTCCGCCATCTTTTCAGCAATCTTACCGCTTACTCCCGTGTCGATTTCATCGAAGATGATGGTTGGTAGTTTTACGGCGCCGCTAATCATAGCCTTCAGAGAAAGCATGACGCGGGCGATTTCTCCACCGGAAGCAACCTGACTCACCGGCTGGAGAAGCGTGCTCTTGTTGGCGCTGAACAGGAAATTTACCTTGTCAACACCATCTGAACTGAGCGGCTTGGCGGAGAATGAAATTTCGAAGCGGACGTTTGGAATTCCCAGAGGAATGAGACGTTTCTTCATTTCTTCTTCTATCTTTCTGGCCGATTTCGTTCGGATGGCAGTCAGATCACCAGCCAGCTTTTCAGCCTTGGCAAGCAGAAGGGCAACTTGCTTTTCCTGCTCTTCTATGTCTTCATCACCATTATCTATGTGCTGCAACTGTTCGTTGATTCGCTCGCGAGTGGCGATGAGTTCTTCTACATTTTCCACATGGAATTTCTGCTGGAGCGAGTAGAGCTGGTCAAGCCGGGAATTGATGGTTTCAAGCCGGTTCGGGTCAAACTCAACATTGTCAACGCTTCCGCTTATTTCCTGGGCAATATCCTTGAGTTCTATATAGCTGCTCTGCATTCGCTCAGCCACCTCTTTCACATCCGGATAAACCTCCTTGATGTTGTCAATCTGCTGGGCTGCATTTTTCAGTTTGTCGAGAATACTGCCGTCTTCGCCCGAGAGTGCATTATCTGCCTCATAGAGCGCAGTCTTGATGTCTTCAGAATGGCTCAGGGTTTCTGCTTCCTGTTCCAGTTGCTCAAGTTCGCCTTCCTGCAGGTTTGCATCATCCAGTTCCTTAAACTGGAAGCGCATGAATTCCTCGTTCTCCCTGTTCTTTACGATTTCCGCTTTCAGGTCTTCCAGCTGCTGCTTAGCCTTTTTATAGTTCTTGTATTCGGCAAGATAAGCCTTCTTCTGCTTTTCATTGTGGGCAATAATGTCGACCACGCTGAGCTGGAAGTCTTCCTTCTGCAGCAGGAGGTTCTGGTGCTGCGAATGAATATCGACGAGCTGTTCGCCCAGTTCTCTCATCTTGCTCAGGGGGACGGGCGTGTCGTTGATGAAGGCACGGCTCTTTCCGGCAGCAGTCAGTTCGCGGCGGATGATGGTGTCTTCTGCATCATAATCAATATCGTTAGCATCGAAGAAATCCTGCATTCCGTATTTTGACAGGTCGAAGTGGGCTTCTATCACGCATCGGTCTCTTTCTGCCTTGATGGCCTTGCTGTCAGCACGGTTGCCCAGGAGCAGTCCGATGGCTCCGAGAATGATGCTCTTTCCGGCACCCGTCTCGCCCGTGATGACTGAGAATCCTGGATAAAGAGGAATGTCCAACTCGTCAATCAACGTGAAATTCTTGATGTATAATTGCTTGAGCATAATTTCTTATCTTATTGTTTTTAAGGAACTTAATCTATCTAGGAAGATTCTTTGCTTTATCATTCGAGAAGTTGCCTCGAATCATTCTGCATGTAGCCTTATTCCTTGATTTTGTCCCAATATGAGTTTTGAGAAGGATTGATGGAGAAGAGCAGCTCATAAATGCTTTCTTTCTCTTTCTGAGTGCCATGTTTCTGATAGATGTTAGCAAGCTCGTCCTTCTTATAGTCGGTCCAGATTTGTGGCAGCAGACTGAGCGGTCTGTCCGTACGTGCCTTCTTCAGATCCTGGAGCAGGGTGTTGGTGATTTCAGTTCTGCCTCGTTCCACATTATTCGCCATTTCATCGAGCCCTTTTCTGTAATAGTTGTATTGCAGCATTCTGAAAGGTTCCATGGCTCCGTCGAGATAATCGGAAATGATGGCGAACCGGTTTCTGTTGTCACTAAACGCTTTCCAGCCCGGAAAATCAAGATTCTGGGCGTTGTTGGTGAGGTTCATGCAACGTTGCAGAATGTCCTCCCCACCTTTAGGCGCAAAACTGTCAAGATCTAAACCGATGATGAGGTAAGCATAGTAGGCGAGCAAAGCCGTTAGCTGGTTGTCAATCCGCTCTTCGGTAAACTCCAGTTGGTCGAACTCGGCAAACTTGAACGTGAAGTTTTCATCCACATTATTATATAAGGTGGACGTATAGGCTGAATTGTAGACGGGACGGTTGGCCTGGATGAGCGCCTTGCAGGTAAAGATATTCTGGTCTTTATCATACTTGCTTACCGTGATATTGAAGTTGCACACGATGCGCTCGTTCTTCCTGAATTGAAGATTCGTCCATTGCCTGTCGTTCACAAACTGCTCAAGAGTTTGCTGCAGATTATCGAATACCCGGTTTTCCGTGCCCTGAATCTGGGCATGGTTGATGGTAATCTTAGCCTGCAACTCCTGAGCGGCTGATGTGATGGGACTACAAGAGATGAGCCAGCTCGTTGATAATGTCGCGAGCCACTTCAGTTTTCGGTTTCTTCTCATATTCTTTCTTACCCTCTTCAGAAATAATCGTTATCTGGTTGTCATCCGTACGGAATGTGGTTCCCGGATTGCGAGTAGAGTTAAGCACGATGAAATCGGCATTTTTCTTTTTGCGTTTTTTCTGTGCATTAGCCTCTTCGTCGTTGGTTTCCAGGGCGAAAGCCACAATTCGCTGATGTTTTTGTTTCATTTTGCCAAGGGCTGCGGCAATATCGTGAGTAGGGACGAGTCGGAGTTCCAAATCATCTTTCTCGCGCTTGATTTTCCTGTCAGCAATCTCGCTTGGCTTGAAATCAGCAACAGCAGCACAGAGGATGGCTGCATCGGTTGAGGCAAAAGCTTTAGTGGCTGCCTGATACATTTCCTCGCAACTTTCTACATCGATGCGATGAATGGCTTCGGAACAGCTGAGCGAAACCGGACCTGCAACCAGCGTAACCTCAGCACCCCGACGGCAACACTCTTCAGCAAGGGCAAAGCCCATTTTGCCGGAAGAATAATTGCCGATGAAACGTACCGGGTCAATCTTTTCGTAAGTTGGTCCGGCTGTAATCATGATCTTCTTGCCTTTCAAATCGAGCTTATCGCTTTCTTTTTCCTTGCAGTTTTCTGATGCAGCTTCATCGGTCTCTGCATTCTGCTGAGCCTGTTCATCGAAGAATCTGTCAAGGCATTCTACGATAATATCAGGTTCTTCCATGCGTCCCTTTCCTTCCAGTCCGCTTGCCAGGAATCCCACTTCGGGTTCTATGATGTGATTTCCATAGCCCAGAAGTGTTTTCATGTTGGCTTGGGTAGAAGGATGCTTATACATGTCGAGGTCCATGGCTGGAGCGATGAAAACAGGTGCTTTCATCGACAGATAGGTTGTGATGAGCATGTTGTCAGCAATTCCGTGAGCCATCTTTCCCATGGTAGAGGCTGTGCAAGGAGCGATGAGCATGGCGTCGGCCCACAGACCTAAGTCTACGTGCGAATTCCAGGTTCCATCGCGCTGCGAGAAAAATTCGCTTACCACAGGCTTATGCGTAAGAGCCGAAAGGGTGATGGGAGTGATGAACTCCTTTCCTGCAGGCGTAATGACTACTTGCACTTCGGCTCCGCGCTTGATGAGACCTCGTATGATGAGGCAAGACTTGTAGGCTGCAATAGAGCCCGTAATGCCCAATACGATTTTCTTTCCTTTTAACATGAATTTTTCTAACTGTTAAGAAATAAATCCGAGTTTCGCAAGAGGTTTGTTCTTCAACCGCTTGCGAAAGTCCGGTAACAATTATTTTCCCATTCTCTTGTTGAATTCACGAAGGCGGATGCGGGTAAGTACCTGCTTGGTATTGTTGGTGAAATCGCTTCCCAAGACCCATGTAAAATAACCCGGGTCTTTGGTCAGAATCTCGGCCACATCCCATCCTTTGTATTTGCCGAAGTTGAATACTTCGTGCTTCAAAGGATTTCCGTTCTCATCGTTTACAACGTTGCCCTGGGCGTCTTTTACCTCTTCCCAAACGATGCGTCCGGCGAAATCTACATTATCCTTTTGCTTAGAGAAATCGGCTAGTTCATCCATGTTGTTGTTGAGCACGCGCTCAGGTTCATCCTGCACGCCTGGAGCATACTTGTCGAGCTCGCCCATGAGCACGCGGTAAGTAGCCTCTGTATCCTGATCTGCACGATGAGCTTCGAAATCTTCCTCCATCTTTCTGCCGCAATAGAACTTGTAGGCAGCAGCCAGGTTGCGGCGTTCCATCTTCATGAAGATGGTCTGCGCATCGATGAGACGGCACTTGTTGAAATCGAAGTCGATTCCAGCACGCAGGAATTCTTCTGCGAGCATCGGTACATCGAAGTGGTTGGAATTGTAGCCTGCGAAATCGCAACCTGTAAATTCCTTCTCTAATGTGGCAGCCAGCTGCTTGAAGGTTGGCGCATCTTTTACATCTTCGTTGCTGATACCTGTAAGGGCAACTACTTCGGCAGGAATCTCCTTGCAAGGATTTACGAAGAGGTTCTTGCGGTCTTCAGTTCCATCAGGCATTACCTTGATGTAAGAAATCTGTATAATACGATCCTTGATCATGTCAAGACCCGTTGTTTCCAGGTCGAACACGATCAGAGGCTTTGTCAAATTGAGTTTCATTTTTGTAGAAATACTTTTCTTTTTGTTGTTTCAGAGAAAGCCCGTGCTCCTTTAGTCGTTAAGGAGCATAGGCATGATGAGCATCAGAATATCTTCGTTCTCAGGCTGTTCTGCTGGTACGATGATTCCGGCACGGCTTGGGTCTGCCAGCTGGATGATGATGTTGTCGCTGGTGAGATTGCTCAGGATTTCCATCAGACTGCTTCCCTTGAAGCCGATGCTGATAGGAGAGCCGTTGTATTCGCAAGACAACTGTTCCTTTGCAGATGTTGAGAAGTCAATATCCTCAGAAGAAACCTCGAAACGGCCTGACTCGATGTGGAAACGGATGAGCTGGCTGCTCTCGCTTGCAAATGGCAATACGCGGCGCAAAGCACTCTGCAAGCCTCTGCGGTCTACTGTAACCTCGTTAGGGTTGTTTGGAATGACAGAGTTGTAGTTAGGGTAGCGGCCATCAATCAGTCTGCATCTCATAACGCCGTCAGTAAACTGGATTTCTGCGCTTCGGTCATCAAACTTGATGATAGCGTCGTCGCCGTCCTTGCTCAGAATGTTCTTCAGCAGAGAAGCTGGCTTCTTAGGCAAGTTGAATGCTGAAGGAGATTCGCTCTTGATAGTGAAGTTCTTGCTGCGAACCAGCTTGTGACCATCGCTTGCTACGATAGCGAGAGCATCTGCTGTCAGGTCGAAGTAAATACCGTTCATGACTGGGCGCAACTCATCGTTGGCTGTAGCGAAGAGCGAGCGTGAAATGTTGTTGATCAGCATTTCTGTAGGCAAAGAAACTGTGGTGCAAGCATCGTTCATGCTCTGTGTGCGAGGATATTCCTCTGCGCTCTGACCTGTGAAGTTGTAAAGACCGTTTTGGTAAACAATCTTGATGGCAACGGCTTCTCCGGCAGCATCCACATCAAAGTGAAGAGGCTGCTCAGGCAGTTCCTTCAACGCATCGAGGATTACGCGGTTAGGCACACAAAACTCACCTTCTCCATCGTGGTCGGTAAGAGCGAGTGTACTCTTGATGACATTATCACTATCGCTAGCTGTGATGCTCATTTCACCGTTAGCAACTTGGAAAAGGAAACAATCGAGGATTGGCAACGAATTCTTGCTTCCAATCACTTTTGCGAGCATGTTGAGCTTGCTGCTCAATGCAGAACTTGATACTGTAAATCTCATGAGTATTTTATTTAAATTTTATTTTGTTTTCTGTTTCACCTTAATTTAATTAGGCAATATCACCTAATTGAGCACAAAAATACAAAAAATATCGCTGATAAGCAAAAATAATTGGAGAAAAGTTCTAGTTTTTGAACTATTTTTAGTAATTTCGCAGTCAGAAAGAAAAAAACACCCTTTAAACAAAGGAAAAACTTTAAATATTATCATATGGAATTACAAGGAAAAGTTATTGCCGTTTTGCCTGAAAGAAGCGGCGTCTCTGCAAGAGGAGAGTGGAAAGCTCAGTCGTTCGTAATTGAAACCCACGAGCAGTATCCAAAGAAATTGTGCTTTGATGTTTTCGGAGCAGACCGTCTGGCTCAGTTCAATATTCAGAGTGGTGAGGAACTTCTGGTTTCTTTCGACATTGATGCTCACGAGTATCAGGGCCGTTGGTTCAACAGCATCCGTGCCTGGAACATCCAGCGTGTTGACCCTAACGCCGTAGCTGGTGCTATGGGCGGAATGCAGCCAGGTGCGTTTCCTCCAGTAGGTGCTCCTGTAGCTCCTGCTCAGCCAGCAGCTCCTGCTAATGGTGCAACTGCAGCATTCCCTCCAGTTCAGCCTGCAGCTCCTGCAGCAGAGGGTGGTAGCGCAGATGATCTTCCTTTCTAAAAACAGAAAAGTAAGATAAAAATAAGAGCACTTCGCCTGAGACTTTCTTCTGTCTCGGATGAAGTGCTCTTTTTTTATTCATAATCTTATATTTCTCTTTATCAACTGTTTTCTATTCTCTGCGTCTCTTCTCAAAGAATTGTTTCGAAGCGGCAAAGAAGAGGAGAACGGAAGCTGCATTTTCTATCGCAACCATCCAGAATGTGCCGTTGTAACCGAAATGTTCTGCCACAACTCCGCCTAAGAGACAGCCGATTCCAAAGCCCAAATCCCAACCTGTAAGAATGCTGCTGTTTGCCGTTCCACGCTGGTTGTGACGAGCCACATTAATAAACATGTTGAGAAAGGCTGGGTAAAGATGACCGTTACCCAGGCCGATGAGACAAGCCGAAAGATAATAGGCTACCGGGTGCTTGACGGCAACAAAGATGATGAAACCTACAAGCGAAAGCAGCATTCCTTCGGCCGCATTCTGGGTAAGTTTGCCCTGGCTCAAGGCTTTTCTTCCCTGCAATCTTGACAGAAACAGGCCCATGGAAAGAAGGGCAAAAAAAGTGCCCGTTCCGCCCGTAATTCCGAGTTCCTCCTTGCTGTAAATCGCAAGATAATTGCTCAGAACGCCCCAGCAGAAACCGAACATGGCGATGTTGATGGCAAGGAGCCAGGCACGCGTCAGGAAGAAGCGGTCGAGAGAAAGCTTCTCCTTGTTCTTAACGATTTCCTTTTCGGGGAGGCGGATGGTTCCTGCAATCACAACTGAGGCAATCGCCACGATGAAAGCTATCCAAAAGAGAATCATGTAACTGTCTACCGCATTATGGAGATAGATTCCGATGGATGGAGCAATTGCCATGGCAAAATTGTTGCTCAGTCCGTAGAGTCCGATTCCTTCATTTCTCCTACTTGCCGGAAGAACGTCGATGGCGCAGGTGCTGTTGGCAACCGTTACGGCTCCGAACGGACCTCCGTGCAGGGTTCTGCAGATGGCAAACATCAGGATGGTGCTGGCTGCAATATAGCCGGCAAAGAAGATGGCGAAGGCCGAGAGACAGACCATCAGAACCTTCTTGCGCGAAAAGCTGTCAACCACATATCCGCTGAACGGACGAATGATGAGGGCGGCAACCGTATAGCCGCTCAGCACAATTCCAATCACATCTTTCGTGGCTCCAAAATTTTCGCTCAGATAGAGAGGGAGCAAAGGTGTGAGCAGATAGAAGGCGAAATACAACAGAAAGTTGGTAGTCATCACCTTGATGTAGTTTGCATTCCAAAGTTTCTCTTTCATCATTTTTTAGAGTTTATCCTCACTTTTAGAGTTTGTCCTCATTATTAGAGTTTGTCCGCCAGCCAGGCGTCGATGAGTTTTCGGGCGATGGAAAGTTTCTCTGGGAGAATAGGGAGATTCTCTTTCGTGAACCATTTACCACGAGAGAGTTCTTCTTTCTGAAGATGAATTTCTCCATCTACATATTCTGCCGAGAAGCCAATCATCAGACCGCTCGGATAAGGCCAAGGCTGGGAACCGAAATATTTCAAGTTCTTGATAGTCAGACCGGTTTCTTCCATTACTTCACGATGAACCGCCTCTTCCAGATTCTCGCCAGTCTCTACGAAACCAGCCACGAGACTGTCGAAATTTCCCTTGAAATTACGGGCGTGTACCAGCAAGACCTGATCATCTTTCTTAATCAGAACGATGATGGCTGTGGCAAGCGAAGGCCAGACCTGTTTGCCACATTCTGTACATTTCTTACTGATGTCGGTTGCCATTTTCATCGGAGCTCCGCAAACGCCGCAGAATTGGGTATTCATGTCCCAATAGTTGAGTTCCTGACACTTTCCTGCTTTCTGGTAAAGGGCAGGAAAGAGTTTGTAGAAACTAGGGCGCAAGCCGCACATTTCGTACTTCGGATTGCCGGTAACGGGCTCAGGAATGGTGAAGGTCTTCACCTCTGTTCCGTCTTCCATCGGGGTAATATTGAGAATGTGAGTCCAAGGCTTTGTTGGGATTGGACTCTCTTCTGAACAAGGAATCGTATAGGTTCCGTCTTCTTTCTTTTCGAGCAAGAGATCAGTCTTGCAAAATATAAACCAATACTTCATTCTTTATTTTGAACTTATTTGCTTTTTTACTTTGATCTTTATAATATGCTTTTCCAGAAGCGTTTCGAGGAGCTATTTCTTCTTACCGAACAGCAATTCGAAATCGCGCTGGGCAGCAGGCTTAGTCCATGCTTCCGGCACAAACTTCCAGTTGTTGTTTGGTTTTGCATCAACCGTTCCCATCTTTTCAATTTCTTCCATCAGATAGTAGCGCTGGTCGCGCTTGCTGCGATAGATGATTCGGCTTTCAAGACTGTCTTTCGGGATTCCGGCACCCTTGGTAAGGAGTTCGCCGCCGCCATTTCCACGATAGCTGTTAACGGCTACCTTGTACCATTTCTTCTCATCGAAAGGTTCGCCGTTACTCATGCGCAGAATCTTCACCTTCTCGCCGTCTGGCTTGGTTACGTCAACTTCGTAATCGATTCCCGCAGCACTATCAAAGTTGAACGAGAGATTCTTGAAACCGAGGCGTTGCTGGTCGCCAACGGTCTTCTCATCGAGCAGCAGGAGATGGTCGTCCGGGCTCTTCATGGTGTTCACCCAGAGGTCGTAACTCATTTCCAGATGCTTTCTGATTTCTTCGCCCGTCATGCGCATTACGTAGAGCTGGTTCTCATATTTATAGAGATTGAACATGTCGCTCACGTAGATTGGGCCGGCTTTCAGAACCGCGTTGAACTGAAGAGGAGCGTTGAACGAAATATCGGCTTTTGTCATCTGCAACTGGAGGTTGAGGATGAAATCGTTGAAGGCAGAACTGCCGAAGAACTGGTCGCGGCTGTAGATGGTAGTCTTGAAGTTGCCAATCTGCTTGCCCACATATTTCTTTACTTCCGCAATCTGAGGTTCGAAAGTCTTCATGAAATCCTCGTCGATAGGACAATCTGTCACATCCACAATCTTGCCTGTCACCTTTTTGTCAGTTACCACCAGCTGCTTCTTTCCGTTCACCTTTTTTTTGTTGAGGGTGAGGGTTATTTCTGCATCAGCCACGCTAATGGCGTTGTTGGCAGGATCCAGGCAAACCACCTGCTTTCCATCAGTATTGGTTACGGTTTCGTTGTCGCGCGTATGGTCGTGGCCGAAGAGAATGAGGTCGAAGCCTGGCACTTCTTTTGCCACCTTGATAGAGGCGTCTTCATCATATTCGGCAGTCTGAATGCCTCCGTCTTTTCCGCTGTGGAAGAGGCCGATGATAACATCCGGTTTTTCATTCTCCTGGAGATACTTCACCCATTTGCGGGCGTTTGTTACTATATTTTCAAATTTCAGTCCGCTCCAGAGATTCTCCGTGAGCCAGTTTGGAATGGCAGGAGTAATCATTCCCAAAACTGCCACCTTCACGCCCTCGCGGTTCAGGATGAGATAAGGCTTAACGTATGGCTGGCCTGTAGAAGTGCTGATGATGTTGGAACCAAGAACTGGGCAATTGAGTTCTTTTATCCATTTGTCGTAAACAGGATGACCCGTTTCAACATCATGATTGCCAAACACTTGCGCATCATACTTCATGTAGTTTACCACATCGGCAGCCACGTTTCTAGCCTCTGTGTTTACATAATTATAATAATAGCAGGTAGGCTGTCCCTGCAGAATATCGCCATTCTCCAAGAGGATGAGGTTATCCTTGTAGTCTTTTCGCAGATTATTGACGTAGGAAGAAACGCGCGCCAAGGTTCCTGCTTTTGGCTTACGGTTGATGAAATCGTAAGGGAAGAAAGAGCCGTGCACATCGCTTGTCTCTATCACTCTCAGTTTTACGGTACGTTGTTGTGCCATAGCTTGTGAATTGAAAGTTAGCGCCAGAAGAAGCGCAGCAAATAATTGTTTCATATTAATTAATGTATTACTTTTGAGTAATGAAAGCCCATCAGTTGAGCTCTGTTTCTTATTTTCTCTGCAAAAGTACAAAAAAGAACTTAAATAGGCATACTTTTTGTTGGATATTTTTTAAAAACTAAAAAATAGGAGGTTTTATAATATGGCATTTGTTGATTATTACAAGATTCTCGGCGTAGACAAGAACATTCCGCAGAAGGATGTGAGAGCTGCGTATCGTAAACGTGCAAAACAGTTTCACCCAGATTTGCACCCTAACGACCCGAAGGCGAAGGCTAAGTTCCAGGCGCTGAACGAGGCGTATGAGGTGATTTCTGACCCAGATAAGCGTGCTAAATACGACCAGTATGGCGAACAATGGAAGAATGCTGATGCATTCGGCGGTTTCGGCGGAGCTGGTGGCGCAGGCGGTTCCGGAAGCTATGGTGGAGCAGGTGGAAATCCATTCGAGGGTTTCGACTTCAGCCAGTTTGGCGGAGGCGGAGGTTTCTCCAGCTTCTTCGAAAATCTCTTCGGAGGTCGTGGAAGAAGCCAGCAGTCGGCTGAAGGATTCGGTTCCGGCAATTTTGGCGGTTTTAATGGTTCTGCCGGTTATGGTAGCGGCTTTAATGGGGCTGGCTACGGAGCTGGTGCTGATTTCGGTACAGGTGGTTGTGGCGGCGGTTGCGGTCAGAATGGCCGTGCCAATAACGGCGAAATGAACATGAATGTGAATATCGACCTTTATACGGCTCTGCTGGGCGGCGAAGGAATCATTAAATTGAGTAATGGTTCTAAAATCAAACTGAAGATTAAGCCGGAAACGCAGAATGGCACGAAGGTTCGTGTTCGCGGAAAAGGATACGACCGAGGTGACGGAACCTTTGGCGACCTGATGATTACTTACAACGTGAAGTTGCCAACCGGGTTGAATGATAAGCAGAAAGATTTGCTCCGTCAGATGAAGAATGCAAAGTAATTTCTAAAAGAAGGAAACGGGTTTCTCGGACATGAGAACTTTCCCGAAACATGAAGGTAAAAAGAAACGCCCTGCAAGAAGGGAACATTCAGAAATGAAGTTCCTGATCTTGCAGGGCGTTTTTTATTCTATTCTGCGGCATTAATCTTCGACATGTTGAACGCAGAAACCTTGCCGTCTGGCGAAACGGTTGCGTTGATTTTGAAATGGTTGGTTTTCTTAGTACCGTCGGTAAGCTGAACTTCCTCACGTGCTGAGAACTGAACCTGATATTCATAATCTTCGTCACCCACCTCGCGCTTCTTAATCTTATAATCGTTGGTGAGGAACCAGTTCAGGTTGGTCACATCGTCCTTATAAAGCTTATTCATAAAGGTAACAACATCTGCCTTGGTAGCAGAATTCTTACCCAGAAGCGAAGAGAGAATGTCCTCGCATGAAGCCTGCAAACCATCAGCATCGCGGGTATTGATGCTTTGGAAGAAATGGCGGAACAGACTGCTTACCATATCTTTCTCTTCAGGCTGCAAATCTCTGCTCTTGGCTTTCTTCATCGCATTCTCAGCCTCTTCGATATGCGAACCGTCAGCATGAGCGGCGAGATAAGCCTGGTAAGCTTCTACATTATCAGCATTCTTGGCCACATTCCAGTCGATGGAATCTATCTTGTTCAAAACCTCCTGCTTGTGTGGACTGTTTGGGTATTTGTCGAGATAAGCCTGCAGGGCCTCTTTCGAACCGCTTACTACGGCGTTGGTCCAGTCCTGATCGGTCTGTTTCAGAAGTTCGAGGTGAGCCATGATGGAATCACGATGCGCCTCGTCAGCATCTTTGTAAGTATCTAGGTAACTCTGCAGAACCATCGGGTCGCTACTCTGCATCGCATACTCGTAAGCTTCCAGTTCCTTATTCTTATTGGCACTATCATAGAAATAGTAGAAAATGCCACAAACGAGGAAGGCGAAAATCAGAGAGATGATGATGACGCCACGGTTGCTTTTTTTCTTTTCCTGGGTTCCCTCGCCGTTTCCGCCGTTCTGAGAATTAGATTGCTGTGGGCGTACCGGAGGAACGGGTGGAGTAGGAGGTGTTGCTGTTCTGACAGGTGTCTGAGGACGAGCCTGCTGCCTGAGAGCGTCCTGTCTGAGAGCCTCCTGACGGCGGATTTCTTCTTGTCTGATTGCATTCTGTCTGGCTGCGTTTTCAGCTTCTTGCTGCTGAGTCATAGAAGCCTGGCTGGCAGGAGTCTGCTGGCTCATTCCTGTCGGAGGCGTCATTCTTGTGAGCGAAGGATTCAGCTCATGGCAGTTAGGACACATTTCCAGGTTGCTGAAATAAATCTCGCCACAATTTGGGCATTTGGTAATTTTGCCTGCTATTTCTACTCCGCAACTAGGGCAGGTAGGTGCTTTATCGCTAATTTGGCGTCCGCATTCCGGACATTTTATAATTGCCATAATTCTATTTTGTGTTTATTAATTTACTTATATAATTCATGCTTCTCTACTTCCAGATCTTATCTACTCTTTACCTTGAAGCTAATCATCAAGTTCCAAGTTCAGGGTTCCAAGTACTATCGATGTCTGAATCTGATTTCTCTGAGCTTGTGGCGCCCCATGAAACGGCTTTTGTCAACATAGCCGTTTATTCCGTTGAGTCTGCCCTTACCCGTATATTGCCACATTTCGAAATCTCTACCATCGCGCAATACAGGGAGGCGCTTCGTATACTGGGCAATCATCAGCTTGTAGCTGTCGAGCTTGCCCAGAAGATAGTTGTCATAGAAATTGGCTCCCGTATAGATGAGGGGTTTCTGCTTATATGCTTTTTCTACGAGATGCAGAAACTTAAAGAGCGAATCGCAGAATTCTTCTGTATTCATGCCGCTTTTCGTCTCCACATCAATCATAGGCAAGAGGTCCTGATCTCCCGGACGGCATTGGGCCATGAAATTTTCCAGCTGCGTCTGCTGTGGGATGCGGGGTCTGTAGAAATGATAAGAACCTACTTTCATTCCGTAGCGATGAGCCAGGTCGATATTCTTCTTGTATTTGCTGTCGATGTTGGTTCCTCCCTCGGTAGCTTTCAGATAAACGTAAGCCATCTTAGAGTTGTCGCCCACGGTTTCCCAGAACACGTTGCCCTGATAATGACTCAAGTCGATGCCGTGAACGTGCCGACAAGTGTCTTCGCATTGCACCTGGGCATGGGCTCCCAAGGCAATAATGGATGCTATAATAGAGATAAATAACTTTTTCATAGATGCAAAGATACGAAAATCAGATGAAAATCGTACTACTAAGAGATTAATTTTATAGATATTTTACTCTTCGTCCTGATGAATCCCAGGGTAACCCCTCAATCCTTACTGAAATTTACTCTTCAATCTCAGATAATGACCGGAAGAAATTGTTCATGAAATTGCTCATGGTTTCTATCGGAGCGTATTGCAGATAGCGCATGCTGCGGCGCAGATTCTTGCGCATGGTTCCCCCCGTGGTGCGTACAAAGCCGCTGCTGGTCTGCTCAAACTGAATGGCCTGCTGGTCCATGATATTATAGTAGAGCGAACGGAGCGTCAGCTTGTAGGCGCCTCTTTCTATGTGATGAACGAACGGGATTTCGTCCTGTTCAAAATCGAAGAAGGTGATGAGCACGCTTCCTTCCAGCTGGGCGATGCGTTGGATGCGGAGCTTGGCAAGCCACTTCTCCAGTTTCACGAAATCTACCTTGTCGCCTCGGGTTCTCAGGTAGTCTCCCAACTGGATGATTCCTCTGAGATTGATTCCGTTAGCCAACATTCCATTTACGTTTGCCACGATGATGCGCAGCAGATAAATGGTCTCGATAGAGGTATCGATGGCGTGGCGTTCATCTTCCTGAATCTTGCTGAGCCGTCGGTTCAGAAAACCGTTGTTCATCTTCACCTCTCCGGCAGGAACATCATTCACGTTCTTGAGCATCTGAGCTATCTTTTTCTTCTTAAAGGTAGTCATCGGTTCCATTTCTTCCTTGATGCCGAAGTTGTCGGCACGGAGCTTAGTAAAAAGGTTGCGCTGAAGAAAATTCATATGCCTTGTTCTTATTAATAGTCAATAATAAAGTTTTGTTCTTCCTGTCAAGAAATCTCTAACGCAGAAGGAGACCCTCCTCTGATTTGAGTAGTCTTCCTAACTGTATCTCTTAGGATAGCGCAAGAGGATGGCCAGCAGGGCTGCCACACCTATCGCCAGCGGATAGTAGAGATAAGGAAGAATGTCCATCGGACTGAGATTGGCCAGACCGGCTGCCAGGAGCATCTGCACGCCATAAGGAATCAATCCCTGAACCATGCATGAGAAGGTGTCGAGAATGCTGGCTGCCTTGCGGTTGTCTACGCCAAACCGGTCGCCTATCTTTTTCGAAATATTTCCTACTGTCAGAATCGCTACCGTATTATTTGCCGTACAGATGTTTACCATCGAAACGAGGGCGGCGATAGAAAGTTCGGCTCCACGCTTGCTGTTTACGTGGGCTGTAATCTTGTTGATGATGAAATCGATTCCGCCGTTTTCACGGATGATTTCGAGCATACCACCTGCCATCATGGCGATGATAATGAGTTCGCCCATGCCGATAATGCCGTTGCCCATGGCTGAGAACCAGCCGAAGAGGTCGTAGCTTCCGGAGGCACCCAGAAGATGACTGCCTATGCCGATGGCACCACAGAGTAGGGTGCCCAGAGTGAGAACAGCCATTACATTCATGCCGGCAATAGCGGTAACGAGGACGGTGAGGTAAGGCAATACTTTCATGTATTCTACCTCGTTGATGTGGGTTGGGGCCTGAAGACCGACTCCCATGACAGAATAGGCGATGAGCACGAGTACGGCGGCCGGAACCACAATCATGGAGTTGACCTTGAACTTATCGCTCATCTTGCAGTTCTGTGTCTGCGTAGCAACAACCGTCGTATCGGAGATGAACGAGAGGTTGTCGCCGAAATAAGCGCCACCTACGATGATGGCGGTCATCATGCCTACGTTAGCATCCATCGAGTGGGCCAGTCCGGCGGCTATTGGAACCAGAGCCACTACGGTTCCCACACTTGTTCCGATAGATACGGAGATAAAGCAGGCAGCCAGGAAGAGTCCTGGCAGAATCATGCTGGCTGGCAGGATGCTGAGCGCCAGGTTGACGGTTGCATCAACGGCTCCCATCGCCTTGGCTGATGCGGCAAACGAGCCAGCCAGCACGTAAATCCAGAGCATGAGCATCAGGTTGTTGGCGCCGGCACCCTTGCTGTATGTGTCCACTCGTTTCCTGACAGGCATTCCGCCGGAAATAGCCACGGCATAAATGCTCGAAATCATGAACGCTACTGTGAGCGAGAGGCTGGTGTCCTGATGGCTGCTGTCTACCGAATATACGGTAAAAGCCACGATGAGGACAATCAGCAAAAATAATGGCGACAACGCCAGCAAACCTTTTTTATTACTCATACTTCTTTTTTCTTCTTAATTAAAGAGTTACTCCATTCTTGAAGATGGAGATTTCACGATAGCCATTATACTCGTTGCGAGCCTCCTCGCCACTTGCTACGGCTATAATCTTATCAATAAACTTGCTTACCAAGTCTTTCATTTCTACACCTTCTACCAGAGCGCCGGCGTTGAAGTCAATCCAGTTTGGCTTGTTCTTTGCCAGATTGCTGTTGGTAGAAATCTTCATCGTTGGCACGAAGGTTCCGAATGGGGTTCCGCGACCTGTGGTGAAGAGAACGAGCTGGCAACCTGCTGAAGCCAGAGCTGTGGCCGCTACAAGGTCGTTACCCGGAGCTGAAAGCAGGTTCAAACCTGTTGTCTCCAAACGGTCACCATACTGGAGCACGCCGCTTACCGGAGCACGGCCGCACTTCTGGGTGCAACCCAAAGCCTTATCTTCGAGGGTTGAGATACCACCTGCCTTGTTACCTGGAGAAGGGTTCTCGCCAACTGGTTCACCATGGCTCAGGAAGTACTCCTTGAAGTCGTTAATCAGGTGAACGGTCTTGTCGAAGAGTTCCTTATTTTCGCAACGGTTCATCAGAATGGTTTCTGCGCCAAACATTTCCGGTACCTCTGTCAGAATGCTTGTACCGCCCTGAGCTACGAGCCAGTCGCTAAATTCACCTACCAATGGGTTAGCTGTAATTCCGCTGAAGCCGTCAGAACCGCCACACTTCAAACCTACGCGCAGTTTGCTTACCGGAACTTCCTCGCGCTTGTCTTCCTTAGCCTGGGCATAGAGGTTGCGCAGAATCTTCATGCCTTCCTCGAGTTCATCGCCTTCAACCTTCTGTGTTACAAGAAGTTTGATGCGGTCGTGATCATAGTCGCCGAGCATCTTCATGAAATCATCTGGCTGGTTGTTCTCGCAGCCGAGCGAGAGAACGAGCACGGCACCTGCGTTTGGATGCAGACAGATATCGCGAAGCACCTTGCGGGTATTCTCATGGTCGCCCGAGAGCTGTGAGCAACCGAAGTTGTGGTGCCATGCGTGGATGGCGTCGATGCCTTCGCAGCCTGTTTCTTTCTTGAGGAGTTCCACCAGTTTCTCAGCCACGCCGTTAACGCAGCCCACGGTAGGAACTACCCATACTTCGTTTCTTACGCCTACTTCGCCATTCTTGCGAACGTAACCCATGAAGGTGCGGTTTTCCTTAGCGATGTTCAGCTGCTCGTTAACCGGGTTATAGGTATATTCGAGCGTACCGGCAAGATTGGTCTTGAGGTTGTTCTCGTTTACCCATTCGCCCGCCTTGAGACCGGTCTTTGCATGACCGATAGGGTAGCCATACTTCAGGATGTCTGTACCCTCGGCTGCATCGTTGATGAGCACCTTGTGTCCTGCAGGAGTATCCTGCAATAATGTGATGGTCTTGCCATCTACTTCAATTGTTTCACCCTTCTTCATAGGGCGCAAGCAAACCACTACCGAGTCGGCAGGGTTAATCTTGATAAAACTTGATTGTTCCATACGTAGTCTGTCTTTTATTTATTGTTTATAATTGATAATGTTCCTGTATGAATTGTCTTCCATGCGGAAACCCTGTTCTGCCCGATAGCCTTAGAGCTGGGTTCTGCGATAGAAATCTACGTTTTCCTTCATTAGCAGCTCGATAGGCATATAGTTTACCGGCGTAACTTTCTTCTTCAGCACGATGGCCTGGAAGAGCGTGTCTACGCAGGAGTAACCCTGCATGTAGGCGTGCTGGGCGATGAGGAAGGAGATGCTTCCTTCGCGCAGACAGCGGGCGTTTTTCTCTACCATATCATAGCCCATGATCTGAACGTCGCGGCGGTTGGTCTTCAGCAGGAAGTCGCCCACGATGTGCGCCTTCGAAGTCATGGTGATGCAATGGTGGATGTTCGGATGCACGGCAAAGAACTTCTCCAGCATTTTGACGAATTCAGCACGTGTGCCGCTCAACGGCAGGTCGAGCAAGGTAATCTTCACGTTAGGGAAGTGGTCGTGCATGTAATGGCGGAATCCTACCTCTCGGTTATCCTGCTGCTTGCTGACCACTCTTCCGTCTTTGGTCTGCCTCATGAGCAGAATTTCATCTTCCTTTGCTGCAAGCATCATCAGCATCTTGGCTGCGAAGAAACCGGAACAGAACGAATCCTGGCCGAAGAAAGAGAGCGGACGCAGATCGGGCATGTAGGAGTCGAGCAGGATGAATGGGATGCTTTTGTGATGCAACGCCTCGGTAAACTCGCGGGTCACGTCGAGCGATGAAGGCACCACGATGACTCCTTCCGGACTGGCCTCAAGAATCTTGTTGCCTTCTTCGCGGAACGATTCCTCGCTGGAACGCTCATAGAAACGAATCTCTACATCGATATGGAAGTCACGTCGGGTATCTTCACATTTTTTTGCGCCTTCCTCTATTTCCTCCCAGTAAGCCTCCGATTCATGTTTCGGAATCAGCAGGTAGAAGGTATAGGATTTGTTGTAAGCCAGAGCGCTGGCGTACACATTAGGCTGATAATTCATTTCCTTGAGGGCTTTCTCGACCTTGTCGCGTGCAGGTTTCGACACGTTTGGGCGGTCGTGCAGAACTCGGTCTACGGTTCCAACGGATACGCCAGCTCTCTCGGCAATATCCTTGATTCTGATTTTTTCGGCCATTGTTTTTTAGCATTACGGGTCTGGTTGCCTCGCGTGTACTTATTATATAAGGAGCCTCTCCTAGGGGCTACGATAGATAAAACGTCGCAGGTACTTCCTAGCTGTGCACAGACCACAATTAGTATTAAGCAATTCTGTTGTGTGCGACCACAAGTGCGAATTTTGCCGCAAATATACAACAATTTTTTGAATTGTGCGAAGACACAGCAACTTTTTTGCACGAAAAACAAAAAAAAATGCGATTTTATTTCGTTATTCGAGAAATTATGGTTATTTTTGCCCTCGAAATTGAACGACAACTGATAATTGAACTTCATTTCTCTACTGAAAAGTGGAATTTAATTTGTTACTCATAACAAACAAAATAAAAACAAAAAAATTAAAACTATCAAACATGGCAAAAATTGTAACATTAGGTGAGATCATGCTTCGTTTATCACCAGAAGGCAATGATCGTTTCATTCAGAGTGAATCACTTCGCATCATCCCTGGTGGTGGTGAGGCTAACGTAGCTGTAAGCTTGGCTAACTATGGTCATGATGCTTACTTCGTATCTAAGCTCCCTAAGCACGAGATCGGTCAGATTGCTGTCAACGGTCTCCGTCGTTACGGCGTTAACACAGAGTTCATCGCTCGTGGTGGCGACCGCGTAGGTCTCTACTATGCCGAGACTGGTGCTTCTATGCGCCCATCCAAGGTAATCTACGACCGTGCACACAGCGCAATTGCTGAGGCTGACCCATCTGATTTCGATTTCGACAAGATTATGGAGGGTGCCCAGTGGTTCCATTGGAGCGGTATTACTCCAGCTATCAGCGACAAGGCTGCTGAGCTTACCAAGTTGGCTTGTGAGGCTGCTAAGCGTCACGGCGTAACTGTTTCTGTTGACCTCAACTTCCGCAAGAAGCTCTGGACTTCAGAGAAGGCTATCTCTGTTATGCGTCCTCTGATGAAGTATGTTGATGTTTGCATCGGTAATGAGGAAGATGCTCAGCTCTGCCTGGGCTTCAAGCCAGATGCTGACGTAGAGGGCGGTAAGACTGATGCTGAGGGTTACTACGGAATCTTCAAGGGCATGATGAAGGAGTTCGGATTCAAGTATGTTGTTTCTACTCTCCGCGAATCTCTCTCTGCTACACATAACGGCTGGAAGGCTCTTATCTATGATGGTAAGGAGTTCTATCAGAGCAAGCACTACGACATCAACCCTATCATCGACCGCGTTGGTGGTGGCGACTCTTTCTCTGGTGGTCTGATCCATGGTCTTCTTACTAAGGAGACTCAGGGCGAGGCTCTTGAGTTTGCGGTAGCTGCTTCTGCTTTGAAGCATACTATCCCTGGCGACTTCAACCTGGTATCTGCTGACGAGGTAGAGAGCCTGGCTGGCGGTAACGCTAATGGTCGAGTTCAGAGATAATTATAGTTTAAAGTTTATAGTTGATAGTTGATAGTTTATAGGCAGTCTTGCTTACGGCGTAGCTCTTATAAACTATAAACTATTCATTATTAATTCATATAAGATAATGGCAAAGTTTAGCAAAATGCAGGTTATGGCAGCCATGAAAGAGACTGGTATGGTACCTGTTTTCTTCAATAAGGATGTTGAAATCTGCAAGAACGTCATCAAGGCTTGTTACGAGGGTGGCGTACGTGTTTTCGAGTTTACTAACCGTGGTGACTTCGCTCACGAGATTTTCGGAGAGTTGGTAAAGTGGGCCGACAAGGCTTGCCCTGAGATGATTCTGGGTGCAGGTACAGTTGTTGATGCCGGTACAGCTTCTCTGTATCTCCAGCTCGGCGCTAACTTCATCGTAGGTCCTAACTTCAACCCAGATATTGCTCCAGTTTGCAACCGTCGTCTGGTTCCTTATTCACCAGGTTGCGGTTCTGTAACAGAAATCAATAATGCTCAGGCTGCCGGTTGCGATGTAACCAAGGTATTCCCAGCAGGTAACGTAGGCGGTCCTTCATTCGTCAAGAACGTAATGGCACCTTTGCGTTGGAGCAACATCATGGTAACAGGTGCGGTAGAGCCAACAGAGGAGAATCTTACTCCTTGGATCAAGGCTGGCGTTCTCTGCGTAGGTATGGGCTCTAAGCTCTTCCCTAAGGAGACAGTTGCTGCTGGCGACTGGGCTGCCATCACAGCCAAGTGTCAGGAGGCTCTCGGTTACATCGCGAAGGCTCGCGCTTAATTTAGAGACTATTTTTCATCTAGATGCAAATTTCAGCATCCTTTTTTTCCATGTCGCCATCATCAGTTCTGGTGGTGGCGACACTTTTTCTTTCAGCTTGTTCTCCTGCGAATAAGGCTAGGGTAGATGAGCTGAACGAGCAATCCTATGCTTATCATTATCGCAACCTCGATTCTACTAAAGTGCTGGCTGAGAGGGCTTTGAAACTTTCAGAAGATTATTCCTCAGGCCGTGCCGAAGCCTATAACAACCTTGCCTTCGTCTGTATAGCCAAGATGGATTACAAGGGTGCCAAGGGATGGCTGAGGAAAGTTGAAGAGGAGAGCGATAATCAGATAGAACTCGCTATTGCCGATGTTCAGAACATGCGACTCTGCCAGAGAGAATCGCACAACAAAGATTTTTATGCTTATCGCGAAAAGGCGATGAGGCGTTTGCGCAGAATTCGCGAAGAGGTGAATTCCATGCCCCCGAGGGAAAGCAAACGCGTGATTTATGCGAAATCTGAATTCAGTATTGTGGCCGCCACCTATTTTTATTATGTGGGCTTAGACGAGCCGATGCTTCAGGAGCTTAACCGTCTGGACCCAGATGAGCTGGAACAGGATTCGGCACAATATCTCAACTATCTTTATAATATAGGTTCGGGCGGAGCTATCGTCAAGGAAACCGAAAACGAAATCAATCAGGCGGAATTCGACCGGCTGATCAGCTGCTACATGCTGGCTAGCGACCCTGCCCATCCTTATCCTTACTGGCAGGCTAACGCCCTGCAATCTATTAGCGAGCACCTCAGAAAAGGAGAGGTGAGCGATTTCCTCATACGCAACAACCTGCCTGCCTTCCAGTATCTCAACATCGAGCAGATGCCAAACAATCTGCTGGCAGGCAACTTTGCCCAGCGTGCCCTCAACCTCTTTTCGAGCTACGGAGATGTTTATCAGACTGCCGGAGCCAACCGTACGCTGGCTGAATGCTTCTGGGATATCCATGATTATTCTTCGGCGCTCGACTGCCTGAATCATGCCCTGAACGACAACAAGGCCATCGAGCAGGCACCCGACCTCGTAGCGTCGATACGTGAAAGACTCTGCCTGGTTTATTCGGCTATAGATGATAAGCAGCAGAGCGATTACAACCGCAATATCTATCTGGATTTACAGGACCGTTCGCGACAGGACCGCCAGCTGGAGGCACGTGCCGCAGCACTCGACGAGAACGCCCAGCAGCTCAACCTGATGATTGCTGCCGTGGTGGCGATGATTGTGCTCGTGGTGGTTCTGCTCTACGTTTTCGACCACATGAAGCGCAAGAAGATGAAGAACCAGTCGATGGATGAACTGCTTGCACCTTTGCGTGAGTGGAGCGAGAATAACACTAAGAAAATCAACGAATTAAAAGATGAGCAGGAGGAGGTTCAGGATGAACTGAACGTAACCCGACTGCATATCGAAG
The DNA here is from genome assembly GCA_958369755.1 of uncultured Prevotella sp. Classification (GTDB taxonomy): domain Bacteria; phylum Bacteroidota; class Bacteroidia; order Bacteroidales; family Bacteroidaceae; genus Prevotella. Next base: position 45,693 of record CATXJC010000001.1, read on the forward strand.
AAAACAAGAAACGCAATCTGGAACAAAGGGCTAAAATTTCGCTCGTAAACAGCATTACGCCTTTCATCGACCGCATGATTCACGAGGTAAACCGACTCGCCGAAGGGGGCGAAAGCGATGAGGTGCGTCAGGAACGTTACCAGTATATCGCCGAACTCACGGATAAGATTAACCAATATAACAACGTGCTTACGGAGTGGATTCAGATGCGCCAGGGCTCACTCAGCCTGCGTATCGAAAGTTTCCCGCTCCAGCAGCTTTTCGATATTGTAAGCAAGGGCAAGATGAGCTTCCAGATGCAGGGCGTGAAACTCGATGTAGAACCTACAGATGCCGTGGTCAAGGCCGACCGCATCCTTACGCTCTTCATGATCAATACCATAGCCGATAATGCCCGCAAGTTTACACCCGAAGGCGGAAAGGTAACCATTAGCGCCAAGGTTTCTGACTTCGTGGAAATCAGCATCTCAGATACCGGAAAGGGTATGGACGAGGAGCAGCTGGCGCATGTCTTCGACCGGACCTATACGGGCGGTCACGGCTTCGGACTGCTCAACTGCAAGGGCATCATAGAGAAATATAAGAAGTTGAGTTCGCTCTTTGCCGGCTGCCAGATCAAGGCAGAAAGCAAGTTGGGCGAGGGGAGCCGCTTCAGTTTCCGTCTGCCTAAGGGCATCGCCCGCCGAACCCATCAGCTGCTGGGCATCTTCATCATGCTCTTCGTGCTGCTGTCGGCTTCGGTCCAGCCTTGTGAGGCTAAGAAGGCCAACGACATCCGCCAGCGCCACAATCATCACAAGACGAACGTAGATGCCAATCTCCAGCGTGCCGACGATTTTGCAGATAGCGCCTACTTCAGCAATATCAACGGCACATACCAGCGCACCCTGGCCTTTGCCGATTCTTCGCGCCATTATCTCAACGCGTTCTATCTGTCGAAATATCCCGACGGCAAGTATCTCATGGTGGCTCATCCGGAGGTGGGAATGGCGGCAGAACTCTCCTGGATGCGCTCCGGACTGCCAACCAATTATCACGTCATCCTGGACCTGAGAAACGAGTGTGCCGTGGCTGCCCTGGCGTTGCACCAATGGTCGCTCTACCAGAGCAACAACAAGGTTTATACCCAGCTGTTCCGCGAGATAAGTGCCGATAATACGCTCGATAATTACGTGCACACCATGCAGCAGAGCGAGAACTCGAAGACCGTGGCCGTGGTGCTGCTCATCCTGTTGCTGCTGCAGTTGCCGCTGGCTTATTATCTGCTCTATTACCGCCACGTGCTGAGCTACCGGTTTGCCATGATTGAGCAGACCAAGGCTAAGCGTACCGACGAGGCTGAGCAGGAATCCCTGAAACTGGAACTGATGACCGATGAGCTGCATAGGGCTGAATATGAGAACGATAAGCTTCATATCTCCAATTCCGTGCTCGACAACTGTCTGTCTACGCTCAAGCACGAAACGATGTATTATCCGTCGCGCATCCGCCAGCTTATCGATTCGCAGCCCGATGATGTAGATTCGCTCAAGGAACTGGTAGCTTATTATAAATCGCTCTATTCTCTGCTCAGCGCCCAGGCGATGGAGCAGGTAGAAGGCAACATCAAGGCAGATGATTTCCTGAACCGCTATCTTGTTTCTCTGATGCGCGGCAATTCCAAGGATTACCATACCGGAGTGGCTGAGATTCCGGGTTCTGCCTACGTGAGATATTGGATTGACCAGCAGGATGTGGCCTATGATGCTGCGCTCCATGCCCAGCTCTTCACCCCTCTGACGGGCGATTTGCGCTATCTCCTGTGCCGGCAGATTGTGAGGGAACTGGGCGAGATTACCAATCTGCGCGGCTGCGGCATCAAGGCTTGCCAGGGCGATAAGGGTTGCCTCAGGATAGAGGCCGTGCTGCCGGCACGCATCAAATGGAAAAGTTTAAAATCATAAGAAAATAAAAATATCAGAAAATGGAAAATTTTAAAGTCATCATAGTAGAAGACGTGCCCCTGGAACTGAAGGGCACAGAGGGTATCTTCAAGAATGATATTCCAGAGGCTGAAATCATCGGTACTGCCGAGAGCGAAATAGCCTATTGGAAACTCATCAAGCAGCAGTTGCCTGATCTGGTTCTGCTCGACCTCGGTCTGGGCGGCTCTACCACGGTAGGCGTTGAAATCTGCCGCCAGACCAAGGAGCAGTATCCTGACGTGAAGGTGCTCATCTTTACAGGAGAAATTCTGAACGAAAAACTCTGGGTAGATGTGCTCGATGCGGGCTGCGACGGCATCATTCTGAAGAGTGGTGAACTCCTTACGCGTGGCGATGTGGCGAGCTGCATGGGAGGTAAGAAACTGGTGTTCAACCAGCCTATCCTTCAGAAGATAGTAGACCGTTTCAAGCGGAGCGTAAACAGCCAGCTGATGCGTCAGGAGGCTCTGGTAAATTATGAGATTGATGAGTATGACGAGCGTTTCCTGCGCCATCTTGCGCTGGGTTACACCAAGGAGCAGATTACCAACCTGCGCGGAATGCCTTTCGGCGTAAAGAGTCTGGAGAAGCGACAGGCAGAACTGGTTCAGAAACTCTTCCCTGACGGCAACCACGGCATGGGCATCAACGCCACCCGCCTGGTGGTAAAAGCCTGCGAGCTCCGCATCCTGGATATCGACCATCTGCAGGCAGATGAAGAATAACTCGTTTCAATAAGTGCTTTTTAAAGAATGTATAAGAAAGTATTGGCCTATCTGGCATTATCGTTGGGAATAGCCGAAGTAGTGGTGATTCTGGTTTCGTGGCTGCTTACAGCTGCGATGCCCGAGTCGTTCACCCATTCGCTTACCAGCCCCGAGGGCATCCGCTGGTTTACAGGCCATTTTGTAGACCATCTCACCTCTGTATGGCTCGTCTGGCTGGTGCTCATCAGCATCACCATCGGGGTGGTAAAGCAGAGTAGGGTGCTCCATTTCGACCATACCCAGTATCGCCAGCGCACGGCCTTGCGCCTGATGCTCATCGAGTTGTGCATCTCTGCAGGTATCATGCTGGCGCTCACCCTCTTGCCCCATGCCATTCTGCTGAATGCCGTAGGAACCCTCTTTCCGGGTCCGTTCACGCATAGTCTCATTCCGTACATCTGTTTCTCGGTCATGGTGATGAGCATGAGTTACGGCATCATGAGCGAGAGCATCAAGGGCATCAGTCAGGTTTATGATGCGATGAATCAAGGCATCCGCCTCCTTTCGCCCTGCTTTCTTTTCTACATTCTCGTGATGCAGCTCTATACATCCATCCTCTATGTAATGGAGTAAAATAAAAGCCCCCGATGCTCGTTTCCTTGCATCAGGGGCTCTTTTCTTACTCCAAACCGTCACCCTCATTACCGCCGGTGGTTCCGCCGCCTTCGGTATTTCCGCCGCCCTGAGTGTTATCCGAACCGCCGCCACCACCTGGGTTATTGTCTGGGTCTTCCACATCGCCCTTATCGTCGGAAGTAACGTTTTTCACCACCTTGCCGTTGCGGTCGTAACAGGTAATCTGGATGGAGGTTTCCTGCAGCTCGCGCTTGATGTCAACGCTTGGGGTGAAGATAACACGGCGGTTGGTAATCAGACTGGTAGCCACTTCGCCTACGGTAGGCACACTCTTGGCTCTTACGCCGAATCGCATGGTTCCCAATCCCGGAACGGCTACGGAATGGCCTTCGGTACACCACGCCTTGATAACCTCGCCTGCTGCATCCCAGCAAACCTGCATCACGCCCACGCTAACGCCGCTTCTGATGGCAGCCTCCTTGATAACCTTGCTCTCAGAGAGCTTGTTGTAAAGTTCGGTACCGAGGATGAATCTGTACTGACCCTTCATTTCGCCTACTTGGATAAGGGTCTCCTTTGCTTTCAAATTAATTGCCATAATCTTTTGAATTTTAAATTGTTATAAACTATCAACTGTTAACTCTATAAACTACCTGATGGTGATGGTTGGCACGTAGTAGGTAGAATCTACTTTGGTGGAGATGTTGTTCTCCTGATGTTGCCGCTGGTTCTTTCCGATTACGAGTCCTGCCGTGCAGGAGCTAGATAGGAAGGTGACGATGGCTGAGCAAATCGCCACGATGAGATACCTGATGAATGCCTTCATGTTCTGGTTCATGATTTTTTTTCTGCCCCCTGCTAAGTTTCGTTTTTTCCTCTTTCCTCAGATTTCTCTTAGAAGAAGTACTTTGCGAAACGACTCGTTTCGAGGCTTGGAGTCTTGTTTTCATTACTTTTTTATTTTCCCAATTAGGGAGATATTTTTCTCCAACTGGGTAAGTGATTTAGCGCGCTTTCTGAATCACGATGCAAAGATACGAAATCCCGATTTATCAGGTGTGCGATAACATGCGATACCATGCGATAGCGGAACATTTTATCCCGGTTCCCCGAGGTTATCGATAATAGCCTTCACCTGCTTGGGCGTGAACGACTTGCAAGTCTTTTCATACCCCATCTCCTGCAATTCATCCCAGAGCGGTTGGCAACGGCGAATCCAACTCATGAGATGATTCACGGCCGTGCGTGGCATACTCTCAGGAAAGTACATCAGTCCCAGTTCCTTCTTCGTATACGTGCGGTTTATAAAATCTTCCATAATCTTAATTTTTTAATCATTTGTTTATCGGCTCCTTGCTCCCGGAAGTTGCAGCAGCCCCTAAAAGATAGTATTCGCTGAAATCCTTGCAGCCCGGTGGCAACTGGTGGTGAACCAGCTGGGGGAGCATCTCCCTGAGTTGTATGAAGAGGCTTTCGCCCGGCACATCCTGATCAGGAAACATGTGGAATTCCACCTGATACAGTCTTCCGATATCCGTCAGCAGCTGCTTATCCTCGGGTTTGAGGAGCGTGGCAGAAGGGATGGCTATCGCCTTATGTCCGGCAGAAAGCATCGCCCAGCAATCGCTACATCCCTCCGTAATAAACAGCCTATCGCCCGGTTTCAGTCTCTTCACAACCGGCAGGTTATAGATGCTGCATCTTGCGCCGTAAGGGAACCGGAAGCGGGGAGCATCCTGCTCCTTTTCTTCGCCCGGACTTTTTTCTTCAGAAGAAACATTCCCCTCAGAAGAACCACCTCCCGATGAAGATTTTTTCTTCTTGTAATCCAGATTCCTGTTCTGGATTCCGATAAGCCGCCCATCGGTATCGAAGTAAGGAATCTGCAGCCAGTTGATGCCCTTCTTATCCGTCCAGGAAGTCAGTCGGCACCAGTTTACCACTCTCCAGTCAATCTTCCTCTCCTCGAAGAGAAATCTCCGAGCTGCCTGGTTGAGCCAGGGATGTTCGAAGAACCTAGCATACCTGCTTGCATCAAAGGAAGATTTCCCCGAATTATCACCCGAAGAAGAACCATCGGATGAAGAGCCCGAAGAAGAATCCTCCTCCAGCTGAATCTGATGTTCCCCAGCGAGCCATCGGCAAGCCGACGGGAAATCCTTCCCCAGGTATCGCATCGCCAGGTCGATGGTGCCGATAGAACTCCTCATGCAGACATAGCATCTGCAGCTGTTCTTGGTCTTGTTGAACGTGAGGCTGGCGTGGTGGTCGTCATGGAAGGGGCAGAGCGCCTTATGGTGCTCCACCTTCATCCCCATCTCTTTCGCAACCTTCTCTATCGGAAGTTCGCGCAGTTTCTGTATCTCATATTTCTCCATCATATCCCTTTCCCTTTCTTTTTCTTGGCCGGTATACCCGTCAGATATTCTGCAGTCTTGGTATAGAGTTTCGTCTGGCTGTTATAAGTAATAAACTGGCGGTTCTTCCATACGTTGAGCTGATGCTTGGTACCTTCCTGATTCTTGCCCAGACTCAGGCGCAGGGTTTCCAACTGCAGCTCGTTGAAGGAATTCTCCAGCTGGTCGAGCATGTTTTTCGGTCCGCTTCTCTGAGCCTCTTCCTGCCCATCTCCCGTTTTAAACATGTCGCCGAATACCTTTACCTTCGACCACAAATCGTAGTAGCAGAACCATTCAACGAAGTCGCCGATGGATTTCGACCAGCTCTGGTCGTTCAGAATCCACAGCACGGCTCCCTTCTTCCATGCCGAGAAGATGCTGCGGTGGGAGAGTTCCCAGAGCGTATCATCATCAGCAAGGTCGGCAAGGCGTGCCATTTCCTCTGCCAGCTTGTCGGCTATCTTGTTGAGCGGCTTCACCACAAAACTGCCCTTGCAGTTGTCCAGCCTCAGCAGGTAGCCATCGAGCTTTTCGAGGAAATCTTTGTTGTACGTTCCCTGTCGCGGAATCTTTCCGCTTCGCTCACCACGGGCTTTGTAGGCGAAAGGTATGCGCCCGAAGAAGCCATTGGTCAGGTCTTTCTTGTAGAAGAGTCGGGCCGCCTCGGGAGTAGAGGTAAAGGTGAGGTTCACACGGAGCAGAGGGTTACCCGTTACGCCATCAGCCGTGGCGCGCAAGGCTCCAGCCCTCTGACAGTCGAAGATATTTCTTACCATCTGGCTCACCTGCTTATGCCCACCACACATTCTGTCGGCCATCTCCACCTCAGGCAGATTGATGTACTGGGTTCTTCCGCCCAGCTGTTCGCAAGCCATAGCGTTCTGGATGAAGGCAGGATTGGTGACATCAGAAGGTGGAAACCAGAAACTCACGTCCGGGCGCTCCGGTTTTTCCTTGTTGGCGCCCTTGGTTTTCATCTGTCGCTGCCAGTCAACCAGTTTCTTGAACTCAGTCTCATCATGCTTTCTGAAAGGTCTCATGATGGCCTCTACAAGATGCCCCAACTGTGCCTTTCCGATACCCGACGGACCAATCAGATGACCCATTTGCCCGCACATTTCGTAATATTTGTTGTCGGAATACATGAATCTTACGTCTGTGAGATGAGCTGCTAATGCCGGAATTGCCATCGGAATGAGCACTTCCTGCATGTCTTTTGATGCCTGAGAGATGGCAAATTTTACAAATTCAGTACCCTTGCTGGGTTTTGGCATCGCCGGAGCGATGTTGCTAAAAATATTATAATCCATTGCTTTTTAGAGAGTTAAATCAAATTTCATGTTCATTTTTTCTTGCTTGCAGTCTCAGTCTCAGAGTCTCAGTTGTTTTTTTTATGGTCTCGCTTCCTATATATATTATATATAACTAATTAATAATCAATAAGTTATAAAGGCTTAAGAAGCGGGTTTGAAGTTGGATTGTGACATTTATCCTAACTGAGACTGAGATTTGAGACTGCTTTGAAGAGGAAATGAGGGTAGGGATAATCCTGTTACCAGCCTCCCCGAAGTCCCCATTTCCTCTAGAAAGCCTCAACTCCGTTTATCTGTCATCACTCTTGCCGCTAATGATGCGCAGCTCGTTGGCGGCACCCAGGCAGAAGTCCTGGAAGGTGAAGCGCTCTGAGAACTGCGGGCGGTTGAAGGTAGGGTAGAGCGTACCGTCTTTCTTCCGGTTCACGTTGATGTACTTTCCTTCATACACGTGCGGATTTCTCTGCACCACCTTCTCCTTCTTCTTCTCGGAGTCGTTCTGCACGAATGTGAAGTGGTCTTCTCCGTCGTGCGTGATGGCTCCGTCCAGATACTCGCCAATGCCCAGGCGTCCAGGCTTGCGGGTTATCAACTTGAGGTCGATGCCCAACTCTGTGTTTGGGTAGAATCCCTTTTCTGCCTTACTTGAACTTTCATTCATATTGCCATTTAATACTATATTCATTTTTACTTGAGTATTAAATAAGCCTCTCTGGTACGATGACGTTCGAAGAGGTTTCCCTGCCATCTTTTCTAGTACCATCATTCCCCATTTTGTGATTTGCAACTCGCCTGATGGGTAGTCATCTTGTTATCAGATGCCGGGTGCAAAGATAAGGCGAAAAATCCGTGCGAGTGCAAAAATAATCGGTTTAAATCCTTGAAATCCATGGTATTAGGAATCAGTAGGAATCATTAGGAATCAATCGGAATAAAATCAAGGAATCAATCGGAATGCAAAAAACACAAAAAGCGGCAACCACCATCCTTTTGTCGGATAATCGTTGCCGCTTTCAATAGCGTATTTTTTGTTTTCAGAAAACAACAGATGATAGTTATTCCGTTGTCATAGCTTTAAATATATCCTCTCCGATATTTCTATCTGTTTCCTTCCATTGTAAATGTTTTGGTGGGAGCGGTGGTACTGTCTTGCCTTTTTGTTTGCCTCCGTGCAATTTTCTGTTCATTCCATCAGCCATATTTTTTATGGCTTTTTCATCACTATACTTAAGCACTCCAATTCCAATCAGAGCACGGATAAAATCTATACATTTCACTCCAGGGCGGATAGCTTTTACTTCCATGCCAATAGCCATCAGCATGGCTACCTGTACATTGGTTGTCAAGTCAATCACATAAGCTGCTTTTTCAATTTGATTTCTGGAAATCTTTACAACTTTATTTGGCAAAGTAAAAGTAGGTTTCATTACTTTATTGATGGCATCTCTACAGTCATCTGGGATGCATACTTCATCAGGAACTGCATTTTGCTGTTTTGTATAGGATTCCAGATTCTTTATCAACTCGTTTTGATAGAGTTGCTCTTTGAGTCTTAAAACCACAAGTTCGGTACCCATGATATCATACATTTCTCTTCTTGAAAGGTGCAGATAACGCATTTGAGGTACGATATCTTTCTTTTTCAAGTTGTGGGAATGAAAAATTCCTCTTGGTACTTTGTCTAGCCAAGCTGTAAGCCTGTTGATTTCAGATTCTATTACTTCCGTTTTAGCCAGCCCCAATGGAACTTTTAAATAGTTGTCGTCGTATCTTTTAAAAAATCCATCCTTTTCATTGGAGAAAAACTTTTTCATTCTAACCAGATGTGTCTCGTAAATCTTGTTTCTATCCTCTTCTCTATGTATATTTGCCACAAGATTCTGGATTTTATGGCAGAGATTTTCTAATTTCTTTTTAGTTGAACTTGATATTGCTGAGTGATTATTTGTGAAATCTTTCAACTTATTGAGAATTCGACTTGTATTTTTGCAATCAACATCGCAAAGTGTTAGGGGAATTTGGGCGCAGTAGTGCTCACTTAGCTTAATGAGTTCTTCTGCATCCTCATCCTTGAAATCTCTTGGTAGCAGTAAACTTGTTACTAACTCAATCTTATTTTCTTCCTCCATGAATGGCATAGAAATATCAAATGGGGATGGATCAATTTTTCTTTTGTATGGTTCGGGGGGCAACAGGCATTCCTTTGGAATGTCAACATCTGCTGTTAAAGTGATGTAGCCAACCTTGCCAATAACCTTGGCCTTTACTATTGTTGTAGAAGACTGCTCTTGGGGAAATACACGTTGTATTTCTTTGGTGTAATTTTCTGATATATAGCCAATCTTATTGTAGTTCTGATAGTACACGGCAATAGCGTTTGAACTATAAACGTTGTCAGGTTCTCTTTTCAAGTAGACCATTGATGGAATAGGCAGTTGTGCTACAAATTTTTGGGCATTTTGGGTCTTCTCCTCGAAATTCTTTCCAGGCATTTGGTATCTGATTGCAGTAATCTCGAAATTCATTTTTATCTATATTATTAAGTTTTCTATATTATGTTTTAATATTCTCCATACAACTCGGTCTAATCCTCCTTATCCAGATAAAAAACTTCCAAGGAGAGGCAAATCCACTATTGGCTTCTCATCTTGTCATCATTAGTAGTAAGGAACTTAGCGTTTGCCTTTCCCTGATGCTGAAGAAATTTTTGTACTTGAAATACTTGATTCATAGCTGTTCTTTTTTTATTCTGATGCAAATTTACGATAAAAAAACAGAAACGCAAAGCAAAATCTCGCGTTTCGTGATAAATTCACGTAATTTAATATTAAAAGCTGTGTTTTTCGTTATTTTTCCTGCTTTAAAAAGCCAATTCTATGGTAAAATTAAATTTATGTATAGCTAAAGAGCTTCTTTTAATCTTGCTTATCTGCAATAAAAATGAAAATAAATCCCATTTCTTTTTGTTTTTTGCCAGTTTCTTCGTACCTTTGCAGATGGATTCGGCAGGAGCCGCTTCCAGACATTTTAGTAAAAACAAAGCATTGACTATTATTGTGGTCTTCCAGAAAAAGCCTAGGAAACTTTCTTTCTGAATATACGACCGCACCAATAATGGTTGGCTTCATCTGTGGTAAGCATAGGTGAGCCTCTCGTCAAATATGTAGAGTCAATGTTCATGCCCGATATAGGGTGTGAGCATTCTTATATTTGACGGTGGTTCAGACATTTCCTAGGCTTGCCACGGAAGACCTTAAGAATCGTTCACACCCTTCTTTTGTGTCTCTTTGCGTGTAGCCTGATGATAGTTGGATGCAGCTATTAATAACTATCAGAATATGGCAGACAATATTGATGAACTACATCGAAAAATAAAAGATTTGGAGGGTGAAGTGGCTTATCTTAATGCTCAGTTGAAGCAAGATAACCTTTTTGGACTTCATTGGATAGATGTGCCTGAAGCTTTTGAAGCTGGGGGAGAAAATGCTATTCCGATTCTTGAGGAAGTACCAGATCTTTCCATCACGACAGATGATGGAAAACCTACTCATATACTCATAGAAGGTGATAATTATCATGCTCTTACTTGCCTTAATTATACGCATCAAGGTAAGGTAGATGTAATTTATATTGATCCTCCTTATAATACGGGTAGTGATGGGTTTACGTATAAAGATAAGAGATTCCTAGATAAATATCCTGATGGTACCCAGTTGCCAAAGAATCATCCGTTACGTCATAGTTCTTGGTTGTCGTTTATGGATAAACGAATGAAACTCGCATCTTCTTTGTTGAAAGAAGATGGAGTTATCTATATCAGCATTAATGAAGAAGAATATGCAAATTTAAAGTTGCTGTGTGATAGTGTTTTTGGTTATTCTAATTATATTACCACTATCACAATAAAAGTGCGTCATGAGAATAGAATTCTCAAGGGTGATAAACCTATGCACGAAACGACAGAATTGCTTTTGATGTATAGGAAGTCAGACAAGTTTAACATCAGTAAACGTATAGTTGATAATTCTGATCCTAAAGATTATATTTATGAAATTGAGGAGTTGATAGATAATCCGGAAATAATTATGATGGGAGGTAAGAAAGTAAAAGTCTTTCATCCTGGAGAATATCGGATTGTAGAATATGAACCAAGTTTTGAACATCTTAAGAAAATAAATATTCGTGGTTCTATAAAGACGGGTAATAGTTCCGGAAGATTTCACATGAGCTACCTCGAAGAAAGAAATAATGATTTTGGGGTAATTTATAAGGTCCCTAATATGGGGGATGATGGCAGGGATGGTAGATATTTCCTCTCTAGAAGCGATAGTTCTCACGCAAACGGATTTTACTTCCAGGGAGCACCTTTACAGAGAAATGACACAAAAGAAATTCCATATCCTAATTTCTTGGATTTTGAACAAGAGTTCAATCTGGTCGGAACAGAAGGTGGCGTTCCTTTTGATGGCGGAAAGAAGCCGATTGCATTTATACAGTATTTGTTGAAAATAGCTAAAGGTAATAATAAGAATCTTGTTGTTCTAGATTTTTTTGCCGGTAGTGGGTCTACAGGTCATGCTTTTTTGGATGGAGGCTATACAGGTCAGGTAATCTTAGTTCAAGCGCCAGAAAAGACTTATGAAATCAAAAAAGGCAAGAAATTAGCCAAGAACAATTGTAAGGGCGTTTTTAATGCTGGATTCGAAACTATTACACAGATAACAAGAAAACGTATCGAAAATGCTATTGGCGGATATGTGACTGACAAAAAGATTTCGAAAGTATTATTTGAGGAAGAGCTGACTCCTACATCATTAAAGAAAGTTCCTGATTATCTTGCAAGGATAGACGAAATAAAGCAGGAGAATGAAAAGTTGTATCATTCGTTTGATGTGCATGTTAAAGATGGGGTGCTTGTGCTGCAAGGAGAGATTTCGAAAAAGAAAACTTGTCCACCTCTCGGCAATTCTCTCAAGTACTATCGCACTTCTTTCGTAGGAACAAGTACGGCTAATCAGGCTACAGACCATGACAAGACAATCCTTGCCCAAAAGGCTGGATGCCTGCTGGCCTTGGCTGAGAATACGCTTTACGAAATGAAGAAAACTGATAGCTATCAGATATTCAAGGACAAAAATCATGAGGTATGGACGGCAATCTATTTCAAAGAAGATTATCGCCCGAAATATTTCAACGAATTTGTTCATGAAGTAGAGCAGCTTCAGGGCGTGAAGAATGTATATATTTTCAGTTGGGGCGACGTCGGTTCTTTCGATTCCTATTTCGAATATCTTTCTGGGATAAATCTGAAGAGCATTCCTCAGCCTATCCTCGATATTTACAAATCTTTAAATGCTTAAGAAAGTATGGAACAGATACCTTTTCAGATAGAAGCCGTTGATAAACTGGTGGCTAATATAAAGCGATTATGGGGACATAGAGATTGCCAGATTCCTGTTGTACTGAAAGCTCCTACAGGAAGCGGTAAGACTTATATGACTCAGAAAATGATTTGCGAGATGGCAGAACAGCCAGATTGGGATAGAGAGGTGGCTTATGTATGGATCACATTCTCAGACGACCTCGCCATGCAGAGCAAGCATAAGTTTGATGTCTACTTCCCTACGAGTAAGCATGGTCGATTGTTGACGATAGAAGATTTTAGCCTTGGGGCTCTGCAGAAAAACGATGTGCTTTTCATCAACTGGCAAAAACTGGTGAGCGAGAAAGCCGGAAACCGTATATACAGACGACCGGAAAATCCAGATGAGCGACATGAGAGTAGAGTATACTTCGAGGATTTTGTAGAGAATACCCATGCCAACGGCGTGGAAATAGTATTTATAATCGACGAGTGCCATCTGAATGTAACCGAAGCTGCTAATCGTGACGTGATTAGCAAACTCGACCCGAAAATCTGCATTCATGTCTCTGCTACTCCGCCTCCTGAAGTGATGGTAAAAGCTGCAGATTATGACTCGAATGTGGTAATAAAGCATGAAGATGTGGTAGCACAAGGGCTGATTAAGGAGAGCATCGTTACCCAGACGAAAGAGGATTTGGATAAATATCAAGGCGAAGATGAAGATCATGTCCTGCTGAAACTTGCTATCGAAAAGCGCAGGGAACTTAAAGCGGAGATTGAGGCCTTCGGCAAAAACGTCAATCCGCTAGTTATTATCCAGTTGCCAAATGATGATGAAACCTTGATAGAACAGGGGCAGCCTACCAAGGAAGAGATAACGAAAGAATATCTTATCTCGCAGGGGATAAAGGCAAACAGAATTGCATCTTGGTTTACTGGTAAGGCTAAGCCTGAGGGGCTGGAACGGAATGATAGCGAATACGAATACCTTCTGTTTAAAACTGCAGCCGGTACAGGTTGGGATTGTCCCCGTGCTCAGATTTTAGTTATGTTTCGTGATATAAAATCTGAAATTTTCAGTACTCAGACCATCGGTAGAATTCTCCGTGTTCCAATCATGCACGAAGAAGTGTCTAAGGTTTTCCGTAATGGTTATCTTTATACCAACTTCTCACGCAAAGCTGTAACAGAGGCTGATTATGGCGGAATGGGCAACAAACCAAAAACGCTTATCTCTTACAACAAAAAGGGGGAAGACTACATCATCGACCCGAATCTGATGACAGATATGCTGTCGCGTGTAGATTATGGAGATTTGGGTAAATCGGGTGAATTCCAACAATGTCTGTTTGATACATTCAATTGCTATTTCGGCATTACTGATGAGGATGTGTTTGATGATGTTGTAAAAAGGAAACTAGAAACTAAAGGACTCTACTTGAAGGGAAATTTAGCGCATGAGATAGTTTCAGATGCTCAATTCTATGATTACGAAAATATTGGAATCAACCTCAAGGAAGCTAAAGGGGTAGAGCGCGAGTGGAGTAGGAGTGATGTGCAGAAACTCTTTACTTTCACTTTGGTGGAAATCCTGCGTTCGCAATCAGATAATGATTGTAAGGTGGGAAACATCGTGCGTTCTGTTCCAACTTTGAAAAGTGCCATACGCTTGTGGTTCAAGTATTATGCTCTAAAGAATGAAGACGAAGACAAATGGTATCGTATTTTCTTGCATGATGCATTAAACGGTTCTGCTTCAAGTATATTCAGACGCCTTATCACGGAAACGCTTAAGGCATACCATCCTTTGCTCGAAGAACAATTACGTAAGCGCAGAGAGGAAAACCGAAAGCGGCAGAGTGTTCCTTTTGTCTTGAAGAAGATGTATTCTTATACAGAAGAACATGATGAGTTGACGGAGCAGAAATGCCTGTTGCATCCTTTCTTCTTGGGCCAAAACTATACTGGCAGAAAAACGGAAGAGAGTTTTTACAAGTATCTTGAGGGTCAGGATGGTATAGAATGGTGGTTTAAGAATGGAGATAGTGGTAAGGATTGGCTTGCCATTCGTTATTTCAGCGAAGAACGCAACGAAGAAGCACTTTTCTATCCCGACTGGATTTTCAAAAAGAAGAATGGTACTATCGGCATCTTTGACACCAAAGGAGGTCAGACGGCTGCATCTAAAGACACGAAAAACAAGGCTGAGGCTTTGCAGAAGCGTCTTTCTATGTTGAACAACTTGGCTGAAGGCAGAATAAATTACGTTGGCGGTATTGTAATAGCTGCTAATGGTACATGGTATTATAATGATAATGAGGAATATGCCTATCAGCCTGGTAGTACAGATGGTTGGAAAATGATGCAGGATATGTTTGATGTGCTTATGGATGGGGACAGCTTGAATACAGCAATTCTTCATAGCATCTCTCCTTCCGACCGCTTCACCCGTTTCCTCCCTCTGTATTCCATCCAAGCTGCCTGTGGTTACTTCGATAAATATGAGGAGCCGGAGACGGAAGGATGGGTGGATGTATCCTCATTACCATTCACTCCAAATAGGGAAATGTTCGTGGTTCATGCCAAGGGCAACTCGATGCTGCCGAAAATTAAGGATGGAGACTTGTGCGTGTTTGAACGTTATCATGGAGGTTCAAGGGAGGGAGAAATCGTACTCTCGCAGGTGAATGAATATTACGAGGAATATGGCGGAAAATATACCATCAAAAAGTTTCATAGCGAGAAAACTGTGAACGAAGAAGGGGTGGAAGTTCATTCAAAAATAGAACTGCAGCCACTCAATAAAGATGGCTTCCAGGCCATAGAAATCCCGGAAGATAATGAAGCCAAGATTGCTACCATCGGCGTTTTGAAATACATTATCTGCTAAAGATAAAAGGGCAAAGGCATTACCTATCATCAGGTAAATACTTTTGCCCTTTCTCTTTATTTTACCTCCTCGCACATCGCCATCTCTGCGCCACGATAAATAACAACGAGCTGATGAAGCTTCGTTCTCTTTACTGATTCGCGCACGATGTCGCTATCGGCGTAGCGCCTTATCTGAGCAGAGGCTTCCTCGAAGAGATGGTTCAACTGCTCATCGCTGGTGCCCGGCTTACAATATTTCAGCTCCACGATGTAGGAATCTTCCATGTCCTTATAAATGTCGCAGAGGGGTAGGAGGAATATGTCGGCATAACCGCCATCGTTGTCAAGTTCTGAGATGGGACGGTAGAACTTGCATTGGCTCGTCATCGCCAGGGTGAAACCATGAACGTAGGCCTCGCCCTTCTGCTTGTCGCGCTGGGAAGAGAAGCGCTTCAGGCAATCGGCTATGTAGGCGAAGTAGGGCTTGAATGCGCCTTCGTAGGCAAGCTTGCTCTCCAGTTGGGTCTTGTCGTATTGCTCAAATGTGAGGTCATTCTCCTTATAGGTATCCAGCAGATAGGTGTACATTTGGTCTCGTACCACCTCGTTGGGAACCACAAAGCGGGTGTTGCCCTGGTAGGTGCCGCCTATCGTTACCATGCCGAAATAGAAGAGCAGACTCAGAAAATTGTCCGGGTCGTTGATGCGCTCGGCGGGGAAATTCTCCATCAGGGTTCCCGTGGTGAATCCCTTGGTTACAATATCCTGTATGATGCTGGCATCGTGGGCAAACTCCTTATCGTGGCGGATGAGCATGCGGATCTTGTCGTAATCGATGCGGATGTTGGTTTCCAACATGCTATCAGGAATATCATAATCGTTGCGAATGTAATTGTCCACAAAATTGAGCACCATCACGGAGTTGTACATGGTTGTCTTGCCATATCTTCTGATGCTGAAACAATAATTATCAAACCATGGTTTCATCACTTCTATAAGCTCATCCACGCTATGGCGGAATGGCAGCACGCTAGAGTAATAAGCCAGCATTTCACGTACTTCATCCTCGGTAAATCCTACCATCTCGTTGAACTCAGGAGATAGGGAATAGTTGGTTCCAATGTTGAAACCGCTGGTCAGATCATCCATGGTTACGGGGCTTACTCCTGTAACGAAGACTCTACCCAACGAATCTCCTGCAGCTCCCTTGATTGTGTCGAAGAAATGGCGCAAATATCCCTCGCCGTGAGTCTGCTCGCGGTATCGGGTTTCATGCTCTTTGTGGGCAAGAATCTGATTGGTAAAATGATCGTACTCATCGATGAAGAGATAAATCTTCAAGCCTGTTTCAGCACATTTGTCGCATAGAAATCCCAATTGGGCAACGGCATCTTCCTTCTGGTTCATCTCTTCCTTTATGCCCGGTGGCAACAGGTGGGCGTATCTGCTGCAGAAGGAATTAAACTTGTTGTTGCAATGGGCATCAAGTCCCTTTTTATAATTATCCAATCCTGCTGAAATCATGGCAAAATTCAGATGCAGGATAAGATAACTGTTGCGTTCGGGGGTAGGATTTTCTCCGATGTAAAGTTTCCCGAAGAGGCTTTCGAACTGATCTTTCTTATTGATGTCGTAATAGTTTTCGAGCATGGAGATTGTAAGGCTCTTTCCGAAACGGCGAGGGCGTATGAAGAAGAAATATTTGTTTGATTCTTCTATATTCTCAATGAAAGGAGTCTTGTCAACAAAGTAGCAATCTTCCTTGATAACATCCTCGAAATTCTGCATTCCATAAGGGATGCGCTTGCGATAGATTCGCTTTTGTCTTTCTATTTTTGCCATAATCGAAACCAACTTTTTGTTTTTATGCCGCAAAGTTAAGATTATTATTTGGAATAAGCAAAGTTTTTTGAGCATTTTTCTTGGTGGTTTATCAAAAATGTGTTATTTAGCGCAGGAAAACTGAAGGAACCTGAATGACATGTGTAACAGACGTGTTTTGACCCCCTTTTTTTACTTTCCTCTTTTTAATCCTAACCGGTATTATGGTAAATAGACATTATAAGATAAAGAAAGAGGTGAAATTTGGAGCCTGAAAATGGAACCTGTTCACCCCTTTCTGATCATTTCATTCTTTTACTTCCTTTCTGCCTGTTCTGAGATTAATTCTCATTTCAATCAAAAAGAAATATCTCAGAACAGAATCTTACATCATGCCCGTAAGCCGCTGGATGGCGATGACTGCCTGGTTGTATTCATTAATCGCATCAGCATGCTTCATCAGAACATCGATGGTTTCCTCGATGGCATTCACGTATTCTACATACGAAATTTCGCCATTTTCATATTCTATCGCACTCAACTTCGAAATCTGCGCAGAATGAGCCTGGTTGTTCTGCTCGTAATATTTCAGACGATTGGATGCTGCCTGCAGGCGCTTCGTACAGAGACGGTATTCGCGCTCTTTTTCTATCTGTTCCTGACGCATTTCGATTTCAGCCAATTCGCGGTCTTTCTGGGCTGCCTTAACCTTCGCCTTCGTAGAACCATAAAATAAAGGAATGCCTACGCCAATCTCAAAACCGAAGAAATTGCCCTCAGCAAATCTCGAACGGTCTATGTTGTATGGATTCCAACTGGAAATGACACATTGGGTGCGCAAAGATAAGGATAAACTCGGAGCAAAACCTGATTTGACTGCCTTGATTTCCTTATCGAGAGCGATGAGTTTATCCTGCCGGTAAATGCCGTCGGCAGACTGCTGATAATGATAGGAACTGAGATTCTGGGCTGCGATGGCCGAGAGATTCTCTTCTGCCGGTTTTACGGGCTCCTGCGTGTTGAGCTGCGACATGAGGTCGATTTGCAGACGCTCGATTTCGCTCTTCACATCAGCCATTTCCAAGCGGTTTTCGTTGCATTTGCGGTCGGCTGAGAGATATTCCAGCTGGCGGCTCTCTCCTGCCTTGTAACGCATTTCTGCTATCTTGCTGTAACGCTCTAATACAGAGTCGATTCGCAGCAATATCTGGAGTCTGTGAGACTGATAAAGCATCTGATAATAGGTGTTGGCGATTTCAGCCTTCAGTTGCTGGTTGACCACATTCAAGCGGCTCTTTTCTGCCTGGGTTTCAGCCTTGAGCTGGTTGCGGCGCGAGGCGTAGACGGTAGGAAAATCGAGGCTTTGGGTAAAGGTAAAGCCGTTGTCCGATTCGCCTCCCGTGGCTGGGTTTTGCGAGAAGGAAACCTCGGTTTTATCCAGCTCCCAAGCCGTGCCTTGCATCACCTGCGCACGCTCTACCGACTTCTTTCCAGCCTGCATCTGAAGGTTCTGTCGGGCAGCCAAATCGAAACATTCCTGCAGGGTAACTTTCTTGCCCGCAATATGAGCATCAAAATGCTGGGCTACAGCTGTGACTGGCAGCAGGAGAAGGATGGCGGCAAAGCAAGCCACCACCCTATTTTCTGTTATTTTTATTCTGTTCATTATTTTCATATCTTGAAATCTTACTTTTTCGTAAACAGCTTGTAGATGGCTGGCAGAACCAGGAGCGTGAGAAGAGTGCTGGTAATGAGACCGCCAATTACAACCGTGGCTAGAGGACGCTGGACTTCTGCTCCGTCGCCATGGGATAAAGCCATCGGGAGGAAACCCATAGAAGCTACCAGAGCCGTCATCAGAACCGGACGGAGACGTATCATGCAACTGTCAATAATTCTTTTCTGAATAACAGCCGACCTACTTACGTCATCTTCCGCAGAAACCGTAGCCGTCTGCTTCTGCATCTGGTTCATCTGACCTATCAGCACGATGCTGTTGAGAACAGCCACACCAAAGAGGGCGATGAAACCTACGCCCGCCGAAATACTGAAAGGCATTCCGCGCAACCAGAGCGCCCAGACGCCACCTATCGCAGCAAGCGGAATGGCGGAGAACACGAAGAGTGATTCGCGCAGATTCTTGACCGTGGCATAGAGTAGCAGCAGAATGATGATGAGCGCTACCGGAACCACGATAAGCAGGCGCTGGGTGGCACTCTGAAGATTCTCAAACTCGCCACCATAATTATAATAGTAGCCCTCAGGCAGCTTCAGTTTCTCATCAAGAATGGACTGAATATCCTTCACGGTACTCTGCACGTCCCTACCCTTCACGTTGAAACCTACGTAGATGCGGCGGGCGCCATTCTCATGAGAAACCTGAGCCGGAGCCGGTTCGTAAATCACATCAGCCAACTGGGAAAGCGGAATGCTCTCGCCACCAGCCAGCGGAATACAGAGCGACTGAAGCGACTGGAAGTTGCGCTCCTTAGGGTCAAGACGCAGGACGATGTCAAATTTTTTATCGCCTTCGTAAACTGCTCCAGCCGTAGCGCCCGCAAAGGTGGTTTCAAGAATGCGGTTGATTTCGTCAACAGTTACCCCATAAGCCGCCATGCGTTCATGGTTGTATTTTACCTGAATCTGAGGCAATCCGGAAACCTCTTCAACGAAGATTCCACTCACGCCCGGCACATTCTTTATCATACGAGAAACCTTATCAGCCTGCTGGATAAGCACATCTAGATTGTCACCAAAAATCTTAATCGCCACATCCTGCTTGATGCCCGTAAGCAACTCGTTGTTGCGCATCTGGATAGGCTGCGAAATCTCAGCCTCCAAGCCCGGAATCGTCTTCAGGGTTTCTTCCATCTTCTCCATCAGCTCGGCGGTAGTTTCTGCCGAAGTCCATTCGGCTTTCGGCTTGAGCGCCACCATGATGTCGGCTCTTTCTACCGGCATCGGATCGGTAGGAATCTCGGCGCTACCTATGCGGCTCACCACCTGCTTGATTTCAGGATATTCAGCCTTCAGAAGTTTCTCCGCCTTGGAGCAGCTCTCTACCATCTGCGAGAGCGACGTGCCTTGCGACATGGTCATTTCTACCGCAAAATCGCCCTCTTCCAGGCTCGGAATGAATTCTCCACCCAGGAAATGGAAGGCTACGGCACTCATGCAGAAGAGCGAAACGGCGCCGGTAATCACATCCTTATATCGCGCCAAGACCCATTCCAGAACCGGTCGGTACCAGCCCTGCAATTTCCCTATCATTCTGTCGCTGAAGGTTTTACGCACATGCCCCTTCTTGCTCAGGAAGAGCGCACTTGCCATCGGAACATAGGTGAGCGAGAGGATGAAGGCACCCAGGATGGCGAAGAAAACGGTAAGCGCCATCGGACGGAACATCTTGCCCTCGATGCCCACAAGCGTCATCAGCGGAATGTAAACTATCATGATGATGATTTCGCCAAATGCCGCACTCTTGCGGATGCGCGAAGCGGAATCATGAACCTCCTCATCCATCTCTGCCTGAGAGAAACGGATGGGAGTATCGGAAGAAATTCTCGCTCTCCGCTCTATACTCTTCACGCCCAGATGGGCCACAACAGCCTCTACGATAATGACGGCAGAATCGACTATCATACCAAAATCGATGGCTCCGAGCGACATCAGATTGCCGTCGATTCCGAAGGTCTTCATCATGCCGAAAGCAAAGAGCATGCTGAGCGGAATGACACTCGCCACAACCAGTCCGGCCCGCCAGTTGCCCAGGAAAATAACTAGCACGAAGATGACGATGAGTCCGCCCTCAATCAGGTTTCGGGCGATGGTTCCCTCCACACGGTCAACCAGGTTGGTTCGGTCGATAAACGGTTCGATGACCACGCCCTCGGGCAGAGATTTCTGAATCTGCTCTATGCGCAACTTCACATTCCTGATAACCTCCTGAAAGTTTTCGCCTTTCAGCATGATGGCAATTCCGGCTACCACCTCGCCCTCGCCATTTCGGGTAACGGCTCCGAAACGGGTGGCGTGACCCAGCTGAACCTTCGCCACATCACCTATCTTAACAGGAGTACCGTTCACGGTCTTGACGGCGATGTTCGCCACATCTTCCAGACTCTTCACCACGCCTATGCCGCGGATGAAATACTGGTTAGAGTTTTCCTCTATGTAACTTCCGCCCGTGTTGGCGTTATTCTTTTCGAGCGCATCAAACACCTCGCTCACGGTAAGATTGCTGGCGTTGAGCTTATCCGTATTGATGGCCACTTCGTATTGCTTCACGTAGCCTCCCCAGCCGCTCACTTCCGCTACGCCCGGGGTTCCCGAGAGCTGCTTTCTCACAATCCAGTCCTGGATGGTTCGCAGCTGGGTTAGCGAATATTTGTGCTCGTAACCCTTCTCGGCGCGCACGGTATAATGGTAAATCTCGCCCAGTCCGGTAGCAATCGGTCCCATCTCAGTTTCCGTATTCTTGGGCAAATCTTTCTCCACCTGGGTCAGCATCTGGCTCACCTGCGAACGTGCCCAGTAAATATCTACATCATCATCAAAGACGAGGGTGATGACCGAGAGTCCGCTTCGCGAGATGCTTCTTCGCTCCTTGAGTTCGGGGATGTTGGCGAGTGCCATTTCTACCGGAGTAGTTACGTATTGCTCCACCTCCTGCGCTCCGAGCGAAGGCGCCTGAGTGATGACCTGAACCTGATTGTCGGTAATATCTGGCGTAGAATCGAAAGGAAGATGGATGAGCGAAACGATGCCCCAGACGATGAGGGCTATCGTGAATACTCCCACCACCAGCTTGTGGCGGATGGAGTAAGTAATCAGTTTCTGAAACATAATCTGTCTTTCTTTTAAAAGCTCTTTATTGATGAAAAAACTTACCTTATATTAATGCTCATCTGCATGCTCGCCCGTGAGCGAAGCCAGATAATACGCGTTTTCTGTCACAATCTTCTTTCCTTCCTGCTTCAGGTGCTTGCAGAGTTTTACCTCGGTATAAGTACCGTCCGAAACGCCCGTAATGACCTCATGGCGGGAGAAACTGTACTCGCCCTTCTTTGGTTTGCCATTCAGAGCGAAGACAAACTGCTTGCCGTCGGTACTGACGATGGCCTTGGAAGGAAGAGCGATGCACGACTGGCTGCCGATAGCTATCTTGCCGCTTACATACATTCCGTCGAAGAGTCGGGCTGAGCCGTGAACGCCGCTTGTTTTAAGAGACTGCGCATCTATTTTTACATGAACAGCAACAGATTTGGAATTATCGTTAAAGTATTGGTTTAAGCCGTAAACATGACCTGCGAGTTTTACGCCCGGCTGATTGGTAAGCGAGAGATAAACCTTATCGCCCGGCTTTACCTTCTGCAGATCTTTCTCAAAAATGTTCAGATCGCACTCTACAGCCTGGTTGTTCTGAATCTTCATGAGCGGCGTCTGCATATCGACAAAGCTGCCCAGACTGGCTGTAATCTGCGAAACCGTACCCGGAATCGGAGCACGCAAAGGGAAGGCTGTGGTAAACTTACCCCTGGCAACGGCGGCGGTAGAAATGCCCATCTGGGCAAGCTGTTTGCCGATGCCGATGAGGTTGGCGTGGGCCACATGATACTCCTTGGCAGCCTGCTGCGCATTCTTCTTGACGCCAGCTCCTGTCCTGTTCAGCAGTTTCTGTCGCTCCAGGTCGGCAAGTGCCAGTTCGCACTCCTTGCTGGCAGAATAATATTCGCGTTGCAGACTGACCACATCGGTATTTTCAACCAGAGCCACAACCTGTCCGCGCTTCACATTCTGTCCTTCCTTTACATAGATAGCCTTTACTACGCCCCCCATGAGCGAAGCCACATCGCCCTTGTTCTGGGCGCGCAAAACGAGCTGACCGTTGGCTGCAATCGTAGCATCCATCACACGGTCAACCGCCTCGCCCATCTTCAAATCTACAGCATCTACCTGTTTCTGAGAGAGCGGAATGTTGTCGAAATCCACCTCTTCATGTTCATGCTCATGTCCGTGTCCGGCAGCATGAGCCTCTGCTCCGGCGTGGTTTGAGAAAAAGGTGAAACCACACCAGGCCAAGATTGCCGCAACGGCAACCACCAAAATTCTTTTCATTTTTTCTTCTTTTAAATTGATATTTCATTAAAACTTGGGTGCAAAAGTACGCACTTTACCCTGCAACCCGGTTGCAAAAGCTGCATCCTGGTTGCTCTAACTACAGAAAATCAACAAAAAGAAGGAGGTCCTCGTCTACTGATGACCGTTTCATCTACGCAAGGAAGGCTGGCTGCAAACTGCTGCCAACGCACGCTAATGAGCGACGAGGTTGGGATAAACAAATACTCAGAAGAAAGCATGGAAAGCAGATGGTTTCCATCGAAAAGCTGTTTCTGAATGCCCTTCATGATCTTGCAGCCGGTTACGAAATGGTGCAGCTGATGCACGCGGCAACTATCGGCTTCTTTCTCATGATGTTCAGTATGCTCATCGTTGAAATTACCATCCTGCTGGCAACGTTCTACAACCATACAAATACGCCCCATGTGGTGATGATGCATCACCACCGTAGAGAGCAGCACACTCAACGTGGCCACAAAGAGGCTGAACAAGTATAGTTTCTTCTTTGCCATTTTATTCTGTTTCCAAATTTTAGGATTGCTTTTTTCCGTCCGCAAAATTACATTAAAAGTACGAAAGAGCCAAGTAAAACAAAGAAAATTAGCATTTTTTCTTAAAAATATTAAAACCGAGTACCCTTAAAGCCCTTTGAATACGTAATATGATTAGTTTTTAGTAACTTTGCAACATAAAATTCAAAAATAGAAATGAAAAAAGTATTTTTAATCTTTCAATTACTCCTTGTAGTAATGTTGGCCCAGGCGCAGATGATGAACCCTGTGAAGTTCACCAGCTCGCTGAAAACAGACGGAAGTGCTGTGGCCGAAATCGTGTTTAGCGGAAAAATCCAACCGGGATGGCACGTCTATTCTACCGGATTGGGAGGCGACGGACCTATTTCAGCTTCGTTCAACGTAAACAAGCTTGAAGGAGCTGAGCTCGTAGGAAAACTTCAGCCACGCGGCAGAGAAATAGCAAAGTTCGACCCTCTCTTCGAGATGAAACTCCGTTATTTTGAGGGAAGCGTTACCTTTGTGCAGAAGGTGAAGTTTACCCAACCAAATTATCATATTGATGCCTATCTGGAGTATGGCGCCTGCAACGACCAGAACTGTCTGCCACCAAGCGAGGCTGGTTTTAAGCAGAGTGGCAAATCGCCAGCCGTTGATGCTCCTGCAGCTGGAGCAAAAGATGCTCTGAACGCAAAGGCGATTGATCCTGCTCTTGCAGCCAAGATGAAGGCCGATTCGCTGGCAAAGGTTGCAGCTCTGGCTCAGACCGACAGCGCTACTCAGCCTGTAGATTCCGCAGCTTTGGCATCAGCTATGGAAAATCTGAACGTCAAGGACTTATGGAAACCGGTCATTAAAGAACTTCAGGCATTTGGCGGAGCTAACGACATCGCCAACCATTCGCTCTTCTATATCTTCTTCATCGGTTTCGTGGGCGGTCTGCTTGCGCTCGTCATGCCTTGCATCTGGCCTATCATCCCGATGACCGTAAGTTTCTTCCTGAAGCGTGCTAAGAACGATAAGAAGAAAGGTATCCGCGATGCGATTACTTATGGTTTGAGCATCGTAGTCATCTATCTGGTTTTGGGTCTTGCCGTAACAGCCATCGCAGGTCCTAGCACCCTGAATGCGCTCAGCACAAGTGCCGTTTTTAACATCATCCTCTTCCTCCTGCTTGCCGTTTTCGCCTTCTCGTTCTTCGGTTGGTTCGAAATCAAATTGCCTGACAGTTGGGGAAATGCGGTAGACAACAAGGCTTCCAGCACCACGGGTATGATTTCTATCTTCCTGATGGCTTTCACCCTGGTATTGGTCAGCTTCTCATGTACAGCTCCTATCATCGGTTTGCTGCTGGTTCAGACCGTTACATCCGGCGACTGGCTCGCTCCTACCGTGGGAATGTTCGGTTTTGCGCTTGCTCTGGCGCTCCCATTCACCCTCTTCGCCCTCTTCCCATCATGGTTGAAGTCGGCTCCTAAGTCGGGTTCGTGGATGGAGACCATCAAGATTGTGCTCGGCTTCGTCGAGCTTGCCTTCTCTCTGAAGTTCCTCTCTGTAGCCGATCTGGCTTACGGCTGGCACATCATGGACCGCGAGGTATTCCTCTCTCTCTGGATTGTCATCTTCGCTCTGTTGGGTCTCTATCTCATCGGCAAGCTGAAGTTCCAAGTTGATGCAATCGGGGGCGACATCAACAAGCCTATGCCCGTAGCCTGCATCATGTTGGGTCTCTGTTCTTTGGCATTCTCGGTTTACATGATTCCAGGTCTCTGGGGTGCTCCTTGCAAGGCTGTGAGCGCATTTGCTCCACCTATTAATACACAGGACTTCAACCTCAACACCAAGACCGTAGAGCCTGCTTACAAGGATTATGAGTTGGGAATGGCTGCTGCCAAGGCTTCCGGCAAACCGGTATTGCTTGATTTCACGGGTTATGGTTGTGTAAACTGCCGCAAGATGGAGGCTTCTGTCTGGACCGATCCATCGGTTGCCGATAAGCTGACAAAGGATTATGTTCTCATCTCACTTTATGTAGATGACAAGACTCCTCTTCCTGAGCCTATGGAGGTAACGTTTAATGGCGAGAAGCGCACCCTGCGAACCGTTGGCGACAAGTGGAGTTATCTGCAGGCAAGCAAGTTTGGAGCTAATGCCCAGCCTTTCTATGTGGCTATTGACAACGATGGCAATCCTCTTGCAGCAGCCTTCAGTTTCAAAGAAGATGTTAGTGCTTATCTCGACTTCCTGAACAAGGGTCTGGATAATTACAGAAACAAATAATATAAGATTTTATAGTTAATAAGACCGGTATTGGTTCATTTAAGTAGATTTATGAAGGATAAATTTTAATAGATTAGTTTATTCAAGGTAGATTTATTTAGGATTATTACTTCCCCCGACAGGTATGGTTTCCAAGCCATCCTGTTGGGGGATTTTTTTGGTAAAGGCACAAAAAAATAGGGCCTGTTTCACAACAGACCCTAAACATACTTACTAAAACTAAATTAACCACTAAAAAAACTAATATTTTTTAATCCTAGAAAATAAGGTGAATAACACCTTTAATCTAAAAACCTAATCTATGACACGAAATCATCCCGATTTCTTGATTGCAAAGATAGGGCTTTTATATGAAACCGCCAAACTTTTTCCCAACTTTTTTTCTATGAGTGGGCTTTTTTATCGGGATTTCACATTATTTAATCAATAACTCCCCTACCTTCACATTTTAGAACCTATAGCCAATGGTCATCAGTAACTGGTGGCGTTTGTTGTCAACCTTGGTTGCATTAACAGAACAGCCCATATCCTCAAAACTTTCGAATGGATAGAAATCTCCCTTTTGAGAAGAATACTGATAAGCCACATCTATAGCCAAATTCTGGTAATTGAAACCTACACCTAAAGTAAAACGGTTTGTTGCCTTCCAGTTGGTATAATCAGCAGAAGAAGCGATGTAAACGCCATTACTGTCAAATGTCTGATCGCGCAAAGCATTATCCTTGTACATTGGCGATACATAATTATAACCTAATCGGATTGCCAACATGTCAACAGGCTTAATCTCTGCACCTAACTTCAAGGTACTTACACCTTGCAGGTTCAATTGAGTATCGTGATTCATAGCCTCATCACTACTACTGCTCTCATAATAGTCTCCCCAATAGGAATCATAATAACCACCATCCTTCACACGGTTGTCCATATGATCGTACCAGGCATATTCATAAGTTGCACCAAGTGCCAGATAATTTCCTATAGTATGACCCAAGCTGGCGCCCACTTTCCATGGTGTATTAAGCCGGAAATCATAATCTATACTCTGTCCCCTACTACCCTTGACATAACAAGGCTGCTGACTTCCATCTTTTTCCTCATAGGTAGCAGGATCATTATTTCCCGAAATAGTAATATCATTATCGCCACTAACTGTGAGATCATAGAAGATAGGGCTATTGAAATAAGCACCAATACGGAAAGGAGAATCCTTGACTGGACGGAAGATAACACCCGCCTTCACATCAAATCCTGTTCCAGTAATCTTCAACTGCTCAAATGAATCC
The DNA here is from genome assembly GCA_958369755.1 of uncultured Prevotella sp. Classification (GTDB taxonomy): domain Bacteria; phylum Bacteroidota; class Bacteroidia; order Bacteroidales; family Bacteroidaceae; genus Prevotella. The sequence goes on from CATXJC010000001.1 coordinate 72,964, forward strand.
ATTATATTGCCATCAACGAAGTCTTCAGAATAAAGAGAATTACTATTGTAATGAACATCATGAAGTCCGACTGTCAAACCAAGCCAAACCTGATTATTAAGCGAGCCACTAATGTTGAAATCATAGGTGCCAATATAACCATGCTGATACTGACCAAACAAATACTTATTAGCCTCAGCATAAGCCAAACCACCATCAGTAGGAACAGTAAACAAACCAGGCTGATAGTTTCCGGAATTATCCTTATATCCACCAAGGTTGGCGTCCTGACTGGTCCACCCCGCATACCCCTTGAAATTCTTAGCTGCGGTTATCTTATTAAGAGAAACATCCTTCAATGCTCCGGCAGCATTCAGAATCTGTCCAAAGTCGGTACTCTTATGATAATTGAAAGCCAGATTCAGCCAATTGGTACCTTTGTTTTTCGGACTCCATACGATACCCACCTGGTCAAAGGTAGGATGACTCTTTTTACCATTAAAAGTAATACGAGCATCATTATACTCCGTATAATTCTCTGCATCTGTCTGGGCGATAACTCCTGCAGTAAGAGTTATTTGGCTTTTACGGAAAAGACCAATACCTGCAGGGTTACTGCTGATAGTGGAAATATCGGCGCCCAAAGCTTCCATAGCACCACCCATACCCACATAGCGGGCAGTACCTGTAAGCTGGGGTGCAGCCAACTTAGCGTCCTGATAGGTTTCTTGCGCAGCAGCAGTCATGCTAGCCATGAGCATACTGGCAAAGAATATATGTTTTAAATTATTCATAATCTTAAATACTAATTGTTATTATCAATTTATCTTCTTCCTCCGAAGCTGCCGCCACCAGAGTGACCACCGCCGCCTCCGAAGCTACCGCCACCGGAACGGCCGCCACCGCTGAAGCTGCCACCTCCGAAATTACCGCTACTGTTACTAAAGCCAGAATTACTACGACTACCCCAAGAAGAGTTATTATTAAAGTTGCCAGTATTCTGACGCTGGCCAAAGCTACGGTTAGAACCACTACGGCGTGAATAAGTATTACGGTTATTACCGCCAACACCTGTATACTGGTGATTAGAACCATCAATACGACCTGGGTTGTTATAGCGAATGTTGCCAGCAAATCCACCATAGCTAACATGTCCGATTACCGGACCGCCCCAATACCAAGGATTGTAGTAGCCGCCCCAGCCATAATACCAAGGGTCATACCAGCCACCATACCAGCCGCAGTAGCCATAATACCAAGGATCGTACCAAGGGTCGAACCAAGGATCATACCAGCCGGCATAATAGCCGTAGCGCCAAGGATTGTGCCAGCCCCACATGCGGCTGCGCCAGTAGTAAGGACCGTAACCATAATAATCGTAGAACCACGGATCATAGAATCCGTCCCATCGGCTCATCTCGCGTGTGCGTACGAAATCCTCATCCCTGTCAGCATACTTCTGGGCGAAGTAAGCATCATCATAAATGCTGTCTGGCGCCACACCCTTGCCCACATGGAACTGGATAATGTCGTTGCCCAGGGAATCTTTCCCTACATTCTCATAATGGCTGAAGATTCTGCCGCCTCGATTGTATTCATCTACCGAACGGTCGCTTCCGCTCCAAAACAGCCGATAAACACTATCTCTACGTGCCCGCTGTTCAGCATACTGGCGCTGGAGCAGAGCCCGTCTTTCAGCCTTTTCCTTGGCCTCCTTCTTCGGATTGAAGTAGAGGTCATCGTCCTGTGCCATCGAAGTGAGTGGCATCGCAGCTGCGATAAGGACTGCAAGAAGATACTTTCTTTTCATATTCTGTTCTCCTATTTATTTTTTTCATTTTTCTCTTTCCAGATCCATCATAAACCATCAGGAAAAATACTCCAGAAAGAGCCCTTTTCTGATTATATAATAATCTGGATGCAAAAATATTGCTTATCTTTATGCAAAAATACAGAATTTCCCTAAATAATTGTAGGTTTTCCCCTATTTTTTTATAATTTTGCAGAAGATTTAAAACAAATCTAGCTTTTTTGAACATTCGAAGGCGTTTTTAGACAAGAAATTAATACAAATTAAATATGAAATATTTAGTAGCAACATTCACTATTGAAACGACTGCCGACTTGATGCAGGCCTCTCAGGATCTGCTTGCCGATGGTGCAGCCGAAGCCGGATTTGAATCTTTTGAAGAAACAGAAACCGGACTGGAAGCGTATGTGCAGAAAGAACTCTTCGACAAGGAGATACTGGATGCCTATATTGCTGATTTCCCTATCGGGGATACGAAAATTACCTACGAGGTGAAAGATGCAGAAGACAAGGATTGGAACCAGGAATGGGAAGAACAGGGATTCGAACCAATTTATGTGGACAACCAGGTGGTGATTTACGATGCGAAACATCCCGAACTCTATCCCGATACGAGCAACAGACCCGACATGATAGAAATTGGTATTGAGGCGAAACTGGCGTTCGGAACAGGAAACCACGAAACCACACGCATGATCATTTCGCAGCTGCTTCACATGCCTGTAAAGACCAAGCGCATCCTGGATTGCGGAACGGGTACGGGAATCCTTGCCCTCACCTGCTCAAAACTCGGAGCGAAAGACGTGGTAGGCTACGATATTGACGAGTGGAGCGTGGAAAATGCCAAGCATAATGCCGTGCTCAACGGCGTAACTAACATGGAAGTACTCTTTGGCAACAGTCAGGTAATCAACCATATCAGCGGCGTTTTCGACCTGGTTCTAGCCAACATCAACCGCAACATTCTGCTCAACGACATGCGCGCTTTCCGTAGCGTGATGAACATCGGCGGAACCCTGGTTCTGAGCGGCTTCTACGAAGAAGATATTCCTGTACTCCTGGAGAAAGCAGAAGAACTGGGAATGCATGAAATAAACAGACAGATTGACAACAATTGGGCCTGCCTTGTTTTAGGTTCATAAAGATTCTTTTCTGATTCTAAACATTCAGAACGAAAAATCTGAAATCAGAAATATCAGATTAAAACATACGAATAAAGGTTGGATTTTCGCATATTGCCAAAAGTCCAACCTTTATTCCATGAATTTCTTCTCATTATTATTGCTTCCTATGCAGAGCTGCTTGAGCTCATAATAACTGCCGTTGTAAATATTGAAATCTACGTAGCCTTTAATGCCCGGCAACTTGCCCACATCCGTATGCTGCCAGAACTTCCATTTGCCCTTATACTGAACCTTGTCAACATAATAGTGGGCTATCCAGTAAGGATAATCTTCGAAGACAGGCGCACTCAGATATTGCTCCTTGAATTTATAATAGGTGTAGATGATAGGTTTAACATGATACTTATCCTCTACAATATGCAGCCAGGTAAGCACATCACGCTGGAAATCCTCCACACTCTTATCTGCCGGCTTATGTTCTATATCCAGTACCGGAGGCAAATCGCCATCCGTAAGATGAACCTGGTCTAGGAAATAATAAGCCTGTTCTCGGGCTGTCGACTTATTGCTCCAGAAATGATAAACACCCCGAATGAAACCGAAATCGCGAGCCTGATTAAAGTTCTCGCGGAAATTCTCATCGAGCCGTGAAGAACCTTCCGTACTCTTGATGATGACGAAGCGCACAGGACAACCCTTGATCATCGCATTCTTGAGCTGTTCCCAGTCTATCTTGCCCTGATAATGCGAAATGTCGATTCCATGAATTTCGAAACCTTCAGGATATTCAGCATCGCCATAAAGCGCACGCCATCGGAAACCAGTAGGACCTACAAAGAAATGATAGAACAGAAAGACATAGAGCACGATAACCGCCGTTCCGCCTATCCACCACGCCCAACGGGGATAGCGTTGCAAAAAAGAAGACGAACGCCTTCTACCACGGGAGCCGCCACGCCGAGGAGTTTTCTTTCTCGCCATGGCACTCTTTTTCTGTGAAGAAGCCGTTCGTCTTGTTGACATATAAAAAAATATTTATTCTATTTTTTACTTAGCCTGCTCCAACTGGAGAGTCTTTGTGGTCTGGTCGCAAACCTCAGAAGGACCCCAGTACTGGATAGGACCTGGATAAACGTAAGCTGTTTCCTTAGCCCACTCATCGCGCTTAGAAGCGAAGAACTTGAATGGAGCGCCATCCAGCTCAACGAGAGCCTTGCGGATAACTGGCTTGTTAGCACCATTACGACGCTCGATGTTCATCATCATAGTGATTGGCACACCACCTGCAATCCACTCTGCTGCAGGAGCTGTTGTGTTCTTGATGATTGACATGTAACCGGTCTTGCCGTTAGCGATGAGGCGTGAAGCGTTGTAACCGAGTGAGTAGCAGTAGTCAGCATCGTAGTTAGAAGGAGCTGCGCAACGTCCCTCGTAACCGAAGAAGTGGTGCTGTGCAGAGAACTTACCAACAAACTTGCCTTCCTTCTTCCATGCAGCCAACTTCTCAGCTACCATGCGAGAAAGCAACTTCTCTGTCTCGATGAGAGAAACCTGTACGTTTCCGTGAGGGTCGCGGTCGAGGCAAAGCTGGCGAGCTACGTCAGCTGGCAAAGACTCCAATACTGCGAGGTTGTCCTTAGCGATGGCACCCTTAACGAATGCAATCTGCTCCTCAGCACTTGCAAACTCACGGCTCTCGCCTGTTGCAGGGTCTGTAAGAACCTCGTTCAATTCTGCGATAAGCTTCTTGATAGCTGGGATGAACTCGATCAAGCCCTCAGGGATGAGAACAGTACCGAAGTTGTTGCCCTCAGCAGCACGGTTAGCTACTGCAGTTGCAATATAAGTAACCACATCATCGAGTGACATTTCCTTAGCCTCTACCTCCTCAGAAATCAAGCAGATGTTTGGCTGAGTCTGGAGAGCGCACTCAAGAGCGATGTGAGATGCTGAACGACCCATCAGCTTGATGAAGTGCCAGTACTTACGTGCTGAGTTACAGTCGCGCTCGATGTTACCGATGAGCTCAGAATATGTCTTGCAGGCTGTATCGAAACCGAAAGAAGTCTCAATCTGCTCGTTCTTCAAGTCGCCGTCGATAGTCTTAGGGCAACCGATTACCTGTACGCCATACTTCTTGGCAGCATAGTATTCTGCGAGAACGCAAGCGTTGGTATTTGAGTCGTCACCACCGATGATGACAAGTGCCTTGATGCCGAGTTCACGAAGAATCTCAATACCCTTCTCAAACTGGTCTTCCTTCTCAAGCTTGGTACGACCGGAACCGATGATGTCGAAACCACCAGTATTGCGGTATTCGTCCATGAGTTCAGAAGTAATCTCCATGTACTTATGGTCAACGAGACCACCAGGACCGAGGATGAAACCATAGAGCTTGTTAGCTGGGTTGAGAGACTTCACACCGTCGAAGAGACCAGAAATCACGTTGTGACCGCCAGGAGCCTGACCACCAGAGAGGATAACACCTACGTTGAAAGCAGGAAGTTCCTTAGCCTCACCTGCCTCGAATGTAATAACAGGCATTCCATAAGTGTTAGGGAACAACGCCTTGATTTCATCCTGATTACCTACTGACTGTGTTGCTGCACCTTCAACTGCCTTTACTGGGCCCTGGAGAGCCTTAGGCAATTTTGGCTGATAAGCAGCTCTTGCAATCTGCAATGCACTTTTTTCCATAATTCGTTTTTATTTTAATTAGTTGAAACTTCAAAAACATCTGCAAAAATAACTCTTTTCTGCGAGATACGGAAAGAAAAATGCTAAAAATGCGTTAATAGATACATTTTTTCCCAAAAAATGATGTTATTTCAAAGAAAATGATTATCTTTGAGCGATATTTTTAATTATTCATTAATTAGGAGAAAAGAATTATGGCTAATAAAAGAGATTTAAAGCGCACGATCAACTACATTACAAGCGAACTTTTCGCCGAAACAGTAGCTGCATCTTTGTATAATGGTAAGCCTACACAGGAAGATGTGGATGGCATTCTTTCAGCTATCGTCATGATCAACGGCGATTACATCAGCCGCGTGTCTCACCCGGAACCGGGAATCAAGAAGGGTGAATATTATAAAAAGCTCATAAGCGACTTCAACAAGCAGATGAGCGAAATCATCGACCAGATTTCAAACCTGGCATAATCCTTTCATCATCAGAATCAGAAAATACACCTATTTATATATATGGTAAAAGGAATTTGTCAATGGATATTGTATAAGCGCTTGGGCTATAAGAAAATCATCACCCAGGAGCTTCCTGAAAAGTATATTATCTGCATGGCTCCGCACACCAGCAACTGGGACCTGATACTGGGCCAGCTCTTTGCCCATGCTGAGGGAATCAAATGTAATTTCCTCATGAAAAAGGAATGGTTCTTCTGGCCGCTAGGTCCTATCTTCAGAAAGATGGGAGGTATTCCTGTGTGGAGAAGCAAACATACCAGCATGACGGATAATCTGGCTGCAGAAGCGGATAAGCGCAAGGCTTTCGGACTGTGCATTACGCCCGAAGGTACCCGCTCGCTCAACCCGGAATGGAAAAGGGGATTCTATTTCATAGCCCTCAAGGCGCATCTGCCTATCCATCTCTATGGGCTTGACTATGAGAAGAAGGTCATCCAATGCACCAGGCAGATTATCCCGTCAGGAGATGTTGACAAAGACATGCGTGAAATCAAGTTGTACTTCAAGGATTTCAAAGGAAAGAAACCGGAGAAGTTCACAATCGGAAATATTGATTAAACGTTAGAAGATAACGGTTTAGTCAGCTATTAAAGAAGGAGTATTCGTATAGTGAAACACCAAAACATAACATATTGTTTGATAAGCAGTTTGCTGTTAGCCGCTGGAGCTTCGCTTCAGGCTAACGGCAAATCGTTTTTTCCTATCTACGACGAGGCTAACAGCGGCGCATGGCAAGGCATAGATTATGATGGTGACCCATGGGTGTTTAATGTTTCCCGCCCTTATTTCGTTACGGCAGGACTACAGAACAGGCACCTTTCGCTATGGGCCTCGCACGGACGGTATTATTATGCCGACAGAGATGTATGGAAATGGCAACGCCCTAACCTGTTTTGCACAAACGAAGATCTCTTTACCCAAACCATCGTAGTGCCCTACCTCATCCCGATGCTCCAGAATGCGGGAGCCATCGTCTTCACACCCCGTGAAAGAGACTGGCAGACGAACGAAATCGTCATCGATAATGATGATGCTGTCAAGTCGGTTTATTATTTCGAAAAGGAGGCGGGTAAGCGATGGAAAAACTGCGATTCGCTCGGTTTTGCCAACCGCTACCGACTGAAAGATGGGGAAAATCCGTTCCGCATGGGAACCGTGAGACAGGCGAAGGCTACCAAGCGCAAGAAAACCAGCCAGGTAAGCTACCAGCCCCGTTTCAAGGAAGCCGGCAAATATGCAGTCTACGTAAGTTACCAGTCGCTACCCAAGAGCGTGAGCGATGCAAGATACATCGTTTATCACAAGGGCGAAGCCACGGAGTTTTCCGTTAACCAGCGCATGGGCGGAGGCACCTGGGTTTACCTGGGCACCTTCGATTTCGACAAGGGCTGCAACGAGTTCAACCGCGTGGTCTGCACCAACAAGGCTTCTCGCCGTGGAGTAGTAACTACAGATGCTGTCCGCTTTGGCGGTGGCATGGGAAACATAGAGCGTGGCGGTTACACCAGCGGATTGCCCCGTTGCCTGGAAGGAGCCAGATACTATGCCCAATGGGCTGGTGCTCCTTATAAGGTTTATGGAGGCAGAAAGGGAGAAAATGATTACGCCGACGACATCAACACCCGTTCGCTGATGACCAATTGGCTGGGCGGCGGTTCGGTTTACATGCCTGCCAAAAATGGCAAGCACGTGCCTATAGAACTCTCGCTGGCACTTCATAGTGATGCGGGTTACAATAAGGACGGAAAATCTACCTTTGGAGCCCTTGCTATCTGCACCACAGATTATAACGACGGAATACTGAACAGCGGAATCTCAAGATTCACATCCAAGGATTTCGCCAGGGCTTTGCGCGATAATCTCGTTACGGATCTCACGGCTCAGTTCGGAGAATTCGGCAAACGCTACCTATGGGACAGAAACTATTCTGAAACCCGTCTGCCGGAAGTTCCGTCGGCTATTCTCGAAATGCTTTCGCATCAGAATTTCCCTGACATGAGAATTGCTCAGGATCCGCTCGGAAAATTCTATATCGCACGCTCCATCTACAAAACTATCCTGCGATTCGTAAACAGCAATCATGGAACCCGATACGTGGTCCAGCCGCTGGCTCCGCAGAACTTCAGCGTTACGCAGAACCAAGGTGTTGCCCTACTTTCATGGACAGCCCAGCTGGACAAGACGGAACCATCTGCCCGCCCTACTTCTTACATTATTTATAAGGCTGAGGGACAAGGCGGTTTTGACAACGGAACCATCGTGAACACCACCCGCTGCCAGATGCAGCTGGAACCGGGCAAGCTTTACCATTTTAAGGTGGCTGCGGTTAATGCCGGAGGAGAAAGTTTCACCACCGAAACCCTCTCTGTGCTCTATAATCCTGCTGCCAGCAAGTCTGTGCTCATCGTAAACAATTTCCATCGCCTTGCCTCTCCGCAGGTCGTGGACGATGAGGAAAAGCAGGGATTCGACCTCAATCAGGATCCGGGCGTAAGCTACGGACTGACGGCGGGATGGAGCGGCAAGCAACAGGTGTTCGACAGAAGCAGAATGGGCAACGAAACCAGTTTCGGACTCGGTTTCAGCGGCAACGAAATGATTGGCAAGTTTGTGGCAGGCAACGACTTCAACTACGTTCAGGCGCATGCTACAAGTATTGCGGCTTCGGGCAAATATAATATTTCCAGCTGTTCGAGCGAAGTCATCGCCAGCGGCAGGGTTCAGATGAAGAACTATCAGGCAGTTGACCTCATCAACGGACTGGAGCGCCATGACGGCTATACTCACGCCTACTTCAAGTCGTTCACGCCTGCCCTGCAGAACAGCATCAGGCAATACGCCAGCCAAGGCGGCAGAATCCTGATAAGCGGTTCTTACACCGGAAGCGACATGCAGACTGAAGAGGAACAGGCGTTCCTGAGCGATATTCTGAAACTCAGCTATGAGCCTACAGGTTCTACGGCCATCACCAGGGACATCAATCCCGAAGATTCAACCGTAACAGAACGAGACAGTATTGTCTACACTTCGCCTAACGTCAAGGGTTTAGGTCTGCAGTTCAGCTATTATAACGAGCTGAATGCCCAGCATTATGCGGCAACCCATCCAGAGATATTGAAACCGGTTGGCAATTACGCCTTCACGGCGATGCAATACGATACGGGAACGAGTGCGGCGGTTGCCTACAAGAGCACTACTTACCGCAGCTTCGTCATGGGATTCCCGCTGGAATGCATCATCGACGAAAGAACCCGCACCAGCGTGTTGCTCGGCATTCTCAAATTTCTGACAGATTAAATTAAAAGTAAAACAGATAAAAAATTTTAAGCTTATGTATAAGATTCAAGCCAACCAGTCTGGCACTCGCTCTATCGAAGTGAGCGACCAGCATTTAGAGACCATCGAAAAGTATCAGTTACTCCGCAACCTCGTAGACAGCAACGGCATTATCGACGAGGAAGTGCTCGATAAACTGAAACTTAATGTGCGTTCACTCCTCGAGAGCAGCGACATCAAGGATAAGGAGTTGCTCGATCTCTGTCTCGACGTCATCTACAATCAGAACATGAAGGCGCTCGGTCTTCACAACCTCGTTCTGCTCTACGTAGACTGGAAAGACAAGAAGCAGGCTGAGGCTGCAGCTGATGCAGAACCAGACGCAGTAAATGATTAAAAAATATTGAATGGATTATAAGTTAACAGATTTCTTACCTACCACCAAGAAAGAATGCGAGTTGCGCGGATGGGACGAACTCGACGTCATCCTCTTTTCAGGAGATGCTTACGTTGACCACCCATCCTTCGGTCCTGCCATCCTCGGACGAATGCTGGAAGCCAACGGCTATCGGGTAGCCATCGTTCCCCAGCCCGACTGGCACGGTGATTTCCGAGACTTCAAGAAACTCGGTCGCCCTCGCCTCTTCTTTGGTGTTTCTCCGGGTGCCATGGACTCGATGGTGAACCGCTACACGGCCAACCGCCGTATGCGTAGCGAGGACGCTTTCAGTCCCGACTCCCGCCACGACATGCGCCCCGACTATCCATCTATCGTCTATACACAGATACTGAAGAAACTCTTTCCCGACGTACCTGTAGCACTAGGCGGTATTGAGGCTTCGTTGCGCCGCATCAGCCACTACGACTATTGGAAAGACGAGCTCCGCAAGTGCATTCTCTGCGATTCGGGCGCCGACCTTATTCTCTACGGAATGGGCGAACGTTCTATCGTTGAACTGGCCAATGCCTTTGCAGAAGGCAAGACGCTTAGCCAGATCCACGAAATGCCGCAGGTGGTTTTCTACTGCAAGGAAAGTGAGATTCCGGGCGGTTTCAAGGACGACGACATCATCCTCCACAGCCACGAAGAATGTCTCCACAACAAGAAGGGACAGGCTGAGAACGTGCGCCATCTGGAGGAAGAAGCCAACAAGATGCATGCTCAGCGCATGATTCAGGAAGTTGACGGCAAATATGTAGTGGTGAATCCGCCTTTCCCGCTGATGACTACCGCGGAACTGGATGCGGCTTTCGACCTGCCTTATACGCGTTTGCCTCATCCTAAATACAAGGGCAAGACCATTCCTGCCTACGAGATGATCAAGTTCTCCGTGAACCTTCATCGCGGCTGTTTCGGCGGCTGTTCTTTCTGCACCATTTCTGCCCATCAGGGAAAATTCGTGGTTTGCCGCAGCAAGGAGAGCATTCTGAAGGAGGTGAAGAAAATCATCCAGATGCCTGATTTTAAGGGCTATCTGAGCGATTTGGGCGGTCCTTCTGCCAATATGTACGGAATGCACGGCAAAAATCAGAAAGCCTGCGAAGTTTGCAAGCGTCCGTCGTGTGTAAACCCTCAGATTTGTCCGAACCTCAATACCGACCACAGCAAGCTTCTGGAGATTTATCATGCTGTAGATGCTTTGCCGGGAATCAAGAAGAGCTTCATTGGTAGTGGTGTGCGTTACGACCTTCTGCTGCATAAGAGCAAGGACGAAAAGGTGAATCAGGCGGCTAGAGAATACACGCGCGAACTGATTACCAAGCACGTGAGCGGCCGATTGAAGGTGGCTCCCGAACATACGAGTCCGGAGGTCTTGAAGTTCATGCGCAAGCCATCGTTCGACCTCTTCTACGAGTTCAAGCGCATCTTCGACAAGATCAACAAGGAAGAAGGTCTGAACCAGCAGATCATTCCTTACTTCATCAGTTCGCATCCGGGCTGTCATGAAGAAGACATGGCCGAACTTGCCGTCATTACGAAGGGACTGGACTTCCATCTGGAGCAGGTGCAGGATTTCACCCCTACTCCTATGACCATTTCTACCGAGACCTGGTATACGGGATACGATCCTTACACCCTGGAGCCAGTCTTCAGCGCCAAGACCCAGAAAGAGAAGCTTGCCCAGCGCATGTTCTTCTTCTGGTACAAGCCTGAAGAGCGCCGCGCCATCGAGAGTGAACTTCGCCGGATAGGCAGAGCCGACCTCATCGACAAACTCTACGACAGGAAGAGTATGGGTGGCAGTTTCAAGGGTAAGAAGACGCATTATGACGATAAGGCGATAGGCTCTACATACGATAATCCAGGTGTAGGAAAAGGTGCTAAAGGCAAGCGTGGGGCTGGCAGAAATGCTTCTGAACCAAATGCAGGAAAAAGCCGTGGCAGAAATGCTTCTGACCGCTTTGCCCCAAAGGGATATGGCAATGTGGGTTGCTATGATGAGGAGAAATACCTGAATAACGGAAAATCTCTAAAATCAGGTAAGCCTTCGAATGCCAACATCCGTGATGCCGTAGCAGCGGCCAGAGCCGAGCTGAGAAATCAGAAAGACCTGGGTGCCGGCTTCTTCAAGGACAAGAAGAAAAAGAGCTTCAACCCTAATTTCGACAACGACAACCATAACCGCAAGAACCGCTACAACAGCGGGGATAAGAACGAACGCGGCGGTCGTGGAAATCAAGGTCGTGGAAATCAAGGAAGAAATGAAGGTAGAGGCAGAAGAAGATAAATGCTAAAAAGAGGGTGAATCATATATTTATGACTCACCCTCTCATATTATATACTTAACTTACCCAAAATAATTTAGTACTGTCTCAAAGCACCAAGTAATTCAGCATTCTCGCTCTTGTTTCCTATCGTAATTCTCAGACAGTTGCCACACAACTGAACCTTGTTGCGGTTTCTTACGATAATGCCTTGTGCCACCAGATAATTATAGATGGCGTTGGCGTCGGTCATTTTAGCCAGGAAGAAGTTTGCATCAGTAGGATAAACCTTCTCGCAGATAGGCAAATCCAGGAATGCAGCCATTACCTTAGAACGCTCCTGTAGGATGTTCTTCACCCATTCGTCAACCTTCAGCGGATTCTTCATCACTTCCAGCGCATGCTCCTGAGTAAGCAGATTGACGTTATAAGGATATTTCACCTTATTGAATATGTCAACAATCTCCTTGCTCGCAAAAGCCATTCCCAGACGGAGGGCTGCACAGCCCCATGCCTTACTCATGGTGTTGAGCACAATCATGTTGGGAAATCTGTCGAGTACGCTACGGAATGTGCGCTCCGAAGAGAAATCGGCGTAGGCTTCGTCGATAATGACAATACCCTGGAATTTCTGCAACACCTCTACGATTGCCTCGCGGTTGATGTGATTGCCCGTAGGATTGTTCGGACTGCAGATCCAGATAACCTTTGTCTGTTCATCGCAGGCTGCCAGGAGTTTTCCGGCAGAAATCTGATAATTTTCATCAAGCAATACAGAACGATATTCCACATCGTTGATGTCTGCGCATACTTCATACATTCCGTAAGTAGGTGCAATCGCCACTACATTATCCTTGCCCGGGCGGCAGAATACACGGTAAACCAAATCGATGGCCTCGTCGGAACCGTTGCCCAGGAAGATTTTCTCTTCAGCCACACCCTTAATCTTGCTGATCTGCTTCTTCAGTTCAACCTGCAGCGGATCAGGATAGCGATTGTAAGGGTCATTATATGGATTTTCGTTGGCGTCGAGGAAGACGCGGGCATTTCTGCCTGCAAACTCCGTACGGGCGCAACTGTAAGGTGCCAGATTCCAGATGTTCTCTCGGCACAAATCTTTCAATTCTTTCATTTTTCTTTCAAAAGCTATAAAGAAGTATTTTTACAACTTCCCGTTTCACCCTATTGTTTCAAACTGTTCACTCTCAGTCTCATCGCATTGGCATGAGCTTCCAATTGCTCATTTTCCGCCATGGTCACTACAGCATTTCCAATGTTACGAATACCTTCTTCTGTAAGATGCTGGAAGGTGATTTTGCGATTATAGCTGTCCAGGTTCACTCCGTTGTAAGCCAAAGCATAACCATGGGTTGGCAAGGTATGGTTCGTACCGCTTGCATAGTCGCCTGCACTTTCGCACGCATAGTTTCCGAGGAATACACTACCTGCATTCACAACCTTTTCTGCCAGCTGCTCGTAATCGGCTGTGGCGATAATCAGATGCTCCGGCGCATAAGTATTACAGAGGTCGATTGCCTCTTTTTCGGTCTTCACAAGGATAAACTTAGAGTTGTCTAACGAGGTCTGTGCCATCTCCTTACGTGGCAAACGCTCAAGTTGCACTTCAACTTCATTCTTTACATCATCCAACACCTTTTCAGATGTAGTAATGAAGAAAACCTGAGAATCGAAACCATGTTCAGCCTGCGACAACAGGTCGGCAGCAGCAAACACAGGGTTGGCTGTTTCGTCGGCAATAAGACAAACTTCAGACGGACCGGCAGGCATGTCTATAGCCACATCGTGCAGGGAAACCTGCTGCTTGGCAGCCATGACAAACTGGTTGCCAGGACCGAAAATCTTATAAACCTTAGGCACGCTCTCCGTACCGTAAGCCATGGCTCCGATAGCCTGAACGCCACCCGCCTTAAAGATCTTGCTTACGCCCGCAATCTTTGCCGCCATGAGGATAGCCGGGTTCACCTTGCCCTCTTTATTAGGAGGAGTACACAGTACTATTTCTTTACATCCCGCAATCTTGGCAGGAGTAGCCAGCATCAGAACGGTGCTAAAGAGAGGAGCAGTACCTCCCGGGATATACAATCCCACCTTCTCTATAGCCACACTCTTCTGCCAGCAGGTTACACCAGGGCAAGTTTCAACCTTTACACCATCAAACTTCTGGCTATGATGGAATGCGGCAATGTTATGATGGGCGAGGTGCAAAGCGTCTTTCAGTTCTTGAGAAACCAAATTCTCTGCCTCTTCGATTTCAGCTTCAGTCACAGCCAAAGAATCGAGATGGGCATGATCAAACTTCTCCTCGTAACGCTTCACGGCTTCGTCGCCATGGTTTTTCACATCGTCGAGTACACCTTGTACGGTCGCATTCAGCTGCGAAACATCCAGGTGTGGGCGTTTTACAATCTCGCTCCATTCCTCCTTTGCAGGATACTTTATTACCTTCATTCCTATTATTAATATTTAATTATTAATGTTTAATGTTTGGTTTTTAACGCATAATGTCTCTAAATAAACATTACACATTAAACACTACACATTATTATAATATCATCTTTTCGATTGGTGTTACCAGGATGCCCTGTGCACCGAGTTCCTTCAACTTGCCTATGATTTCCCAGAAACGCTTCTCGTCGAGCACGGTGTGGATAGAGCACCATTCCTCATCAGCCAATGGGATAATCGTAGGACTCTTGATGCCTGGCAATACTTCTGTAATCTCCTGAATCTTTTCCTTAGGAGCATTCATCATCACGTACTTCTTGTCCTGTGCAGAACGTACAGCCTCGAAGCGGAACAGCATCTCGTTCAGAATCTCATGCTTCTCCTCGTCCATGTTCCAGTTGCCGATGAGCAGAGCCTCGCTCTTCATCACCACCTCAACCTCAGCAAGATTGTTGCTGACCAGAGTAGAACCTGAACTTACAATATCGAAAATACCGTCAGCCAAACCGATGCCCGGACTGATTTCTACAGAACCCGTAATGACATGGATGTCGGCATTGATATTATTCTTCTTCATAAACTTGCGCAGGATGTTAGGGTAAGAAGTAGCAATCTTCTTGCCGTTGAACCATTGCAATCCCGGATAATCAATCTTCTTAGGAATGGCGAGGCTCAGGCGGCACTTGCTGAAACCCAGACGGTCAATAATCTGCGCATTCTCTCCA
The DNA here is from genome assembly GCA_958369755.1 of uncultured Prevotella sp. GTDB lineage: Bacteria > Bacteroidota > Bacteroidia > Bacteroidales > Bacteroidaceae > Prevotella. The sequence continues at coordinate 88,256 of CATXJC010000001.1, forward strand.
CGCTCAACAAACTCGTTCTCGCCCACGATTCCGATATCTGCCACACCAGAAGCTACGCTCTGAGGAATATCATCATCACGAAGGTAGAGAACTTCGAGAGGAAAGTTGCTTGACTGCACCAGAAGGGTGCGTTTAGAGGCGCTTACTTTGATGTCAGCCTCTGCTAAAAGATTCATGGTGTCGTCGAAAAGACGACCCTTACTTTGTACTGCTATTCGTAACATATTTCTATATTTTGTTTGAAAAACATTGCAAAAGTACATATTTTTATTAGAATAAACAAATAATTTCTCACTTATGTGCAAAATATTTCGTACTTTTGCAGCTGAAATGAAGAATAAAGGATATTTATACGCATTATATGCACTATTTTTGCTCGCTGCCTGTGCCGACAAGAAACCGCAGCAGGAGCTTACGCCATGGGGAACTCCCGTAGGCGAAATGGAGTATGCGGACAACTCTGATGGGGCTGAAGGCGATGAAAAGAAACCTGCTTCAACCAACAAAGGGCTTTCGCTCGAAGATATTCAGGCCAATGGTGAGCTCATCATGCTTACCGTTAACGGCCCTACTACCTATTATGATTACCACAGCCACGGAATGGGACTGCAATATCTGCTCTGCGAGAAGTTTGCCCAGCAGATCGGCGTGTCGTTACGCGTAGAAGAATGTAAGGATACGGCTGAAATGGTACGCAAACTGGAGAAGGGAGAAGGCGATGTGATTGCCGTGCCCCTACCCCGAAAACAGACCAGAGGCAACCTGCTGTTCTGTGGTGTTACGCCCGACAGCACCCGTACCCAATGGGCTGTGCAGAACGGTAACAAGAGTCTTGCCGACACCCTGAACGGCTGGTTTAAGCCTAAGCTGATTGCTCAGGTCAAGCAGGAAGAATCGTGGCTGCTTTCTTCTGCCAGCGTGCGCCGCCACGTTTATTCACCATTCCTGAACCGTTCTAAGGGCGTTATTTCCCGCTACGACCACCTCTTCCAGCGCTATAGCGGAACGGCTCGCATGGACTGGCGTCTGATGGCTGCCCAATGTTATCAGGAGAGCTGTTTCGACCCGAATGCGAAGTCATGGGCTGGAGCTTGCGGACTGATGCAGATTATGCCAGGCACGGCTGCCCATCTGGGTTTGCCGATGAGCATGATTCATGAACCTGAGGCGAATGTGGCTGCGGCAGCCAGATATATGGCGGAACTGCAGGGGCATTTCTCTGACGTAGGCGACCCGTCGCAGCGCATGCTTTTCGCCCTGGCTTCTTATAATGGTGGCTATTTCCACATCAGAGATGCGATGTCGCTGGCTCGCAAACATGGTCAGAATCCGCACAATTGGGGCGTAATTCGCGATTATATTCTGCGCCTTTCTCAACCGGCTTATTACACAGATCCGGTAGTGAAATACGGTTATATGCGAGGCACGGAGACGGTTAATTATGTAGATAGAATCAGAGCTCGCTGGGGCGAATATAGCGGTGGTTCAGGCTTCCATGAGAGTTTTCGTGGCAGCGGTATGGGCAGCGGTTCCTTCCATGGAGCCCCTGTTAAATCCAAGCGCCACTACCAGAATAAGTACCATATATAATATAAATAGGTACTGAAAACGATGAGGAAAGGTATATTTGGGGCTCAATTTACTCTGATTTCTTGCAAAATTTGGAGATAAGAGCCCCAAATATACCAAATAACGTGGATGTGAGTTTGCGTTCTTTTATAGGGCTTTTTTGTTGTTTTGTAAAGAAAAAAAACAAGATACTAAAATGTCGTTATATCATCTCCTACAACGATTAAAGGGAGTGTTTATATATATATGTATGTATAATATCCTTACTACAGAAAATAGTAACGGAAATGATGCGATAATCCGCAGTTTTTTTTGCGTTTTAGAAGATAAAATGCAAATATGGGGGTTAGGAAGATGTTTTACCCCCTCTTCTAAGGGTAAAAAATGCCC
>CATXJC010000002.1 GCA_958369755.1 uncultured Prevotella sp.
CGACAATGAACGAAACACCTTTTAAATTCACATCCGAAGAAAAGGAACAGACACTCCAAATCCTGGAGCACCTGAGAACCGCCGTGGGCGACACATTCAAGCCAGGCGACGAGCAGCATCTGCGTGAAGACATACAGCATGCCTTCATCAACCATCAGATTAAGCGCAATGTCTTCGGTATGAATCCAATACTCGCTGCCCTGCAAACCGCAGAAATCGCAGTAAACGAGATAGGTCTGAAACGAGATGGCATCATCGCCATCCTGATGCAGACCAGCGTCATCGATGGCTATCAGACCATCGAAGAGATACAGAAGAAATACGGAGATAGCGTAGCCCACATTATCAGTGGTCTGCTTCGCATCCACGATTTATACAAGCGCAACCCTATCATCGAGAGCGAGAACTTCAGAAATCTGCTTATCTCATTCTCTGAGGATATGCGCGTCATCCTCATCATGATTGCCGACCGCGTGAACGTGATGCGACAGATTCGCGATACCAAACAGGAAGAGGCAAAGCATGAAGTAAGCGAAGAGGCAAGCTACCTCTATGCCCCACTCGCCCACAAACTGGGACTCTACAAACTGAAGAGCGAACTGGAAGACCTCAGTCTGAAGTATCTAGAGCACGATGCCTACTATATGATAAAGGACAAGCTGAACGCCACCAAGGCTTCGCGCGATGCCTATATCGCCCGCTTCATCCAGCCAATCCAGGAGAAGCTCGATGCTGCCGGTCTGAAATATCACATGAAGGGCCGCACCAAGAGTATCCACTCTATCTGGCAGAAGATGAAGAAGCAGAAGTGCGCCTTCGAGGGTGTATACGACCTCTTTGCTATCCGTATTATCCTCGATGCACCAAGAGAGAAAGAGTATATGCAGTGCTGGCAGACCTTTGCCCTCATCACCGACATGTATCAGCCAAACCCAAAGCGTATGCGCGACTGGCTCAGCGTGCCTAAGAGCAACGGTTATGAAAGTCTGCATACCACCGTACTGGGTCCTGAAAACAAATGGGTAGAGGTACAGATCAGAACCGAGCGCATGGACGATATTGCAGAGCACGGACTCGCTGCCCACTGGCGCTACAAGGGCATCAAGCAGGGAGAAGGCGGTATCGACGAATGGCTTGCCAATATCCGTGCTGCCCTGGAAAGCAACGATGATCTGCAGCTGATGGACCAGTTTACCACCGACCTGAAGGAAGACGAAGTATACGTGTTCACTCCAAAGGGCGACCTGCTGAACTTCCAGAAGGGAGCTACGGTACTCGACTTTGCCTACTATATCCACTCCCGCATCGGCAATACCTGTGTGGGCGGAAAGATTAACGGAAGAGCCGTCACCTTCCGACAGGAACTCCATTCGGGAGATCAGGTAGAAATCCTCACACAGAGCAACCAGAAGCCACGCCGAGAATGGCTCAACATCGTGCAGACATCCAAGGCTAAAGCCAAGATTCGTCTAGCGCTGAAGGAAACCCAGAAGAAGGACGGCCTCTATGCCAAGGAACTTCTGGAGCGCCGATTCAAGAACAGGAAACTGGAAATTGATGAGAGCATCATGGCGCGCATCATCAAGAAAATGGGATATAAGGAGAACTCAGACTTCTATAAGGATGTAGCCGAGGAGAAAATCGACGTGAACAGCATCATCGAGAGATACATAGAGGAACGCGACCACGACCTGAACCTCGCCAATACCAACAAGCCTGCAGAAAGTGCAGAGAATTTTGAGTTTGAGAATCCTACCGAGGAACTGATGAAGCAGAGCGACGATGTGCTGGTTATCGATGAGCACCTCAAGGGCATCGATTTCGAACTAGCTCATTGCTGCCACCCTATCTACGGCGACCCAATCTTCGGATTCGTTACCATCAGCAAGGGTATCAAGGTACATCGCATGGATTGTCCTAACGCCAAGGAACTGCGCCGCCGTTTCGGTTACCGCATCGTGAAGGCGAAATGGAGCGGCAAGGGAACATCCAAGTATGCCATCACGCTCCGCATCATCGGAAACGACGATATCGGTATCGTGAGCAACATCACCAACATCATTTCCAAGGAAGACAAGCTCATCATGCGAGGCATCAACATCTCTTCCAAGGATGGTCTCTTCTCTGGCAATGTTACCGTAATGATTGATGATGCCGGCAAAACTGATGCACTCATCAAGAAACTGAGTGCCGTGAAGGGCGTTAAGCAGGTAACGAGAATATAAAACCGGAATACAGAAATACATAAAATAAATCCCGCAGATTTTCTCTGCGGGATTTTTTTATTTCGACTTATTCAAGCGCTTGATCACAGAATAAGCATCATACAAACCAAGTTCTCCTGCCTTTGAAAGATCCTGGATGGCAGTCTGCTTATTGCCACTTTTGGCTCGTGCTATACCTCTATTATAATAAGCCTCTGCAAGGCGGTTATCAATTCTCAAGGCAATGGTATAATCATCTATTGCCTTTGAAAGTTCGTTTCTGCCTGCATGAAGATTACCTCTATTATAATAGATGTAAGCATTGTTACTGTTTAGGCGGATGGCATCACTGAAATCAGCCTCGGCAGAATGGATGTTCAGAACACCCTTGCCCTCAGCCTTGTTAAATTCATCCATCTCTGCCTGGCAGACAGCACGCTGCCAGTAAGCCAAAGAGTTCTTGTCATCGAGCGAGATATAATAGGTGAAATCACTGATGGCAGCCTCAAAATCACGAAGTACACTATGAGCGATGGCCCTGCGCATCAGGAGACGTTTTCTGGTTTCATTATCGCTCGCCACACTCAACTCCGCCGAAAGTTTATCAATCATCGAGAATATCTTCATAGAACCATTCTCATCGAGCTGCTCCTTACTGCAAACGATATAAACCTTGTCTGCCTTGGTATGCTGATTGAGCGCATCAACCTCTTTGTCATAAGCCTGAACTCCATTTATATTCTGATTGTTTGGGAAATAAGAGAGCTGATACATCGGCAGGAAGGCGGTTTCTACCTGACGGTTCTGAACCTTACCACGATACTCGCTCTTATAGTTGTGTTCATACTTCGGTTCGTCATCTACTACCAACGAAGCAAACTTATTCGGGTCAACCTCAGAGCGCTTACGCATCTCCTTCTTGGTCTTTGCGCTCCATCTCGGCTGGATTCCGATATGCTTGTTCATCTGCGCCTTGAAGATACGGAATTCATCCATCTCTGCCTTGGCTGTCATGCCCAGGCGTCGGTAACAGCTGGCACGGTTAGACAAACCGGTCCAGAAGTTAGGGAACTGATTGATAACCTTAGTATAATCCTTGATGGCTGCTCTCAGATTACCGGTCTTGTCATGCAATAGAGCTCGGTTGAAGATAGCCATGAAGTTCTGGGGTTCCATCTTGATAATGAAGTCGAAATCGGTGATAGCACGGTTATCATCACCCAACTGTACACGCATCAGTCCTCTATTATAATGAGCCAGGAAATTGTTCGGATCCAGATCAAGGGCATTGTCATAATCGCTCATTGCCCCCCTGAGGTTATTCAGATTGATACGCGCCAAAGCACGGTTAATGTAACTGTTCACATTGTTAGGTTTGAAATGCAGACTCTTGGTCAGCGCCTCATCAGCCGTTTTCCATTCCTTTCTAGCCAGCGCCATATAGGCACGCGTAGTCCAGGCATCCCCATCATACGGATTGAGCTGCAGACTCTTGTCTAGCCATTTCTCAGCCTGCACGGTATCTTTCTGATGCAGATACACTTCAGCCTTGAGCGAATAAGCATTCGACCAGTCTTTCCATTTTCCCACGATGGTATCCAGTTCCTGCTGCGCCGCCTCATACTTTTTGTTTTCCATCTGGCAGATAGCCCGGTTGAACCAGTAATTTCGGTTGCGCGGTTCCAGTCTGATAGCCTCGTTATAGTCAGCTATCGCATCATCAAACCTGTTTTGTCTGATGCGACAGATGGCTCTCAAGTCATAAATATCATTGATATAGGGATTGAGATGCAACGCCTCGCTGGCATCACTTTCGGCACCCGTAAAGTCATCCAGATTAAATTTTGCCACACTGCGGTAATACCAAGGCTCATACAGATAAGGCTTGGCACCGATAGCCAGATTAAAATACTTGATTGAAAGGACGAAATCCTCATAATACAATGCACTCCGACCGGCCGTAACAAGTCGGTCTACACGATATTGGGCAGAAGTCGACATGGCGCCCATTACCATAAAAAGAACTAAGAGAATCTTCTTCATCTGTTCGTAACTCTCTGAAATAAAACCTATTGAATGTAGAATAAAAAAATATAGTAAGCCCAATCGTCACGATTACCATGAAGCTTACTATATTTTCGGAAGAACTATCGACGTATCTTAGTACGATAGGCAGCACGGAAATTGCCCTTGATGATACTCTTGAGCTTTCCTGCTATCATGTTCTTGCGAAGAGGAGACACACGGTCAACAAACATTGTACCCTCCAAATGGTCGAATTCATGCTGCATCACGCGAGCCAGATATCCCCCTATCCACTCATCATGTTCATTAAAATCCTCATCCATATACTTTACATGGATGCGTGTAGGACGAACCACCTTCTCATTGATACCAGGAATAGAAAGACATCCCTCTTCAGAAGAGTCGGTATTTTCCTCATCGCGCTCTAGGATATGGGCATTGATGAAAGCATGACGGAATCCTTTATACTCAGGGAAATCCTCGCTGAGCACATCCAGGTCGATAACAACGAGGCGGATAGGCAAGCCAATCTGAGGTGCAGCCAGCCCGATGCCGTTGCTGGAATCAAGGGTTTCATACATATTATTAATCAACACCTTGAGATCTGGATAATCAGGTGTAATATCTTCAGCCACTTTTCTCAGCACTGGCTGACCATAAATATAAATCGGTAAAATCATTATCTTCTTGATTGCAAATAATCCTGTAATATGATGGTAGCACTTATCTCGTCTACCAATCCTTTATTTTCTTTTCTCACTTTCTTCTTTACACCTCCATCTATCATGGCTCTATGTGCCAGGACAGATGTAAATCTCTCGTCATAATATTCAATTGGAATTTCAGGATGAGCCTTTTGCCAACGGTTGTAGAAGTTTTCTACTCTTGCCAGGTTTTCACTTGGCTGCCCGTTAGGTTGCATCGGTTTTCCGATAACAATGCGCTCCACCTGTTCTTTCTGAATATAAGTTTCGATATAAGTGAAAAGTTCATGTGTAGAAACTGTGGCCAACCCATTGGCAATAATCTGCAATGGGTCGGTCACAGCCAGTCCGGTACGTTTTTTACCGTAATCTATTGATAAAATTCGCATTAATCTACGGATATCTTATCCTTATATAATATCAGATTACTTCTTAAGGAGTAACCAAGCATCAGGATACTTACCAGCGCGAAGCTGATTGCGGCTCTTGACAGCAGCAGCCTTATCAGCAAATGTAGAAGCTACCACGCGATACATGTGACGCTCTGTGTTCAGGGCAATCTGAGCATCGTAGCCAGCGCTCTTCAATGTACTAGCCAATCCCTCAGCATTAGCCTTGAGAGAGAAAGAACCAACTACTACGCTATAGCTTGACAAGCCAGAACCAGAGACGAGAGAAACATCCTCAGAACGAACAGTAGCATTATCAACCTCTGTCTGCTCATCAGAAGGAGCCTGAGTCTCGAGAGGAGCTACAACTGGTTCCTGAGCAACAGGAGCCTGAGCTGCCTGCTGTTCCTGCTGCTGAGCCTTCTCATATGCCTTCTTGTATGCACTTTCCTTAGATGTACCACAACTTGCGAGCGCCAAAACTGCGCACATTCCCATGCTTAATACTGTAATTTTCTTCATAATTCTTATTCGTTTTATTGTTTATTATTGTTGTTCATTCAATATAAATTTCGCGTTATGCGTTTTTTACTCTGCGAAAATACAAAAAAATGCCCGAAAAACGAAGAATATGCCGCCTAAAGTTTGTTAAATAAGGCTATTAAAACATTTTTAATGAAAAATTAAGGCTAAAAGGCTTGTTTTTTAAAGAGAATTTAGTATATTTGCATTGTCAAATGAAAATGACAAGAAGATAATCGTTTAACGTTTAAAATTTATAGCATATGAAAACATTAGGTTACATTGGTGCTTTCCTCGGCGGTGCTATCGCTGGTACAGCACTCGGTTTGATTTTCGCCCCTGAGAAGGGTGAGGATACACGTAGTAAGATTGCAGGTGCAGTAGACGATTTCTGCAAGAAGCACGACATCAAGTTGAGCCGTAAGGACGTTGATGATCTGGTTGACGATATCAAGGACGCAGCTCCTGAGGTTTAATCATCACCTATCATGATGTTCTCTAACGATAAAAATGTAGAAACTATCGGGCAGCTCATTGAGGTGCTTAAACATTACATCGGGCTTCAGAGCGAATATCTGAAGCTCGATGTTGTGGATAAGGTGGTACGCCTGCTTACAGTCATCACCATGACGGTGGTACTTCTGGGCTTACTTACGCTTACCCTCATTTACCTATCCTTTGGCGCTGCTTTTGCATTGGCAGACTTAATAGGTAGTCTGACTATCGGATTCTGCATTGTTGCTGCAGTATACCTATTTATATTAATATTATTTGTAATTTTCCGCCATAAGTGGATCGAGAGACCATTGGTCAGATTTCTGGCCAGCCTCTTGATGGAAAAATAACCTCCTTTTCGCAACATGACAAATCATTCAGAAATCACAGAATATAATTCCTTAAACGATATCCGACTCAAAAAAGAGGCGATACGCAAGGAAATTGATGCCGATGATGCCAAGATTCAGACTTTATGGAACTCGCTTTTCACAAAACCTGAAATCCTGTCACGCAATGCGAGTCCTAGCAAGCGACTGCAGAGTTTGCTGCAGGTGGGAGCAGGAGCATTCGACGGTGCACTGTTGGCTTGGAAACTTTACCGGAGATTCAAACCTCGGAAGAGATGAACCATATACCGTTTTGGGGAAAGGAAAGATGCCTTGAAAAAAGGTATTTTTTAGTCACCCAAAAGGGGATAAAAACAAAAAAGGGTCGCCGCTGCGACCCCAATACCTTGTTAACCTTAAATCTAATACTATGAAAAACACACATGCAAATATAGAAATAATCTATGATACTCGCAAATTTTTCTTAGTAAAAGGTCTGTTGTTTTAATTTAATTAACTTTTACCGACCTGTTTTTAAGCCTTTTTCAATAAAAGTTCATCTATTTTCTACATATATCTCCATTCCATCGAAGCCAAATTCAAAGCCTTCGGGCAGCCTTTTATTCGCCTCATCGTGAAAACCTATCTGATGAGTCACATGGATAAAATAAGTATGTTTTGCTCCTATCCTGAGCGACACCTCAATAGCATCAGATACAAGCTGATGGCTGTGATGTGTTTTCTCAAATCTGAGTGCGTTAATTACGAGTGTTTCCACACCATCCAAATAAGCATATTCTTCATCACCCATAGATTTCATATCAGTAATATAGGCAAACTTACCAAACCGATAGCCGAGAATAGGCATCTTATCGTGCATCACTCGGATAGGAACAAACTCAATATCCCCTATCTGATAATGCTCATGCGGATGAATGGTATGCAATTTGAGTTTAGGAGCTCCCGGATAGAGTTTTTCTGCATTCTCCGGAAAGCAGTAAGGCATCGTATGAGGCAGCCCCGCAGTAACGATTTCATCGCCATAGATATTGATATCACCAAAGATACAGAAAGGGCGCAAATCATCAATACCACCAACATGGTCGTAATGGATATGCGTAACCAGGACGCCATCTATCTTTCTGAAAGGCACACGCAACAACTGCTGTCGGATATCAGGTCCGGCATCTATCAGAATACGGGTATTCTCCGTTTCTATCATTGCCGCACTACGCAATCTTTTATCATGCGGATCGGTACTCTGGCACACCTCACAGTTACATCCCAACGAAGGAACACCGCCCGATGTGCCTGTACCTAATAAAGTTACCTTCATTAATTATCAAATATTTTTCTGAAAACAAACGAATTCTTCACTTCACATTCACCTCCGGATGAATCTCTATACCAAACTTCTGCTTCACATCCTCCTGGATGGTCTCACAGAGTTTTACTATTTCCTCGCCCGTAGCGCCGCCACGATTCACTAGCACCAGTGCCTGCTTATCATGTACACCGGCCCGTCCCAGACTCTTTCCCTTCCAGCCACACTGATCAATCATCCAACCAGCCGGAATCTTTTCATGAGAATCATCGATTGTATAATGAGGCATACCCGGATAAAGAGCAGCCAGTTCTTCGTACTTAGCCTTCTCTACAATAGGATTCATAAAGAAACTGCCTGCATTACCCAACACCTTAGGATCAGGCAATTTTGCCTCTCTAATTTCTATGATGACATCACGAAGCTGCTGGGCTGTAGGCTCAGCAATACGCTTAGCCTCGAGCGCAGAACGGATATTACCATAATCCAGATCCGGACGGAAGGTCTTCTGCAAACGGTAAATCACATGCGTCACCAGATACTTATCCTTCCACTCATGCTTAAATTTACTCTGACGGTAACTATACTCGCAGTCAGCATTATCAAACACCACTACTCTGCCCGTAGCTATCTCAACCGCTTCCACCTTATATATAATATCCTTAGCTTCCACACCATAGGCACCGATATTCTGAACCGCGCTGGCACCTACTTCACCCGGAATAATACTCAGATTCTCCGCTCCATGATAGCCATGCTCTACGGCATAAGCTACCACATCATCAAACACCTCGCCACTACCACAGGAAAGGAATACCCAATCCGGATTGCACAAAGCATCATCCCCCTCTGCAGCTGCCAAAGTCTTGTTGTCAAGAACCTCAATACCCATAATAGCCGAATGGAGTACTGTACCTGCATAATCACCGGTCAGCAAGAGATTACTACCACCGCCCAAAATGAGCAGTGGCTGATCAGCCTCTGTCAGTAAGCCCACTATCTGTCGGGCTTCCTCAACCGATTCATACTCTAGAAATCTGCTGCATTTAGCATCAATCCCGAATGTATTGTGAGCCAAAAGGCCATAGTTACGAATATCCTTCATATCTGGTTAAACTATTACTACTAACTAAAAAGCTACATATTCAGCTTGATCAGTTCCCATTTTCCTCCAATCTTTTTGAAAGTAAGAGAAGTTTCCATACCATTGGCAATACCACGAATCACGAAGATTTTCTGGTTGCTCTCGGTATATTTCTGACCATAGATTATATTGTAAATCATGCCGTGAGGCAGTTGAGGCGCAAAGGCAGGCCATGTTTCCGGTTCTATATCGCCTGTCATCGTACTGAAATCATCATCAGGATCAGGACCGGTAAACTTCACCGGATTATGGAGGTGGCGAGCCTGGAAAGCGGTATCTGTAGCAAAATGGCCGTAAAACTTCAGGAAACTGCCATTATTATTCTGATACATAGGCTTGTAGCAGATGCTAGTCATCATCCACTGACCATTGATGCGATTAAACACGAACTGCTGAACTGTCTTTCTACTATAGAACACCTTTTCTATTACTACATGATCGATAGTAGTATCCTTCATCAGTTTCATCTGTTTCTGATTATCAAAAATCAGCGTGTAATAATCCTGGCGCATGAAGAAATGCTCCATCTTCCAATGTTTTTTTTCTATCTTCTTGGTCAGTTTTTTACCGTGATATACCGGCAGCGGGAAGACAATACGACTTTTCTGCAACTTTCTGTTAGCTGCAAAATTAAACACGAAATCATCAAAAAGCTCGTCAGCCGCCTTTGGCATCGGAGTCTCCTCTATCAGCTGTTCTGTAGAGTCCATCGCTTGGGTGTCGGCAATCACCGTATCAGATGAAGCCGAATCAATGGCAGGCGCAGGCTTCTTGTCTGTGCATCCCACAGACGTGAAACAAACGATGGTAAGCACCGCCATCAACACCGTTAATAAACAGAGTTTTTTCATAAACCTATTAAATTTCTCAAATTTTCCATGCAAAAGTACAACTTTCTTTTGAATTATTTCATCTTTTAAGCAAAAAATGTTATCTTTGCAGTCAAAAAAGATAAAAATATAGATATGTTATTAGAAAAAATAGACGAACTCTTGAAAGAAGTGAGCACTTTGACTGCCCAAAACGCAGAAGAAGTAGAGCAGCTTCGAATCAAGTATCTGAGCAAAAAGGGCGAGATTAACGCCCTTATGGCCGACTTCCGCACAGTGCCAGCCGACCAGAAGAAAGAGGTTGGTGTAAAAATCAACGAACTGAAGAACGCAGCCCTTGATAAGATCAACGGACTGAAGGAGCAGATGGAAGAAGCCGAGGCATCAAGCGATGATATCGACTTGACCCGTACCGCCTACCCTGTAGCACTCGGTACCCGCCATCCACTCACCGTAGTGAAGAATCAGATTATCGACATTTTCGCTCGCATGGGCTTTACCCTTTTCCAGGGTCCTGAGGTAGATGACGACAAGCACGTATTTACGATGCTCAACTTTGCTGCCGACCACCCAGCCCGCGATATGCAGGACACCTTCTTTATAGAGAAGACCAACAGCGACGACGTTACCAAGAATGTGCTCCTCCGCAGCCATACTTCTGGCGACGAGGCTCACTATATGGAAACTCATGAGCCACCTATCCGTGTGCTCTGCCCAGGCCGCGTTTACCGTAACGAAGCTATCAGCGCCCGCGCTCACTGTTTCTTCCATCAGGTAGAAGGTCTCTATGTAGATAAGAACGTAAGTTTCACCGACCTCAAGCAGGTGCTCCTTACCTTTGCCCGTGAGATGTTTGGTGCAGATACCAAGATTCGTCTCCGTCCTAGCTACTTCCCATTCACAGAACCTAGTGCCGAGATGGATATCTCCTGCAACATCTGTGGCGGTAAGGGTTGCAACTTCTGCAAGCATACCGGATGGGTTGAGATTTTAGGTTGCGGTATGGTTGACCCTCATGATCTTGAGGCTTGCGGTATCGACAGCAATGTCTATACGGGTTATGCCTTCGGTATGGGTGTTGAGCGTATCACCAACTTGAAATATCGCGTGAGCGACCTTCGTCTCTTCTCAGAGAACGATACTCGTTTCTTGCGCGAGTTTGAGTCTGCTAAGTAAAAGATACTCAACATATAAATTAATTAATGACTATGAAGAAAAATTTAACTAAACCTGTCATCGCAGTCCTGCTGGGCGCCTTGACATTCAGTTCTTGCATCGGCTCATTTGGCCTGACAAATTCCGTACTTGACTGGAACAAGAGAGCAACAGACAACAAGTTTGTAAACGAGATTATCTTCGTGCTTATCTCTCCAGCTTACGCAGTATGTTCATTTGCAGACCTTCTCGTTATCAACTCTATCGAGTTCTGGACAGGCGACAAGGTGATTGGCCAGGTAGGAACCACTAAGGACGTAATGGGTAAGGATGGTCGCATGTATGCCATCAAGACATTGAAGAATGGCTACGAGATTACCGACCCAGATGGTGAGAAATCATACTTTGTGTTCGACAAGAAGCACAAGAGTTGGTCATACAGCAAGGATGGCGATATCCGTGAGCTTTTCAGCTTCAACGAGGATGGCAGCATCCAGGCTTGCTTGCCAAGTGGCGAGAAGATCAACGTCCCAGCAGATGCCAATGGTTTATACCAGGTTCGCATGGCTATGAATGATGGTTTGTTCTATGCATTCAACAAGTAAATAATCATAACAATTTCAGCCCGATAAAAGTCTCTTTTATCGGGCTTTTTATGCTCCCCTTTCTCTTTTCCTAAGCAAGTTCATAGTTCTCCGTTCCCAACCAAACTCTCCTTAAAACATCCAAATGTAAAAAAGTGTTTAATACAAAACAAGAAAGTGCCTTCACCACCCTTCACCCGTAACTCTCTGACCATCAAAAGAATCGCCAAAAAGGTGAAGGGTGAAGGTTTGAAAACTCTTTTTTATATATACGCGTGAAGGGTTAGGGTAAAAACCGGAAAAAAGACCCTAGGGTCAAAAATCGGAAAAACCCTAAAATAAAGAATATAATATAAAGATTAAAAATACACCCTTCACCTTCACCTCACAAAAATCACATCCAAAATCCTGTTCTGCATGCAACAGAAAATCATCTGCAGCAATCTGTGCCGGGATATATAATCTGGAGACAATTCTCTTTCGGAAATATCATTTTATCCTTCGGAGATATTTTCCTATTTATCGGAGATATTATTTTATTCTTCGGAGATAATTTTCTATTCTTCGGAAATATTTCTTCGAATTGCAAGATAAGGCATAATAATATAATTTTCGCCAACTTTATTTCCCGAATCCACACAATTGTCACAAATCGCATAGCTATGAAACAGAAAAGAATGTATCTTTGCAGCATCAATCATAAAGGTTGATGTAGATATGGTCTCGTCATGACTGCCAAATCGGGCTGACTCAAATGCATTACAACCAGTGACATTCATCAAAACTTGCAACCATCTACAATATTTTTCAGTTTTTCTCGTTAATAAAAGTATGAAAAATAGATTATTGATACTCACAATATGCCTCATCGCAACCATAAAGATGATGGCGCAGGAGTTTACCCTTCACGGCAAAGTGGTAGACGAGAACAACCAGCCACTGGAGTTTGCCATCGTTTCGGTGGCTAGCCAGGGAAAGACTGCCGTTACTTCGCTCAAGGGAGACTATAGCCTCAAACTGCATTCAGCAGACAGCGTGGTAGTCAAATTCTCATATATCGGCTTCAAGACAAAAACAAAAGTGCTGAGAAGACCGCGAGGAAAACAAACCCTGCAGGTGGTACTTCGCGAAGCATCCACCACCCTCGATGAGGTTAATATCAAGGGAGAGAAAATACAGTCGGACCAGATACAGGAACTGAAGACTAAGGACATGAAGATGACGCCATCTGCCAACGGAAATGGGGTGGAAAGTCTGGTTCAGCAACAGGCTGGCGTGAGTACCCATAACGAACTCTCTTCGCAATACAATGTGCGTGGCGGTGCCTTCGATGAGAACTCCGTATACATCAACAACGTAGAAGTATTCCGCCCATTCCTGGTTCGCAGCGGACAGCAGGAAGGCCTCTCCGTCATCAACCCTTATATGGTAGATAAAATCGGTTTCTCAACCGGAGGATATGCTGCCAAATACGGAGACAAGATGAGTTCGGCTCTCGACATCACCTACAAAACCCTGAAAGCAAAAAGCAAGAAGCCGGTGGTCGAAGGCAGTCTGGCTGCCAGTCTGCTGGGTGCTGACGCATACATCGGTCTGGGAACCCAGAAACTTTCATGGCTCAACAGCGTGCGCTACAAAACCACCTCTTACCTGCTCGGTTCGATGGAAACCAAAGGCGAATACAAGCCAAACTATCTGGACTATCAGACCTATCTGAGTTACCAGCCCAACAAACGCTGGAAGCTTGACTTCATAGGCTACATCTCTGATAATCACTACAATTTCGAACCGGAAGACCGAGAAACGAAGTTCGGAACAATGGAAAACGTAAAGAGCTTCAGAGTATATTTTGACGGTCAGGAGAAAGACCGCTTCCTCACCTACTTCGGTACACTCGGCATTACCCGCCAGTTTACCGCCAACACCAGTCTCTCGCTTCTGGGCAGTGCTTTCTATACCAAGGAACAGGAGAAATATGACATTCAGGGGCAATATTGGCTCGATGAGACCGAAACCTCAGAAAACCTGGGTGTAGGTACCTATTTCGAACATGCCCGAAACTATCTTACGGCTCGCGTGATGAGTGCCAAACTGATGCTCAAGCACAAGGTGAAGAAACATCAGATGGAGGCCGCAGTAAGTCTGAAGCGTGAACATATCGAGGAGAATTCAGTAGAATATGAGATGCGCGATTCCGCAGGATACAGTATTCCTCACAATGGCAAAGACCTCTATATGGTTTATTCACTGAAGGCTCGCAACGAACTGAATGCCAACCGAATGGAAGCTTACATCCAGGACACCTACCGTTTTTCGGGAGGAACAGCCGACAGTACCGGTAAGGGACAGACACATTACACCCTGAACTATGGTATCAGAATGAGTCATTGGAATTTCAACAGAGAAACCATCGTGAGTCCTCGTCTGTCGCTCGCCATCATACCAGCCAACCATGAGAATACAACTCTCCGTTTTGCGGCAGGTCTGTATTATCAGGCTCCATTCTTCAAGGAATTGAGAGATACATCTACGGTGAACGGCATAACCATCGCATCGCTGAACAAGAAAATCAAGAGCCAGCGAAGCATCCACTTCATCGCCGGCTACGACTATAGGTTCAAGCTAGGAGACCAACGCTATAAATTCTCTGCCGAAGCCTATTACAAGGCTTTGAGTAATCTGGTTCCTTATTCGGTTAGTAACGTGAAGGTAGTTTATTACGGACAGAACGAATGCAGCGGTCATGCGGCAGGACTCGACTTCAAACTCTACGGAGAATTTGTTCCGGGTACCGATTCCTGGCTCAGTCTTTCGCTCATGGATACAAAGATGAAACTGGGTGGCAAGAGCATTCCTTTGCCTACCGACCAGCGTTATGCGGTAAACCTCTTCTTCACCGATTATTTCCCGGGCAGCAAGAAATGGCGCATGTCTTTGAAACTCGCCTTTGCCGATGGTCTTCCTTTTGCAGCACCCCACAGAGAGCTGGAGACCAACAGTTTCCGTGCCACCGCCTATCGCCGTGCTGATATCGGTATGAGCTATCAGCTGCTCGACAACAGCCGCCGGGAGAAGAAGACCTTCCTGAAGAATGTGATGTTGGGGGTAGATTGTCTCAACCTCTTCGGCATAGACAACGTAAACAGCTATTACTGGGTGACAGATGTAACCAGTCAGCAATACGCCGTACCTAATTATCTTACCGGCAGACAGCTCAATGCCCGCATTCTTTTGGAATTTTAGGACCAAATAATAGTGATTTTTCACATTATTCTAAATATTTAACCGTAGATAGTTCGCTATCTGCGGTTTTTTTCGTATCTTTGCGCCCGAATTATGCGATGACGGTTCGTCCGCTCATTCCATGGATTCAGGAAACCATTCTATAAAGAATAAAGAAATAATACATAATAATCAATTATGAGCAAACAAGTAGAAAAGATTAAGGAGCTGATCGCTAAGCGCGAACAGGCTCGTCTTGGCGGTGGCGAGAAGGCCATCGAGAAGCAGCATGCACGTGGCAAATATACCGCTCGTGAGCGTATCGAAATGTTGGTAGATGCCGGCAGTTTCGAGGAGTATGATATGTTCAAGTTGCATCGTTGCACTAACTTTGGCATGGAGAAGAAGCAGTACCTCGGTGATGGTGTTGTAGCTGGTAGCGCTACTATAGCCGGCCGTCTGGTTTACGTATATGCTCAGGACTTCACCGTAAATGGTGGTTCACTCTCTGAGACTATGGCACAGAAGATCTGCAAGGTAATGGATATGGCTATGACTATGGGTGCACCTGTTATCTGCATGAACGACTCTGGTGGTGCCCGTATTCAGGAAGGTATCTGCGCCCTCGCTGGTTATGGTGAGATTTTCGAGCGCAACATCCTCGCTTCTGGTGTCATCCCACAGATTTCTGCCATCATGGGCCCTTGCGCAGGTGGTGCCGTTTACTCTCCAGCTCTGACCGACTTCATCATCATGAAGGAGCAGACTTCTTACATGTTCCTGACCGGTCCTAAGGTTGTCAAGACCGTAACTGGTGAGGACATCGATGCAGAGCACCTTGGTGGTGCATCTGTTCACGCAACCAAGAGTGGTGTTACCCACTTCGCTGCTAAGACTGAGGAAGAGGCTATCGAGATGATCAAGAGCCTGCTCTCTTACATCCCTAGCAACAATACAGAAGAAGCTCCACGCGTAGAGTGCACAGACCCTATCGACCGCATGGACGATACTCTGAACGAGATTATCCCTGAGGATCCAAACCAGGCATACGATATGTATAAGGTGATTGGTGCCGTAACCGATAACGGAGAGTTCTTCGAGGTTCAGCCTAAGTTCGCCAAGAACATCATCACAGGTTTCGCCCGCTTTAATGGTCAGAGCGTTGGTATCGTAGCCAACCAGCCAGCAGCTTACGCAGGCGTACTCGATGTAAACGCTAGCCGCAAGGCAGCCCGCTTCGTCCGTTTCTGCGATGCCTTCAATATTCCTATCGTTTCTCTGGTTGACGTACCAGGATTCTTGCCAGGTACAGGTCAGGAGTACAACGCTGTCATCCTCCACGGTGCACAGTTGCTCTACGCTTACGGCGAGGCTACCGTGCCAAAGATCACTATCACATTGCGTAAGAGCTATGGTGGTAGCCACATCGTGATGGGTTGCAAGCAGTTGCGTGCTGACTTGAACTTCGCTTGGCCATCTTCAGAGATTGCCGTAATGGGTGCCAGCGGTGCCGTTGCCGTTCTCTGTGGTAAGGAAGCTAAGGCTAAGAAGGAAGCTGGCGAGGATGTAAAGGCATTCCTGGCTGAGAAGGAGCAGGAGTATACTGACAAGTTTGCTAATCCATATCAGGCAGCTCAGTATGGTTACATCGATGATGTCATCGAGCCACGTAACACCCGTTTCCGCATCTGCCGTGGTTTGGCTCAGCTCGCTACCAAGCGTCAGAGCTTACCAGCTAAGAAGCATGGCTGTATGCCAATGTAATATAGAAATGCTGAATGTTGAGTGTAGAATGTTGAGTTATATACAGACTCAACATAACAGAAGGGCGCAAGCCTAATTCAACACTCAACAATCAACACTCAAAATTAAAGTAAAAACGAATGGATAAGAATATTTATGCTGCAATTGCCATGGCACTCTATGAGTATCAGGGCAATAACGTACACGACAAGGAGCCTGGCATCATCACTATCAAGCCACGTCAGACGATGTGGAACGCCAAGTTCTTGAGTTTAACAGCTAAACCATAATGTAATAGAAATGAAAGAGTTTAAATATACAATTGACGGAAAAGAATACAAGGTTCAGATTGACGCTGTTGAGGGTAACATCGCAAGCGTGAACGTGAATGGCGAAGCTTACAAGGTTGAGATGGAACAGGAGGCTGAGCCAGAGAAGAAGAAGGTTGTGCTTGGTCAGCCAGCTGCTGCATCTGATGATGCTGAGGCTACTCCAGCTGCCAACGTAAATACAGCCAATGCTGTAAAGGCTCCTCTCCCTGGTACTATCACCAGCATCGAGGTAGCTGTTGGTCAGGAGGTAAAGGCAGGTGATACTGTTGTCGTTCTCGAGGCTATGAAGATGCAGAACAACATCGAGGCTGAGAAGGATGGTAAGGTTACTGCTATCTGCGTTAAGCCTGGTCAGGCTGTGCTCGAAGAGGATGCACTCGTGGTTATCGAGTAAATCAAGAATTTGAGAATTAGAGAATTATACTTCCAGATTCGGGATTATAATTCGGAAATTCATATAAAGAATATCAAAGGTCGCAAGCTATGATTGCTTGCGACCTTTTTCTATATATGTACAAATCCCGCAGGACCATTCAGTCTCTGTCCTTTGGTTCTCACATATTTCAGGAACTCAACCACCACAGGGTTTTTGGGTTTACCGGCAGTTACGAGATAGAGATACCGGGCTGGCGGTGCAGGATATTTTCCTTTGGCTATGGCATCCATCAGTTCATCCAGCGTATCATAGAATTTCTCATCTGCATCCAGTTTTCCATTCCCATTTACGTCTATCGGAACAATGGCGATACCCTTCGTAGGCTTATGCGTCTTGTCGTTGTAGGCGTAACCGATGTTGTTGAATCCGATGCCGTTCACGTCCTTCTGCAGAGTCTCGGCAATGCCCGGATCTCCAAAGACTCCCGTTCCCTTCAGGTCTTCCTGCTTCTTTCCCAGAAACGCAGCCCAGGTCTCGGCAGCACCACAGGCATCGCTTCGGGTGTAGACATTCAGCCGGGTCTTTCCCTCCCAAATCGCCGTAGCCTGCTTCTGGCTCAATCCCGTCTTCAACAATTCCCGATATACCGGATTGCTGGCGTTGATGGTTGCCACTACCGCATCTTTTGCCACAGCATACGCCAGGGCACCTTTCTCCTTCTCCTGCGGCTTCAGTTCTCGGCTCACCATCGCAATATCTACCTGGTCGGCAAGAACATCAGTAATACCCTTTCCGGCTCCACCAGTCGAGATATCGATATCCACTTCGGGGTGAAGACGATGAAACTCATCTGCCCACTGTATCGCCAGCGGATAAAGGGCGAAAGCACCCGACAGCGTAATGTAACCACTCAGCACCTGCTTGCCGTCAGCACTACGTTTCACCTCTCCCCTACTTCCGCAACTCGCTAACAGTAAGGAGGTTCCTACTACTAAAATTCCTATGATTTTCTTTCTCATATCTATACCTTATTATATATATTACTAACTGGCTGCAAAGGTATAAAGATTATGCAGATGGGGCAATACCACAATCGTACCATTCCCATATACCACATATAGGGTATGAAATTACCCCATATAAGGTATTGCCCAATAAGCAAAATCGTCGTACCTTTGCAAACGAAAATAAGAAGTATAAACGCTGAGGATTACACCTTATTATATATAGGGAGTATGAATCTTAAAATATAGGAGATTTAGATATGACTACAAAGTTTGTTCACAACAATCATGCACAGCTCGACACCAAGAACTTGAATGTATATATCAATGGTGCACAAATCTTGAAAGATGTAAATGTAAGTATTCCTAAGGGAAAGATTACTTGCATCATCGGTCCTTCCGGATGCGGCAAGTCTACGCTTCTCCGTACCTTCAACCGATTGAACGACCGCGTGGAAGGTTTGAAGATGAATGGAGAGGTGAATCTCGGAGACAATAACATCCTCGAGGCAAGCAGCAGCAAACTCTCTGAAGTGCGCCGCAACATCGGTCTTGTTCCTCAGCGTCCATGCCCTCTCCCTATGAGCATCTACGACAATGTGGCTTATGGTTGCCGCATCCATGGCATCCGCAACAAGAAGAAACTGGACAGCATCGTAGAGCATTATCTCAAGGCAGTAGGTCTCTGGGAGGAAGTGAAGGATAGACTGAAGAATCCGGCTTCAAAGTTGAGCGGCGGTCAGCAGCAGCGCCTCTGCCTGGCACGCAGCCTTGCCGTAGAGCCAAGTTATCTGCTTGCAGATGAGAGTACTTCCGCCCTCGACCCTATCAGCAGCAAGAAGGTGGAGCAGCTCTTCACCGAACTGAAGAAGGATTACAGCATCGTGATGGTAACCCACACCCTTCGCCAGGCTCTCCGTATCGCCGACCACGTCATCTTCATGTATCTGGGTGAGGTGATTGAAGAAGGAAGCGCTGAGGAAGTGTTCCATCATCCAAAGCACGAACTGACACAGGAATATCTCAACGGCGCTTTCAGCTAAGGAGACGGGGCATACAGTTAAAATGAATATAACAACATAAAATTGATAAGAATATGGCACAGATTATTGTAAACGACGAAAAGCAGGAAGTATCTCTTCCTTTGACATTGGCAGAACTCATTAAAATCAACAAGGTGTTCCAGCCAGAGATGGTAACTATCCAGGTGAACGAGGACTTTGCTGAGAAAGAAGACTATGAGAAGATTCAGCTCAAGGACGGCGACCATGTAGATTTCCTCTACTTCATGGGAGGAGGCGCCTGCTAAAAAAGTAAACAAGTAGTACAATAAAAGGCTTATTAGGCAGTTCTTATATATAAGATTACGTCGGTCGTTGATGTACGTTTTTTGTATCGTTGACGCATTTAATAAGTTACAGTATTCATCCATAAAAGAAATCAGAAACAAGATGATAGATTTAACAGAAGAACAGATAGAGAGATACAGCCGCCACATCCTCCTTCAGGATGTAGGACTCGAAGGTCAGGAGAAACTTCTCAATGCCAAGGTACTCATCGTAGGTGCCGGTGGCTTGGGCTCTCCAGTTGCCCTCTACCTCGCTGCAGCAGGTGTGGGACATATCGGTATCGTGGATGCTGACGTGGTAGACCTCAGCAACCTGCAGCGCCAGGTGATTCATCAGACCAAGGACCTGGGTACTCCAAAAGTGGAGAGCGCCAAGGAGAAGATGATTGCCATCAATCCGGATGTGGAAGTGACCACTTATCACGACTTCCTCGATTCTCACAATGCCGAGGAAATCATCAAGCCATGGGATTTCGTCATCGACGGAACAGACAACTTCCCAGTAAAGTTCCTTATCAATGATGCCTGCGTACGTCTGGGCAAAGCCTTCTCGCATGGCGGCATCCTGAGATTCCAGGGACAGACCTTTACCCACTTGCCAGGCACAGCATGTTACCGCTGCTTCTTCAAGGAACCACCTCCAGCAGGCGCAGTTCCTACCTGTAGTCAGGCAGGCGTTCTGGGAGCCATTGCCGGTATGCTCGGAACCATTCAGGCAGCAGAGGCTTTGAAGTACTTCCTCGGTGTAGGCGAATTGCTCACCGACCGATTGCTCACCTTCGATGCCAAGACGATGAACTTCCGCACCATCAAGGTGAAAAAGCGTGCATCCTGCGAAATCTGCGGCGACCACCCTACCATCGATCATCTCATCGATTACGAGCAGGCAGCCTGCGATTTGAAGCACCACTAAGATTTAGTGATTATTTATTAGTGATTATTTTTGCTATAGCTTATGAAGATTAACGACGACGTAATCAAGGTTATTATCGAGCAAGCTAAGAAGGATGCGCCCATCGAGAGTTGCGGACTTCTGTTAGGCAAGGATGATGTGGTGACGGAAAGCTACTGGATGGAGAACATCGACCATAGCGAGGAGCATTTTTCCTTTGCTCCGAAAGACCAGTTTGCGGCTCTGAAATACGCCCGAAGCAAGGGCTTGAAGATTCTCGCCAACTGGCACAGTCACCCAGCATCGCCTTCCCGCCCATCGCAGGAAGACCTTCGGCTGGCTAACGATCCCAACATCCGTTATGCCATCCTCTCATTGCTCGACGGAAAGATTCACCTCAATTCATTCAAGGTTCAGAATGGAGAGGTGGTGGATAAGGAAGTTCACTTCGAAAGTGAATGATGGGAATATTCAGATTCCCTTGAACAATTTTAAAACGATACAAGAACATGTACAGAATACCTTCTACATTAAATGGAGACTTGGACTATACCCAGTCACTCATCGACCAATTCAAGGCGGGCGAGATTCAGGCTGGTCAGTTGAAGTCGAACCGTGTACCTATGGGCATCTACGAGCAGCGCAAGAACCAGCACTATATGTTGCGTCTTCGCTGTGCCGGCGGTCTCGTCACCCCAGAGCAGCTTGCCAAGATTGCCTTTGTGGGTCACCAGCTCTCCACTTCGCATCTCCACGTTACCACCCGACAGGAGATTCAGATTCACAATGTTGATATCGAAGATGCCATTCCGGCTCTGAAGAAACTGGAAAAGGTGGGCATCTCCAGCGCAGGTGGCGGTGGAAACACCGTAAGAAACATGATGGTGGATGACCGGAGCGGACTCACTGCCGATGAGGAATTCGATGTCTATCCATACGTGGAGGAACTCACCTCCCGACTCATCGCCGAGAAAGATTCGTTCACGATGCCTAGAAAATACAAGGTGGCAATAGATACCAGTGTGGCTACAGCCAACTACTCCTACATCGCCGACCTGGGTCTGCAGGCACGTATTAAGGACGGACAGCGGGGATTCAGAGTACTCATCGCCGGTAGTGCCGCCAGCAACGCCCACACCGGTTGGGAAGTATTCGACTTCCTTCCAGAGAAGGATCTCTACCGTGCAGCCAAGGCTCTGAAAAACTGGTTCCATAAATACGGAAATAGAAGAAACCGCCACAAGGCACGCATGAGATACGTGTTCTACAAATACGGAACAGAAGAAGCCAAGCGATTGTATCTCGAAGAGTTTGAGGAACTTAAGAAAGATGGTTCAATCGATTTCGAGGCTCCGGCATTGCCATTGGAACACCATAAGCCCAACTTCCCTCCACTTAAAGCTCCAACCGATTTTGAAACCTGGAAGCGCCGTTACGCCCACAAGCAGACCAATGCCGAGGGCTTGAAAGAGAACCTCTGGTATGCCTACATCCCATTGCGCCACGGCAACAACTCCACGGATTTCTTCGCAGAAGTAGCCGAATATCTGGGCAACTATGGCAACGATGTAATCCGCTTCACCAAGAAAGAGCAGATTCAAGTACGAAATATCCCAGAGGAATATCTCACCAACATCTACGCCTTCTTCAAGAAACTGGGCGTCTATCAGATAGATTATCCTGTGGTGGTTACCAACCTCACCTGCTGTACGGGAGCCGATACCTGCCGCCTCGGCATCTGTTTGCCAAAGGGCGCCATCGACGGTATCGCCAAGCAACTTCTCAATAGCAATCTGAACCTCGATGCCATTCCTGACTTCGAACTCCGCATGAACGGCTGTACCAACATCTGTGCGCTAGCCACCTGGGGAGATTTAGGATTCAGCGGACGTGTAGGACGAGTGGGCGATGACCCATATCCAGCCTACACCATCTGGCTTCCGGTAAAGGGCAAGCACGAGATTGACCTGCAGCAGGGTTATATCGCCGCCAAGAAGATTCCGGCATTTGTTGAAGATTATCTCCGTGATGTGATAGCCGAACAGGCCAACTATGCCGATTATTACGACTATGTGGCAAAGAGAGGCGTGAACATCGTGAAGGAACTGATTGCGAAATACAAGGAGGTGGCTCCGTATTCAGAAGAGCCTGATACCTTCTTCGATTTCGGAGATGACGAGAAGTTCTCGCTCATCAAATACGGTAAGGCAGAGTGTTCAGCCGGTCTCTTCGATATCATCGAAATCGACCAGGATACCATCAGAGAGAAGCGGAAGGAAGTGGAGCTATTAATGGGAAATATCCCGCAAGGCGTTCCGACAGATTTGCAATCCGACGGCAAGCAAGCAACAAGCAAGATAGAGAAACTTCTCCACGATATCGTTTTCTCCGAGAACCGAATGCTGCTCGTTACCCGTGGTCTCGACCCTCGTACCGATGAAGATGTATATAATGGATTTGAGAAGGAATTCATCGCTGCCGGCATCATCCCTCAGAAATTCAAGGTATTGACCGATAAGGCAAGAAACAACGAATCATTGATTGAGCAAAAGCCATTGATTGATGAACTCGCTGATTTGCTCAACGATCTCTATCAGAACATGGACGATTCGCTCCAGTTCAAACTTCCTGCAGAAAAGACTCCAGTAGAGCAGGTTGCTGAAGAAAAAACCGCCGAAGAAAAAGCTCCTGCAGAACAGGTTTCTGAAGAAAAAGCTCCAGCAGAGAAAGCCTCAGCTGCAGAAGAAACAGAAACCATTGTTCCGGATGTGAAGAAGGATTTCCGAGGCGTGATGTGTCCGATGAACTTCGTGAAGACGAAGATTGCTCTCACCCCAATGCAGAGCGGACAGATTCTGGAGATTCTCCTCGACGACGGTGCTCCTATCGAGAACGTACCGGGAAGTGTGAAGAACGAGGGCCATACCATCCTCTCTACCGAGAAAGTAGAAAACTACTGGAAGGTTCTCATCAAAAAGAAATAAAATTCAATCTATGTCTAAATGGACTATCTTCCTATAACGATTAAAATCGTCTCCGCCAACATACTCATCGTTGGCGGAGGGAAGGTAGCGACCCACAAGGCTCAGATTCTCGCACGCTTCACCGACCAAGCTACGGTGGTGGCACCAGAGATTACAGATGAGCTCAAGGCACTACCCTTCCAAACAAAAGAGAAGGCTTTCGAGCCTAGCGACCTGGATGGCGTGCAACTCCTCTTCGTCTGTACGGGCGACCATGAGTTGAACCATCAGATTAAACTGCTCGCAGCCGAACGGCATATCCTGACCAGTGTCTGCGATGATCCGGCACAGTGTGATTTCATCTCGCCCGCCATCTATCGCAACGACAACCTCACCATTGCCGTGGGAAGCGATTCGAGGGATGTGAAACGAAGCATCCGAGTAAGAAACAGAATAAAAGAGTTGATAGAAAATGATACATTACAAATCGATTGACCAAAGCCAGTTCGCTGAAGGAACCGACATCAAGGAGCAGGAAAGAGTCTTCGATGATTTTCTACAAGATACACTCTTGGAAATACAAGGAAGTCATATCAACAAGACAAACAGAATTCCCCATCATGTTCATATCAGCAGCCAGCCCGATGAGGAAGTTCCTTATATCTTCCTGAAGACGTGCAACCGCAGCGAGATATACTACGGCGAAGGCGAAGTTCCCGATGAGGTAGCCCGCCATCTCTTCCGTGTAGTATCGGGCCTGGAATCAGCCATCGTTGGCGAAAGAGCCGTTCAGGGACAGGTAAAGGAAGCATACTATACCGCCAAGGCTCAGCGCCCGTTGACCGCCGAACTCCATCGCCTTTTCCAAAGCGCATTGCAGGTTGGCAAGCGGGTTCGCAACGAAACCGAGATTTCTCATGGTGCCGTATCCCATAGTCTTGCAGCTCTCGAGATTATTGAATCTTTGGGGAATGTAAATTTAAGGAACGCGAGAATCACGATTATCGGTGTCAACAAACTGACTGCCGACATTCTGAAGTTTCTCCAGAACAAGGGAGCCAAGATGGTGTTCCTCGCCAACCGCAGTCAGATCAAGGCACATTACCTTGCCGATCCGCTCGGTATCAAGGTATATACGCTGGATGAGAAGCAGGAGTTCCTGGAACAGACCGATATCCTCATCAGCGCCACCTCAGCCCCTCATCTCATCATCCGCAAGGAAGACATCCCAGAGCAGAAGCAGTTGCTCGCCATCGACCTCGCCTTCCCCCGCGACATCGATTCCCGCCTCAGCGAACTCCCCAACGTCCAGCTCTACAACATCAGAGACGTGGAGAAGAAAGTGCGTGAGAACATCGAAGTGAGAGGAGCCGAAGTGGAGAAAGCAGAAGCCATCATCGAAGAAGAGATTCAGGAGATGCAGGAGGCTTTGGAAAGGAGAAAGAAATATATTTCATAATAATTTTATTCATAAACTTAACCGACATTTTTAAAAGATGAATAAAAAGATTAGAGTTATTGCAAGAGGCAGTCGTCTCTCCCGACTGCAAGTAGAGGAGGTTTTCAAGAACTTCCCGGAACTCGCCTACGAGATCAAATACTTGGAATCTTACGGCGACAAGAACCAGCAGATTTCACTCCTGAACGGTGAAGCTCCTGCTGATATCTTTACGAGAGAACTCGACGATGCCATCCGTCAGGGAGATGCCGACATCGCCATCCATTCGGCGAAAGACCTGCCTTATCCTCTGCCTGAGGATATCGAAGTCATCGCCCTCTTTCCTGCTTTCGACACCACCGATTCGCTCGTAAGCAGAGACCACAAGAAACTGGCAGAACTCCCTGCCGGAAGTATCATCGGAACCAGCAGTCCGCTCCGCAAGAAAGGTTTAAACGAATTGCGTCCAGACTTGACTATCAAAGGAATACGTGGTTGTATTGAAGAAAGAGTTCAGCAGGTAAAAGATGGCAAATACGATGCTGCCATCGTTGCATCCTGTGCCCTGAAGCGACTCGGCATGGAGGATGAAATCGCCGAAGTGCTCCCTTTCCCAACCCATCCTCTTCAAGGATTCCTTGCCGTCACAGCTAAGAAAGGAAGCCAAGACTTGAAGCAGGCATTCGTTTCTAAGAGCATCCTCGATAAGCAAGGTTCCGTATCCCTCGTCGGCTTCGGTCCCGGCGACCCGGACCTTCTTACCATCAAGGCAGCGAAAGCCATCGATGCCGCCGACATCATCTTCTACGACGACCTCATCGACGATTCCTATCTGGCAGATAAGAAAGCCGAGAAGATCTACGTGGGCAAGCGTGCCGGCTATCACCACAAGGAGCAGGCTGACATCAACCGTCTTCTGCTCGAAGCAGCACGAGAGGGAAAAAACGTGGTTCGTCTGAAAGGTGGCGATCCGATGATCTTCGCTCACGGCAGCGAGGAAATCGAGTACCTGGAGAGTAATCTCATCAAAGTGAATGTCATCCCTGGCATCACCACCGCCTCAGCCCTTGCCGCATCCCAGAAAATCAGTCTCACCCATCGCGACTTCTCATCAAGCGTAGCCCTGGTCAGCGGTCATACTCCGCAACCCGTAACTCCCGATGCAGAAACATTGGTGTATTATATGGGTGCCAAACAGCTGCAGGTCATCGCTACCCAGCTCATCGACAAGGAAGGCTGGGCATTCAATACTCCTGTTCTCCTCACCTACAACGTAAGCCGTCCTGATGAGCAGACCTTCGAGACCACCCTCTGGAATCTGAGAAACGGCGAGATGCAGAATCTCCCTACTCCATTGATTGCCCTCATCGGCAACGTGGCAGGATTGAAGCATCATCAGGCATCAGATATCAAGCCGACCCTCTATACAGGTACTCTTCCTGCCATAGAGAAGCGCAAGGCAGATTACACCTATACGCCGCTGATAGAGATTAGTTATCACCCAAGTTATTTTACGAAAATCCTCGAAGATAATTATTGTGAGCATTACGATGGAAAAAGTTTTACCGAGTATTGTGAGTGGGATGAAAGTCAAGCTTTATATTATATATTTACAAGCCAATATGGCGTTCAAGCAACACTTGATTACTACGATTTGATACTCGATGAGCAAGAAGAGCATGTGTTTATCTCCATTGGTGACACTACGACAGAGGCTTTACATAAAGCTGGCGTCAAAGATGTTATACAGGTAGAGCAAGACAATCGCTATGGGGTGATAGAATGGTTCAAAAAAGAGAAAGAAAGACTTGATGCTGCAAGACCACAATACGAGCATTCCTTTGAATTGTTTGAAAAGATGGATTTAGATAATTATGATCACGAGTTAGCAGACTTCGTGTATCGGTATGAAAATAGATTAGTTTTCTATCCTCATTCATCCCTATCACCAGAAGATATTCCTTTGGCTTTGCAGGAATTAGGTTTCAACGTGCTAAGCGCCGTTGTTTACAACAATGAACTCCCGAAGAATCCGCGCCGTGTGAATCTCAACCATTTCAAGCGCATCGTCTTCACATCGCCTTCTACCATCGACAACTTCATCAAGTTGTATGGCAAGTTGCCTGAGAACACCGAGTTCATCACCCGTGGTCCTATCACCCAGGCGCATCTGGAAGAAGTATTGAATAAATAATATAAAACAGACATAGATATGAAAAGATTTAGAGAATTACGTAAAGACCAGGCTACTCGCGACAAGTATGCCGATGTACCATTGAGTGCCGCAGACTTCATCTACCCTTACTTCGTAGTAGAGGGCGAAAACCAGAAGGAAGAGATTTCCACCATGCCAGGCATCTATCGCTTCAGCATCGATACCCTTCTGAAGGACATCGAGGAAATCAAGAACCTCGGCATCAACAAGGTGCTCCTCTTCGGAGTGATTCCAGATGAGCAGAAGGATGAACGAGGCAGCGCGGCCTATGCCGATGATGCCCTCATCGCCCGTGCCGTAAAAGCCATCAAGGCTGAGTTTGGCAAGGACATCATCGTCTTCACCGACGTCTGCCTCTGCGAATACACCAGTCATGGTCATTGCGGACTCCTGCATCATCACGATGTAGATAACGATTCTACCCTCCCATTGCTCGCCGAAGAAGCCTACGTTCATGCCAAGGCAGGCGCCGACTTCGTAGCACCATCAGCCATGATGGACGGACAGGTAGAAGCCATCAAGAACCGTCTTCGCGAAGGTGGTCTCGACAAGCAATGCAAGGTATTGGCATATTCTGCTAAATACGCCTCAGCCTTCTATGGCCCATTCCGAGATGCAGCCGATTCTGCCCCAAGTTTCGGAGACAGAAAGAGCTACCAGATGGACTTCCGCACCCACGACCAGGGTCTTGATGAGATTGCAGCCGATATAGAAGAAGGAGCCGACTGGACGATGGTGAAGCCAGCGATTCCATATCTCGACATGATAGCCCGCGGCGTAGAGAAGTTCCCTAACATCCCGATGGTAGCCTATCAGGTAAGTGGCGAGTATTCGATGCTGAAGGCAGCCGCCAAGCTTGGTTATCTCGATGAGAGCCGTGTAGCATTCGAGAGCCTCATCGCCATCAAGCGTGCCGGTGCCCAGTACATCATCACCTATTATGCCAAGGAGATTATTGAAAAAGCAGAAGAATGGAATATTAAGATAGGTTAATATGAAAGAAAGAAAGAACTCAGCCGCCGCTTTCGAGCAGGCAAAACAGATAATACCTGGCGGAGTAAATTCGCCAGTAAGAGCCCTGAAGAGCGTAGGAACCACCCCGCTCTTCGTCCGTGACGCCAAGGGTCCATACATCTACGATATCGATGACAACAAATTTATCGATTTCTGCATGTCATGGGGCGTCTTTATTTTAGGTCATAACAACGACAAGGTGAGCAAGGCAGCATCCGATGCCATCTTCCACGGAAGCAGCTTCGGCATCCCTACCCTTGCCGAAACCACCCTTGCCGAGAAAGTAAGAGAATCCTTCCCATCCATGGAGCGCCTGCGCTTCGTTAACAGCGGAACCGAGGCTACCATGTCAGCCATCCGTGTGGCTCGTGGCTTCACCGGTCGCGACATCCTCGTTAAGTTCGAGGGCTGCTATCATGGTCATGCCGATCATCTTCTGGTAAGCGCCGGTTCGGCCGTAGCCAAGCTCAACAATGCATCATCTGCCGGAGTACCAGCCGGTTTCACCCAATATACCGTGGTACTGCCCTACAATGATACCGAGGCTTTGGAGAAGTATTTCGCCGAAAATGGCGACAAGGTTGCTGCGCTCATCATCGAACCGGTAGCCTGCAACATGGGTGTGGTTCCTCCAACCCGTGAGTTTATCGAGGCTACCCGCAAGGTTACCCGGGAGCATGGCGCCATCCTGATATTCGATGAAGTTATCACCGGTTTCCGTCTCTCTTATGGCGGTGCCCAGAAACGATTCGGCATCACGCCGGATATGACTACCGTAGGAAAGATTGTTGGTGGCGGCTTCCCTGCCGCAGCCTTCGGAGGTAGAGCCGACATCATGAGTGTTCTGGCTCCAGAAGGTCCAGTTTATCAGGCAGGCACCCTGAGTGGCAACCCGGTAGCGATGGCAGCCGGTTACGAAACCTTGAAGCAGTTGGGCGAACCGGGTGTTTACGAACTCCTCGAAGAGCGCAGCAACCGCTTCCTCTCCCGTCTTGAGAAGATAGTAGAAGGCAAGGGCATCCAGGTGAACCACGTAGGCACGATGTTCACGATGTTCTTCAACGACCAGCCTGTCCGCAACTTTCAGGATACGAAGAAAAGCGACCAGGAACGTTTCGCCCGCTATTTCCGCAACATGCTGGATCGTGGCATCTACGTAAGTCCATCGCAGTTTGAGGGTAATTTCATCTCCCTCTGCCACACCGATGAGATTCTCGACTACGTATTGAAGTCGATAGAAGAGAGTATCGAATAAACACATATAACAAAAAGCAAAGTCACAATACCCAACTCTATCAGCTAGGTATTGTGACTTTTTTTTCAGAACCGTCCCCAAGCCCAACAAAGAACAAAAACCTTGATTATAAGATACTTTATAAAACATTTCACCCATTTTTCTTGCATGATTCAGATAATAATCGTAAATTTGCAGCAGATAAAATACGCAAGCTTATGAAAGAGAAAAGATATACATTGCCAGAAGAGCAGAAAGATGCAGCATTCGCAGCAGAGCCTGCACCAGCCTATCACGGAAATGCCGCCATAGCACTTCCCGAGGATGAATGTGCAGAAGAAGATATTGACTGGAATAAGATTCCTGTTGGCTGGCATCCGGCTAATGAAGAAGAAGCCGTGGCTAGGATAGAAGCTATTGAGGAAGAGTATGAAAGGACAGGCAAGGCTACAGATTTTGATGATTTTATAGCAGAACTTAAATCTGAAGGATTATGGCTCATATAAAATTACTAGACCCTTTCAAGAAGGAACTTCGAGATATGGTGGTTTACACACTAGCCGAATTTGGAGCTACTTCAGTAAAACGGTTTAATAAAGAGCTTGATGACATCAAGCATCGCCTGATGCTTCATCCTCTTTCTTCACCCAGAGAGCCATTGCTTAAGCGATTCCACCGCCCTTACCATAGTGCGATTATCAAGGAGAATTGGAAGATTATCTATCGCTACGACGAAGTCAACGACCTCGTCATTTTCGTAGACTTATGGGATATGAGAAGAAGTCCTAGATATTTGATCAGACAATTCAAAAG
Organism: uncultured Prevotella sp.; assembly: GCA_958369755.1. GTDB lineage: Bacteria > Bacteroidota > Bacteroidia > Bacteroidales > Bacteroidaceae > Prevotella. Next base: position 30,300 of record CATXJC010000002.1, read on the forward strand.
AAAACTATAAAGGAAAAAGCTTATGAAGGAGAAAAGATATACATTACAAGAAGAGCAGCCGACTCCTATTGGCTGGCATCCGGCTAATGAAGAAGAAGCCGTGGCTAGGATTGAAGCCATTGAAGCGGAGTATGAAAGGACAGGTGTTAGCTATAATGAAGAAGAGTTTTTCAATAAACTAAATGAAGAACGAACATGGTCAAATGCAGATGACTTTGAAAAAGAACTAACGGCACAAGACCCGTGGCTAGAAGATTGGAAACGTTCTATCAGTATAGAAGATTTTAGAAAGAACTGCAAGAATAAACTGAATAAGCTTTTTCCGTAACTTTTCTCCCGTATTCCTTGCACTATTTTTGCAGCGACATAAATAACAATATAATTAATAGGAGGATAAAATTATGGCAAGACCAATTAGAGAAACGCCAATATTATATGGCAAAGACGCCGAACGCTTTGTTGAAGAAATGAAGCGTGTAGAGAGTTTAACAACAGAACAGCGAAAAGCTAATAGAGAAAAGCTACAAGCTGAAATCGCTGTTCTTGACAAAGAATGGAATTTAACTTATAATGCACTTCGAGGATGAAAATAGACTATCGAAATATACAAAAAACATTTCGGGCTGCCTCCATAATGGAAGCAGCCCGAAGTTGTTTATCCATACTTGTAACAGAAGTTCAATTATATATAAACTAAACCCGCTTACAAGTCAATGTCTTTACTCCTCTTTATATGCCTCATACTCCTCATTTATATGCCTCATACTCCTCACGAGAGATTGGAGTATCCGGGGCAACAATCAAGACTTCATCATAGGTCAAGCCATAGAGGTGATAGAAAAACAATATGATGGCATTGACATTTATGCTAAAACAGAAATCCACTATTAGATGAAATCAAAGCTGATTTCGAAAAGTCGGCAAATGATTTAAAAGAGAAATAGTTTCTTGCAAATCCCAAATATAATTGGTTATAAAGCAGCATATATTCAAGGCTTTTGCCCTTACAGGGGCGCAAGGTTACAACACCCTAATACCCAAGGGTGTTGCCCTGGGCTAGGAGCTTCTACCCTTTACCTTTCCGCTACGCGCCAGTGACCGCATTTTTTATTATCACCTATTGCCACACTCCTGTTTTTTATTCTTTCCTCTTCACCCAAACCTTATGGCTGCCGCGGCCTAGTGAATCTATCGGCGAAGATTTATCACAGGTCAGCTCCTTCAGTTCCATAGAGGCGGAAGTACGGCTCAGGTTGTTGATGGAGGCATAATCGCCTAGGGTGAGGACTCCGTTCTTCTCTATCACCTCCAGGGCTCTGGCAATGCGCTCTTCCCTGGAATAGAGCTGCTTACGGATAACCTTTACACCACCCATATCACGCTCCAGGTCACGATCGGTTTCACGCTTCACATCCTTGATAAACTCAGGAGACGCCTTGAAGTTGATGTCCTTCACGCCCACCTTACGATACGTCATCTTATCATCTGGATTCAGAATTTCCCTAGGCTTCTCATCCTCGAAAGCGAGGGAGAGGGAGAAGGTGCCGAAACCTTCCAGATTCACGTTGTAACCCATGGAGAGCATGTCTGTCAGCATATCAACCACATCAGTCAATACAGCCTCCGTGGTACTTTCCGAAATACCGCGATGGTAGTTCTGCATCATCTTGACGAACTCTTTTCGGGATAGTGTACGGTTGGTCACCATCTTGGGATAAACTCTGCGCTTGCCATCATAGCGCATATCCCCCATTTCCTGCAATTTGTACTTAGCCATATCAGTTTCCTTTCTTATTTTAGTTTATCTGTATTTCTTATTGCAGCAGCCTTTGCATCCTACAGCATTTATGATCACACTTAAGAAGAAAAGACCACAAACCTAGGAAGAAAAGTATTTTATCCTAGGAGAAATCTCCGTTCATAGACACTGAACCGACATTCAAAGTCTATGAACCGCCGTTCAAAGACACTGAACGGACATTCAATGTTTATGAACGAAGATTTCTACCTTGCAAAGATACAACTTTATCAGATATAAAACAAGACTTTTCCTGAATATCTTTACTTTTCCGGCCATAATTCTTCGTTTTTTGAGCTTATTTCTTTGCGTATCCCAAATAATTGTGTTAACTTTGTAGTCAGATTGTAAGCCAAAGGTCAAAGGATTGCAAGCAAAAGGCCAAAGGATTGCAAGCAAAAGACAAAGATAAAGACTAAGATTAGACATTCTTATGAGTATGAAGATATTAGCAACCAGCGACTGGCATCTGGGCAACCTGTTTCACGGCAACGACCGTCTGCCGGAACATAAGCATTTCCTGAAATGGCTCCTGGAGCAGATAGCTGGACAAAAACCCGATGCTCTCCTCATAGCAGGAGACATCTTTGATAACGGAAATCCATCGGCAGCGGCACAGACCGTTTATTACGAGTTTCTTGCCGATACTACCCAACTGTGCCCTAACATGCAGGTCATCATTACCGCCGGCAACCACGATTCCGCCAGCCGACTGGAGGCTCCCCGTCCGCTGCTCACCCGATACCACGTGGAAATAAGAGGAAACGTAAGGAAAATCTGGAAGCAGGGAGAAAACGGGGACGATGATAAAACCGGCGGACATTGGATCTATTCCTTCGATGACCTCATCATCCCCGTAACCAACGAGGCAGGAGAAGAAGTCATCATTCTCGCCGTACCTTTCCTAAGAAGCGATGTGGTGCAGAACGCCAGTTACTCGCAGGGAGTCAACGACTTTCTAAGAGAACTGACGGCTGAGGCTCGAAAGAAACACCCGGGCAGGAAATGCATCATGATGGCACACATGTACGCCAAGGGTTCGGATATCGCCAAGAAGGATGCGAGCGAGAAGATTATTATCGGCGGACAGGAGGAAGTGGACCTGGAAGGATGGAACGACCATCCCGACTATATGACTTGCGGACACATCCACAAACGGCAACATATCTGGAACACCGACTGGGCAAGATATACGGGAAGTATCCTCCCGATGTCGTTTGCCGAGAAAGACTACACCCACGGCATCGACCTCATCACCATAGAACACGGAGAAGAGGAGGAAGGAAAGGAAACCGGTAAGAGCAAGGAATGGAAAGTAGATTTCCTGGAATACAAGCCTCAGCACGCCCTCCGCATCCTGCCCGAAGATGAGGAAGAACTGACCTTCAAGAAATGGCAGAAGCTCATCAATTCTGAACTTTCAGAGAGAACAGACGGCGAACTGAGCGACCACTTCGACTACGTGATGCTGAAGGTGAAACAGGAGAAACTATCGAGCGATGACATCAAGGAACTGGAGAAACTCGTCAACGAAAAGGATGCCGTGCTCTGCAAAATCCAGCGCATCATCCCGCAACTGGACCTCTCCACCATCCAGGGTTCCCAGCATATCACCAGCATAGAAGACATCATCAACCGTCCTCCACTCGACACGCTGAAGGAAGCCTTCGCCATCAGGCACAACGCTCCGATGAACGAAAGACAGGAGAAAATGTTATCCGATTTATTAACTACATCATCATTATGAAATTCCTACAACTCGAAATACTCAACCTCGCTTCGCTTGACAAACAGGGAGGCGAGGTCATCAACTTTGAAGAAGGTGCCTTAGGCGAAAGTACTATCTTCAGCATCGTAGGTCCGACGGGAAGTGGCAAGTCTACCCTACTCGATGCCATCTGTCTGGCTCTCTACAACCGCGCCCCTCGCTACCCTAGGAAGAAAGGCGACAAGAACCAGAGCATCGAGATTTTCGGAGCTGCCGATGCCAGCGAAAGTAACCGTCTGGCGCCTACCGACAGCCGAAACATCCTGACCCGTGGCAAGAAGGAAGGCTACAGCAAACTCACCTTCCTTGCCAACAACGGCAGCATCTACCGCGCAGAATGGCACGTCAGATTCCAGAGAGTGCGCTACGAGAACGCCAAGACTGCGCTTTATAAAATCACGAGAAACGGAGAAGAGATAACAGAGGAAGCTGCCGACTGGAACGAGCTGCCGAACATCATCGGACTCGACTACGACCAGTTTCTCCGTACCGTGCTCATCGCCCAAGGCTCGTTTGCCAACTTCCTGACGGCGAAGGAAAACGAGCGGTACGAACTCCTGGAAAAACTCATCGGATGCGAGGAAACTTATACGAACATCGCTACTGAAATCAAGAAGGCGAAAGACCAGGCGACGGATGCCTATAACCAGATGGCAGCATCGGTGGAAGCCGTAAAACAGAACCTGCTGAACGATGAAGAACTTGCCCAACTGAAGGAGGAAATCGCCCGGTTGGAAAAGGCTGAGAAGGAACTCGACAGCCAGTTGCAAGCCATTTCGAAAGACCTGCAATGGTTTGAGGAAAACGATAAGCAAATCAAACAAATCGCTATCTGCCAGACTGATATGGAGCAAGCAGCAGAAGCCATTAAAGCGATGCAAGCCCAGATTCTCCGTCTGCAGTTGCACGATGAAGTACAGCCTGCCGTCAACCTACTACAAGAAGTAGAACGACAGACGCAAAGCATCCACGAGCAGGAAGAAAACATTCTGAAAGCGGAAGGAAACATCAAAAGTCAAGAGTCTGCCATCAGCGAAAGCGAGAAAACTCTCGCCAGTCTGAAGGAAGCAGTAAGCAAGGCACAGGAACAGCTGGAAAAGGCGCAGCCGGTCATCGCTGAAGCAAGGGCGCTGAAAACAAAAATGGAAGCGGCGATGCCGAATCTGAAAGAAAAGAAAGAGGCATTGGAGTTGGCTCAGAAAGAGAATCTAACTGCCCTGAAAGACGTGGAGGAAAACGCCCGAAACATCCAAAAATGGGAAGCCGAAACGGAGAAAGCGAACCTTGCCCTCAAAACGACAAAGGAAGAGATTGCCAAGCAGAAACAGGTTCTGCACGAAGCGACGCAAGCCGCTGAACAGGCTTGGGAGACGGAAAGAAACAAGACTGCCGGACAGAACATAGAGGAACTGCAGAACAGCAAGACTGTAGCCGACAGGAAACTGCAGGATGTCCAGCAAGCCATCAAGGTTGTGGCTCATCTCGATGCCGCCACAACAGAAAAGCAGAAGAATGAGGAGCACATCCTGGTCTTGGGCAAGAGAAATGCTGAGATAGATGAAGCGCTGGGCAAGTTAACCATCGAGGCGCTGACCCAAGAGACCCTGACGCTGAGAAATGCCTATACCCTCATGGTAAGTGAAAAATGGGAGATTCATCGTGCCAACCTGACGGAAGGCAAACCTTGTCCACTCTGTGGCAGCACGACCCATCCTTATCATACCGACAACAGACAGTTTGTGGAAGCCACCACGGAACTCTCTCAACTTCTGAAAGCCAAGGAGGATCTGCTGAAACAGCAGCAGAAAGAGGAGAAGAACCTTTCCGGCGAGAGAAAACAGAACGATGGTGAAGTACAGACGCTCCAGAAACAACAGGAAAAGCTCTCGGGAGAAATCGCCAGTTACGAAGAGGAATGGAAGGCGTTCATCGCCCAGTATCCAAAGATTCCGAAGGCTGAGGCAGAACTGAAATCGCTCTTGCCTATCTATGAAAACAAGGCGAAAGATGCGAGCAGCAAACTGAGCCAGTTTAACAAGATTCAGAAAGAGATAGAACGGCTGACCCAACTCAAGGATAAGGCTGTAAAGGATGAAGCTGCGTATGAAAGCAAGGCTTCTACTATACAGAACAAAGCCCAAGAAAGCACTTCAACCTGCGTAACAAAACTGGCTGAGCAGAAAGCACTTACCATCAACCTCATCTCACAGCAAAAGAGTAAGGAGGAGGCTTACGGGAAAGCCCTTCAGACATGGAATAGCGCCAAGAAGGAAATGGAGGAATGGCAGGAGAAATACAAGCAGATTCTGAATGGAGAAGAACCAGACGCGGCTGAACAAAGACTGACAGCAGCAAAGGATGAGGCAACGAAAGCAGCTGATACTCAGAACGAGAATATCAACAAACTGAAGGCGGAACTCGCCAACAGTAAAGGTTCGCATCAAACCATGCTGTCTCAGAACAAAACGATGAAAGAGAATCTGCAAGCGAAGGAAAAGGAACTCGACTTTTGGATTGAGGAATACAACAAGCAGCTTGAAGAAAAGAGCATCGAAGGAAAAGACTCCGAAGAGGAAGGCATCGAGGAAAGAAGTATCGAACCAAGCCTTATCGACCGAAATATCATCCGGGAGATGCTTCACTCTGCCGAAGACTGGAATGCCATCCGACGGGAAAAGGACGAAAAGGAGAAAGCCGTGGCTTCAACTACCGCCCTTTACCAGAGTGCAGAAAAGGCGCATCAGCAGCACTTGGAACATCAGCCAGCCCAAAGCCGTGATGCTCTTTTAGCCATTCAGCAGGAGTATCAGGAGAGAAGCCAGCGCAACGAACTGATTGCTGCCAACGCCAGGATGCAGAACCATCAGGAAGCCGTGAAGCTGTTGGGCGACAAGGCTGAGGCTCTGCAACTCGTAACACAGGAAAAGGACGACTGGACAGCCATTACGGATGCCATCGGAGCAGACGGAAAGACGCTGCGCAAGATAGCCCAATGCTATACGCTCAGTTTCCTGATAGCGCACGCCAACCAGGAAATCAGAAAGTTCAACAGCCGTTACGAACTGCAGCAGGTAAAGCATTCGCTGGGCATCCGAGTCATCGACCACGACCGTGCCGATGATATCCGAGACACCACCTCCCTATCAGGTGGCGAAACCTTCATCGTGAGTCTGGGTCTCGCCTTGGGCTTGTCGGCATTATCCTCCCGCAACATCTCCTTCGAGAACCTGTTCATCGATGAAGGCTTCGGAACCCTCGACCCCGATACCTTAGCCACCGTCATCGACTCCCTCGCCATGCTGCAAAGTTCGCAAGGCAAGAAGGTGGGCGTCATCAGCCATACCGACACGATGAGCGAGCGCATCACCACCCAGATAAGAATTATCAAGAATGGCAACTCCGGCAGCAGCCATATCGAGATCTATCCTTAACAGAACGAAATATCTGACGATAGCAAGTTATGCTCTGAATAACTCCAAACCATTCGAGTTACTTTAGAAAGCACTTGCTATCGTACAGAAATATATGTATATTATAATACGTTTTACACGTCATGATTCAATACTACCCAATAACCATTCTTACGACCTCCTTCACGTTTCAAGACCTGAAATTCTTCCTGTAAATACTTTAGTTCCTGAGAAATCTTTCTTGCAGATATGCCCATCTTTCTTGCTAATTCTGGTATTGTTAACTTAGCATTCTCAGACAACGCCCCCATGATAAGCATCTGTAATTCAGACAGTTCTTTCTTGCATTCTTTCTTGCATTCTTTCTTGCATTCTTTCTTGCATTCTTTACCAATAGGCACACCGATATAGTCTAAATTACATGGTATATCTATTAAGAAATATGTACGTTCCTCATCGGTCTCAATTATTGCACGAGGCGAACCGTTTTCCTGCAACTTCTGCTGAATAGTAGGAATCCCCGTAGCTCTACCCTCTGTCAAATTCAATTCCTTTAAGAACTCTCCCAATCGGCGGTTTGTGTATCGACGAGAACGAAGCATACGAGCTTCTTTTATAGCCTGCATAGATATTGTGTGATTAGGTCCTCCAAAATTGAGAATACTAATCTTATCTGGTTCGATAGTTATCTCAGAATAGTCTTGCCATCAACCTCTTCAATGAAAAGACGAGGTTGATAGTATGGACGGATAAGATTATTGTAACCAACCATATCCTTCTCTATCTGTTCTATCAAATTAGGATTAACACCTAAAACAGGACGAACAGCATGACCGCGTTCTTCCTTTACACCAACAATGATATACCCACCACCAGTGTCTTCAAAATCATTGGCAAAGGCACAGATGCTACGATATATTGTATCTGGATTCCAACCTTCCTTGTATTCAAGCTGGTTGCTTTCTACTGCACTTCCACTAAGAAGGCTTTCTATATTTATCGGTAATGCCATGATTTATTAATTTTATATCGTACAAATATACTCTTTTTATTTGATACTAACAACTTCTTTATAATTATTTAGCAATAAAATGAAGATACTATTTTAATTGGTCTATACCAATTACACCTTATTATATATAGGATACATATCCTTATCCATCATACATACCATACGTTTGGCAGCCTTATACCAAATGTATGGTATGTTCTTTACTCCCTGTATGGTAGTCTTTTTACACCCCATGTGGTATTGCCCAAGTGGGGAAATCGCAGTACCTTTGCACCCAGAAAATAATAATAAAAAAAGACATAGATTATGGACAATAAGACTATCAAACATCTCAAGGAACTGGAGGCAGAATCTATCTACGTGCTCCGCGAAGTAGCTGCCCAGTTCGAGCGTCCAGTCATCCTCTTTTCGGGTGGCAAGGATTCTATCGTGATAACATATCTCGCCTACAAGGCATTCTATCCGGCGAAGATTCCATTCCCTCTGTTGCACATCGACACAGGACATAACTTCGAGGAAACCATCCTGTATCGTGATGAACTGGCGAAGAAACTCGGAGCCGAACTCATCGTGGGCAGCGTGCAGGAAAGCATCGACAAGGGACGAGTGAAGGAAGAAACGGGTTATTATGCATCCCGCAACAAACTGCAGACCACTACCCTGCTCGATACCCTGGAGGAATATAAATTCGATGCAGCCATCGGAGGCGCAAGAAGAGATGAGGAGAAGGCACGTGCCAAGGAACGCTTCTTCAGTCATCGTGACGAATTCGGACAGTGGAACCCGAAGAACCAGCGCCCTGAGCTCTGGAACATCTTCAACGGCAGAAAGAACATGGGCGAGCACTTCCGTGTGTTCCCTATCTCCAACTGGACCGAGATGGATGTATGGCAGTATATCTTCCTGGAAAACATCCCGATGCCTTCGCTCTACTTCACCCACGAAAGAGAGGTATTCAACCGTGACGGACAATGGCTCGCAGCCCTGCCTTGCATCAAGCGCAAGCCTACAGAGGAAGTGGTAAAGAAGCTGGTTCGCTGCCGCACCATCGGTGACATCACCTGCACCGGACTCACGGAATCGAAGGCGACTACCGTAGCGGATATCATCGACGAGATTGCTTCTACACGCGTTACTGAACGTGGAGGAAGAGCCGATGACAAGCGAAGCGAAACGGCAATGGAAGACCGCAAGAAGGCGGGATACTTCTAATTTTCAATGTTGAATGTTAAATGTTGAATGTTGAATTAGCATAGCAGTCATATACAGCAAACAACTTAACACTTAACATTTAACACTTAACATTTAAATCAAGGTGAAGGTGAGGGCGCTAGCCCATTTAACATTTAACACTTAACATTAAAAGAAACATGGATAGAGGTTATTTAGATATGGAGCTGCTCCGCTTCTCTACTGCGGGCAGCGTGGACGATGGAAAGAGTACTTTGATAGGAAGATTGCTTTATGACAGCAAGTCGATTTTCGAAGACCAGTTGGAGGCGGTGGAGGCTGCTAGCAAGAGCCGCGGTAATGAGGAAGTGAACCTGGCTTTGCTCACGGATGGTCTCCGTGCTGAGCGTGAACAGGGCATCACCATCGATGTGGCTTACCGCTATTTCGCCACACCGAAACGCAAGTTTATCATCGCCGATACTCCGGGACATATTCAGTATACCCGCAACATGGTAACGGGTGCTAGTACAGCCGACCTGAGCATCATCCTCATTGATGCACGTCATGGCGTACTGGAGCAGACCGTGCGCCACAGCTATATTTCTTCGCTGCTCGGTATACCACATATCCTGGTGGCTATCAACAAGATGGACCTGGTTGATTTCAGTAAAGATGTATACGACAAGATTGTTGCCGACTATAAGAAGATGTCGGAGGCATTGGATATCAAGAACGTGGTGTTTATCCCTATCAGCGCCAAGGATGGCGACAACGTGGTGAACAAGAGCGATAAGACTCCTTGGTATGAGGGACCTACCCTGCTGAACTATCTGGAGACCGTTCCGGTAGGTCATAAGACGGTGAGCGATTTCTTCCGTTTCCCTGTACAGTATGTGATTCGTCCTATCAGCAGCCAGTTCCCTGACTACCGTGGTTATGCGGGCAGAGTAAGCGGCGGCATCATCCGTCCGGGCGACAAGATAAGAGTATTGCCATCGGGCACGGAGAGCACCGTGAAGAGCATCGACTTCGTAGAGGAACACCTGGAGGAGGCTTATGCCCCTATGAGCATTACTCTGACGCTGAACGATGACATCGACATTTCGCGTGGCGACACCCTCGTGAAGGCAGACGAGAAGCAGCCTAGCATCGAACAGGATATCACGCTGGATGTCTGCTGGTTTAACGAGCGCCCTGCTGCCGTAAGAAACAAATACGTAATCCGTCAGGCCACCTTCGAAACCCAGGGTTTGATTCGCAGCATCAACTATCGCCGCAATATCAACACCTTGGAGAAGGAAGAGGGTGTATCGGAATTAAAGATGAACGATATTGCCGAAATCACCATCCACACCGCCAACCCATTGGTATTCGATAAATATACGGAGAATAAGGTAACAGGCAGCCTCATCTTCATCGACCCGGATACGAATGAAACCGTGGGAGCGGGACTTATTAAATAATGTTGAATGTTAAATGTTGAATGTACAAAGTAATATAGAGTAATCATAAAGTTCAATGATCAAAGTTCAAAGTAATATAAAGGATTTGGTTCCGGAACTCAATAAGAAATTCAGCGATGCGCCTGCCGAGGATATTGTCGGTTATTTCCTTCAGGCATTCAAAGGGCGCATCGCTCTGTCTTCTTCCCTCAGCATCGAGGACCAGACGCTTACCGACATCATCGTGAAGATAGATAAATCTGCCCGCATCTTCACACTCGATACAGGCAGACTCTTCCCGGAGACCTACCAGTTGATTGACAAGACCAACATGACGTATGGCATCAACCTGGAAGTATTCTTCCCAAACTATGAGGCGGTGCAGCAGATGGTGAAGGAAGAGGGCATCAACCTCTTCTATAATTCGATAGAAAGCCGACACCGCTGCTGCCAGGTAAGAAAGCTGGAACCGCTGAAGCGGGCGATGCAGGGACTCGACGTATGGATCTGCGGATTGAGAAAGCAGCAGAGCGTAACCCGCAAGGATATGCAGGTAGTGGAATGGGACGACATTCATAACCTGATTAAGGTGAACCCGCTCATCAACTGGAGCGAAGAGGATGTGGAGCAGTACGTAAAGAAGCACCATGTTCCTTATAACAAGCTGCAGGACAAGGGTTATCCGAGCATCGGTTGCCAACCTTGTACAAGAGCCATCAAGCCAGGCGAGGATATCCGAGCCGGAAGATGGTGGTGGGAATCGCCGGAACATCGAGAGTGCGGACTACATCAAAGATAAGCATGAAGAATTTAATCATCAATATATTGGAGGCAGCGGCATTCCTGCTGTTGGGATTGGGCGTTAGCCTGCTTGGATAATAAAATACAAGTATGGATTATAGAATAGCAAAGGATAAGATAGCAGGACAGGTGATGTTTCTCTTGACCATCGCCTCCATATTCCTGGTAATCATCATGGCGGTGGGACTGTTTATCAAGTCGGAGCCGATATTGAGCCAGTATAATCTGTGGGAACTCCTCACGGAGAGCAACTGGCGACCGATGGAAGGCAAGTTCGGATTCCTGCCCTTCCTCACCGGCACCTTCTGGTGTACGGCACTCGCCATTCTTATCGCCCTCCCCATCTCCCTACTCATGGCCATCTATCTCACGGAATACGCCCACCGCAGCATCCGGAAATACGTATATCCGCTGCTCGATATTCTTGCCGGATTGCCTTCCGTCATCTATGGCGTATGGGGGAGCCTGCTCATCGTGCCTTGGGTTTCGAAACACGTAGCTCCCCTCTTCGTGGAGTTCTCTTCGGGATATACGGTTCTGGCGGGCGGCATCGTATTGAGCGTGATGATCATCCCGCTTCTGGTGAGCCTGTTTATGGAGATATTCGATAACATATCAACAGATTTGAGAGAAGCTTCGCTCTCGCTGGGCGCTACGCAATGGCAAACCATCAAGCATGTTGTGCTGAGAAAGGCACGACCGGGAATGATTGCCGCTGTAGTCTTGGCACTGAGCCGAACGCTGGGAGAAACGATAGCTGTACTGATGGTGTGCGGAAACCTCGCCATCGTTCCGGGCAGCGTGCTCGATGCCTGCTACCCGATACCGGCACTCATCGCTAACAATTATGGTGAAATGCTTTCGGTTCCACTTTATGACAGCGCCTTGATGTTTGCCGCCTTCCTGCTGTTTTTCGTGGTCGTTATTTTGAATCTCGGCTCGAGAATCGTGTTTTTAAAGGTTAAAGAGTAAAAAAAGGCTTATGAAATACTTGGAAGAAAGAATCGTGAAATTACTGATGCTCGGGTCGATAGGCATTGTGGGCTTCTTCGTACTGAGCGTTCTCTGGACCATCTTCAGGCGAGGCTTTCCTGTGCTCTCCTGGGAGATGGTGAGCCAGTTGCCTAGCGGCGGGTTCTATCTGGGCGGCAAGGGCGGCTTCCTCAATGCCATTGTAGGCAGCCTTTATATCGTGGGCGGCTCTACCTTGCTCGGTCTGCTTATCTCGCTGCCCGTGGTGTTCTATATGAATGTATATCTCAAACCCAACTCAAAATTCGGATACATCGCCCGTCTGGCTTATGATACCCTCTTCGGAATTCCGAGCATCGTTTATGGTTCCTTCGCCTTTACGGTGATGGTTTGGCTGGGCATCAGGGCATCGCTGGGCGGAGGTATTCTCGTCACCACCCTGCTCATCGTTCCGATACTCATCCGTTCGATGGACGAAGTGGCAAAGACGATTCCGCAGGAGATACTCGATTCCTCCTACAGTCTGGGTGCCACGAGGATAGAAACTATCGGTGTGGTACTGAGACAGATAGCCCCAGCCATCGCCACTGCCACCTTATTAAGTATCGGCAGAGCCATCGGCGATTGTGCCGGAGTGATGTTTACGGCAGGATTCTCCGATCATATTCCCCATGGACTGAACCAGCAGGCAGCCACCTTGCCATTGAGCGTGTTCTTCCAGTTGAGCGCCCCACAGGAAGATGTTCAGAACAGAGCCTACGCCGCTGCTGTGGTACTCACCATTATCGTATTGGTGTTGAGTTTCGGAGGCAGGTTCATCATGAGTCATTTCTCGAAGAATAAAATATAATCGCCCTGCAAAGGCAAAAGCTTTTGTTTTTTTAAAGCTTTTGCCCTTACAGGGCGACATTGTTGCTTACATGTTAACCCAGGGTGTTGCCCTGGGCTAGGAGCTTCTGCCCTTTCAGGGCGTGTTGGGAAAAACAAAACGCGATACAGGGCGTGTTGGGAAAAACAAAACGCGATGCAGGGCGTGTTGGGATTAAACCTTATTACCCTCTTTTGGGAAAACCACGGTTGGCTTGAAGGTCTTAGCCTCCTCAAAGTCCATCAGGGCATAAGCGATGATGATGACGGTATCGCCCACCTGCACCTTGCGGGCTGCAGCACCGTTCAGGCAGATACAACCGCTGCCACGCTCACCCTTGATAATATAGGTCTCCAAGCGCTCACCATTGTTGTTGTCTACAATCTGAACCTTCTCGCCTGCTATCAGATTAGCAGCGTCCATCAAGTCCTCATCGATGGTGATGCTACCCATATAATTCAGGTTAGCCTCAGTTACGGTCACACAATGGAGCTTACTCTTCAATACTTCTATCTGCATTGTTCTGTTATTACTTGATCTGTTACGGATTAAACTTAATAAAGAATATCTATCGAGGAATTATCCCTTATACTTGATATGGTCGATGAGACGGATAGGAGTCTTACCGCAATAAACGGTGATGCAACCTACCACATAGGCACTATCCTCCCATGAAGAAACATCCTGCAGGCTGTCGCCATCCACAATCTGGAAATACTCTACCTCCAGACCCTCTACAGCATTGATGTCGGCAACCACCTTATCGTGAGTTTCCTGTACGGTATGAGTCTTGGCATACTCCACACTCTCCTTCAGGGCCTTATAGATGTTTGGCGCAATGGCACGCTCATCAGGAGCCAGCAAAGTATTACGGCTGCTCTTAGCCAAACCATCCTCATCACGGACAATAGGACACTCCACAATCTGCACATCGCTGTTGATGTACTTCACGAGCTGCTTGATGACAGCAATCTGCTGCCAATCCTTCTCACCGAAATAAGCACGGGTTGGTCGAACGATATAGAAAAGACGGCTCACTACCTGACATACACCATTGAAATGACCCGGGCGCTTGGCACCCTCCATCACGGTAGAAACAGGTGGAAACTCAAAGTGGCGTGTATCTGGTGTAGGATACATCTCCTTCACCGATGGTGCAAACACATAGTCAGCACCACAAGCCTCCAAGAGCTTGCAGTCAGCATCGAGGGTACGAGGATAGCGATCCAAGTCACCCTGATCATTAAACTGTGTAGGATTCAGGAACACAGAAACTACAGTCACGCCATTTTCCTTTACACTGCGCTTAACAAGAGAGGCGTGACCCTCATGCAGCGCACCCATAGTTGGCACAAGGCCGATTTCCTTTCCCTCCTTACGACACATGAAGAGTTCGTTCTGGAGGTCAACAATCTTATTGAATACTTTCATCGTCATAATCTGTTTTCGGGTGCAAAATAACAACTTTTTTCTCAAATGAGAAAGAAAAAACCTAAAAATATGCGAATTATTGCCGAAAATAATGAATTTCGGAGAAAAAATGCCCCTATTTGAAGTTTTTTTTGTACCTTTGCACGTAATTCGTAAGAATAAAATTTAAATTTTATGGCAAAAAAAGTATTATTTATCAATCAGGAGATCGACCCATACGTAGCCGAGTCTCACATGTCAATCATGGGACGCGAACTGCCTCAGAAGATGCAGGAAGCAGGTTTTGAGATCCGCACCTTCATGCCTAAGTGGGGCACCATCAACGAGCGTCGCGGACAATTGCACGAGGTCATTCGCCTGTCTGGTATGAACCTTATCATAGATGATACAGACCATCCGCTGATCATCAAGGTTGCATCTATACCAACAACACGACAGCAGATTTATTTCATCGATAATGACGACTATTTCAAGAGCCGTCAGATGGGCACCGATGAAAACGGAAAGGAATATGCCGACAACGGAGAAAGAGCTATCTTCTTTGCACGTGGTGTATTGGAAACCGTAAAGAAGCTCCGCTGGCAGCCTGATGTAATCGTCTGCCAGGGTTGGGCTAGCGCAGTAGTGCCATTCTATGTAAAGACAGCCTACAGCGAAGAGCCTTCATTTGCAGAATCAAAGGTGATTACCGCTCTCTATACCAACGAACTCAAGGGTGAACTGGGTACCAACTTCAAACGTTGCGTTGCCTTCCGTGATGCCAAGTCTGAACTGCTCGACGGCTATCAGGACGACTTCAACTTCATTGAGCTCGGCAAACTCGCCATCGACTATAGCGACGGTGTGGTAGAAGGTGAAGAAGAAGCTAACCAGATTCTCTTTGATTATGCGAAGGAGAAGAACAAGCCTGTACTGGCTTATCCAGGAGAAGATATTCAGGAGCCATACGCAGACTTCATCAACAAGGTTTGTCCTGACGCAGAATAAAATTCCGACAACAGAGACACATACATACAAGGATAATGAAAATTTTAAGACTCTTAACAGTATTAGTAATAGCAGCGCTTACTTTCGCTGCATGTGATGATACCACCGAGGGAATCGGTGGTAGCATCACTAATAAGATAGACAACATTAACATTTCTAACTCAGCGTTCAATGTTACCACAAAGTCTATAGTAGCAGATTCCGTATTGAGCCGCAACAACACGGGGCTCATCGGAAAGATGAAAGACCCGGAAACCGGCAACTATGTAAAGGGCGACTACATGACCCAGTTGAGCGTATTGCCTACTTTCTCTGTAGATACACTCGATTACATCAAGCAGGCAAACAAGGGTTCTATCGAAGCAGACTCATGCTACCTTCTGGTTTCATACAACGCCAGCTATGGTGATACTATCGCCCCAATGAAGGTGACAGCCTATGAGATGACAAGGCCGATGTCAGAAGATAAGGAGTATTACTCTAATTATGATGCCTTCAAGGAACGCTGGGTAAGCGAAAACAACCAGCATTGGAGCAGTAATTACAACTTGAGCAATACATCAGATGTCAAGAACTTCAAGATTTACTTGAATAAGAAGTACAAGAAAGATGGTAAGACATACAAGAACTATGGTTCTTACATCATGCAAACATACGCAGAACATCCTGAGTACTTCAAGACCAACTACAAGTTCCTGCACAACGTCTGCCCTGGCTTCTATATCAAGAACGTAGGCGGTACGGGTAACATGGCTAAGATCTGGAATACAGAGCTTATCTTCTACTGGACCCGCAAAAAGACCATCAATAAAGACAGTACAGCTGTAAGCATCGGATACAACCGTTTCGATGGTACAGAAGAGGTATTGCAGCTCAACAAGATTGAGAACGATACCGAGAACTTGAAGAAGTTGGCAAGTCAGGAGGACTGGACTTACCTCAAGTCGCCTGCCGGTATCTTCACCGAGGTTACTCTTCCTATCGATGACATCATGAAGGGTCATGAGAAGGATACGCTCAACACAGCTACCATCTCCTTCCCACGACTCAACAATGCAGACGAAGACAACCCATACAACTTTGCTACACCAAGCACCATCCTGATGGTTCAGAAAGACAGTTTGCAGTCGTTCTTCGAAAAGAGCAAGTTGGCTGACAACCGTACTTCTTATACGGCAAGCTACAGCAGTACCGGCACCTACAAGAATGCCTATACATTCCAGAATATCGCCAATCTGGTTTCTGCCATGTATAAGAACAAGGGCAAGGGGGAAAACTGGAATAAAGTAGTACTGGTTCCTGTAAACGTCATCACAACCACACAGGGCTATACTACCGTCATCTCCAAGATTAATCACGATATGTCACTCGCTTCTACCCGACTGAAAAGAGGTGTAATAACCACCGACAGCAACGGCAAGGAGACAAGTCCTATACAGATAAAGGTGATTTACAGTAAGTTTAAAGAAGAATAAGCATTCATAACGCAAAGTAAAAAAGGAAACGAAACATGGCAGATAATTTTTTGGAGCGTCATCGCGAAGAATACGAGATACGCAAGGCTGCATGGCTCAAGAAGAAGAAACTATTCATGAAGTCAGGCAAGAAACAGAAGCCCCAGACACAGATGCCACGTCCTGAAGACGAAGCGTTATAAACACGAAAAAATTCAGAATCCTGAGAAAGAGGGTGTATCATAAAGCATTTGAATGTTTATGATACACCCTCTTAACTTTGCCGGTTAATCCTTAAAAACTGCCGCATAAGTACAATAAAAGCCACTTAATACAAAATAAAGCAAAATTAATTTGGAGTTTACCCATTTTTTTTATATCTTTGCATTGTGAACTTAAAAGTATTAAATATTAAACAGACAAAAAGCAATAAAATAAAAATAATCAAGATATTAGTAGAGATACTGGTCTATGGGTTTAACTTTTCTAAGAACTTGCATTTAAGAATACAAGATATTTGCAGGATACAAGTTACTTGCAATATATGAGATACTTGGTTTATGTTTATAGATAATGGAGAATTTAATCTCTTAAAGTATTTGTTTTTAAGTTTAAACAAAAATGCTAAAGTTAGATGTTAGTAATATAAGTCCCCGTAGTGACCGTGAGGCTACTGCGGGGACGCTTTTTCAATTTATAGTATATAGAAACAAAAAGGGCAAGACCAGAGATGGTCTTGCCCAATCTATTTTTATAACTCTTTATCTATATTATAAGATTCTACCTGTAAGAGAGAACTTCAAAACAGGATAAACCTATAAATATAAACATCAGACTACAGAACTTAATCTACTACCGTAAACTTGGCATATTTCAGCAGAAGCTGTTTGGTGCCAGAATGAACGAACTCAACCGTAGCCTTCGTATTCTCACCAGTACCTTCAATCTTCAATACCGTTCCCCGTCCAAAACGCTGATGTTCAATCTTCATTCCCTCCTGCAAACCACAAGAAGAACTGCCAGCAGATGAAGCTGTAGAAGAAGAAACTGATGCTGCAGAAGATCCAGTACTGCGAGAAGCAGGATGAGAAGAATGCGTCTCCATATAACGCTTAGCTGCATTCAGCGCTCTAACAGACTTGAAATTGCCTTCAGAGAGAGATGAGCGTCCGGAAACAGACGAGCGTCCGGAAGTACGTGAAGTCTCAGGTTCATCATCAAAGAGAGAAGGCTTAGGATCTGCTACAAACTGCGATGCTACCGGTTTGGAATTCTGATACCTGCTACTGTATCTAGGCTGCTCAGCATCCTCCCACGGTCTGCGAGGACGTTGTGCTCTCGCCCACTCCGGCTGGTCAGACATCGAATCAGCTCTAGAACCAAACCTTGAACCAGACCTTGAACCAAGCCTTGATTCAGACATAGAGCCAAACAAGCTTCCACCAGCCTCATCCTGGCAATCAATCAACTTGCCGTCAATCTCATCGATAAACCGACTCGGATTATCAAACTCCATCTTGCCATATCGCCAGCGATTCTTGGCGTTCGTCAGGATACAATGTTTCTCAGCTCGCGTAATGGCTACGTAAAGCAATCTCCGTTCCTCCTCCAGTTCTCGGAGCGAAGCAGCAGAAAGCGGACTTGGGAAGATATTCTCTTCCAAACCAACCACGAAAACCGTAGGAAACTCCAGACCCTTGGCAGCATGAACCGTCATCAGAGAAACACGAGGTTCATCCTTATCACCATCGCTGTCAGCATCGGTAAGCAGCGCCACATCCTGCAGATAATCCTGCAGGAAGAGTTCATCGAACCTACCCTCTTCACGGCATTCCTTCACAAAAGCAGACATACCGCTCAAGAATTCCTCCAGGTTCTCCTGACGTGCCTGATCATCGGCATCCTTGCCCGTCATGATATCCTGACTGATACCACTCTCCTTGATAATGGCATCACCCAATTCATAGACATCCGTAGTTTGAGCCCGTTCGATAAACGAAGAAATCAGCAATCTGAAGGTTTCCAGCTTGTTCATCGTACCCTTGGTAACCGCCAGTCCATACCGCTCAGGGGCACCGATTACCTCCCAGAAACTCACCTGGTTCTGATGGGCACAGTCAGCAATCTTCAGCACCGTAGTAGCCCCTATTCCTCGTGCCGGATAGTTGATGATACGCTTGATAGCCTCTTCATCATCCGGATTCGCCACCAGACGGAAATAAGCAATAATATCCTTAATTTCCTTGCGCTGGTAGAAACTCAGTCCGCCATAAATGCGATAAGGAATACCCTGCTTTCTGAACTCCTCCTCGAAGCTGCGGCTCTGGGCATTGGTGCGGTAGAGAATGGCAAAATCACTATACTGGCAGCCATCGTCGCGCCGGATACGCTTTACGTCCTTCGCCACAATCGCCGCCTCTTCCTTGTCGCTGTAAGCAGGCTTATACTGAATCTTCTCACCCTTCGCATTCTCGCTGAACACATCCTTAGGAATCTGGTTGCGGTTATGCTTGATCAGACTGTTAGCCGCCTCAACGATGGTCTGGGTAGAGCGGTAGTTCTGCTCCAGTTTGAAGAGACGCGTGCCCTGAAACTGGCGCTGATAGTTGAGAATATTATCGATATTGGCACCACGGAAACTATAGATACTCTGCGAGTCATCACCCACGGCACAAACACGCTGCTTCTCCTGACAGAGTTGCATGACGATAGACATCTGAACGTGGTTGGTATCCTGATACTCATCCACGAGGACATAATCGAAGCGGGCGGCATATTTGTGGCGAATATCCTCATGTTCTCTGAAGAGCTGATAAGTAAGCGTCAGCAAATCATCGAAATCCATGGCATTGGCCTGCTTGCAGCGCTGCACGTAAGCCACGAAAATCTTACCAACCTCAGGCATCTGCGCACGCTTGTTCTGCTCGAAGATAGCCGCATCGCTCTCATAAGCCGCAGCACTCATCAGGTTGTTCTTCGCCATCGAAATCTTGGCATGAACGGCAGCAGGCTTATACTTCTTATCATCCAGCCCCATCTCCTTCACTATCGCCTTGATCAGCGAGCGCGAATCACTTTCGTCATAAATGGTAAAGTTGTTATTGAAGCCGATATGCTCAGCCTCCGCTCTCAGGATTCGGGAGAAGATGCTGTGGAAGGTACCCATATAGAGATGCTGGGCGAGATCATTTCCCACCAGTTTTCCGATACGTTCCTTCATCTCCCTTGCCGCCTTATTGGTAAAGGTGAGCGCCATGATGCTCCAGGGTTTCATGCCCTGGCTCAGGAGATAAGCTATCTTATAAGTAAGCACACGCGTCTTACCCGAACCTGCACCGGCTATCACCAGCGAAGGTCCGTCAATATATTCTACCGCAGCACGCTGCGCTTCGTTCAAGTCTTTCAGTAAATCCATGAATCAATATTTGAGGCAAAAAACTATTTTAAGGTCACCCCTATCAACTATAAACTATAAACTATCAACTAATATTACTTCCCCCTATATCCTCCCACAGCCGTGCCCGGGTCGAAATCTTCCCCCTCACGAGGGAAGGTAGGGATAAATCTCATCTGATGTTCTATCTGTCGCTGGCGCTTTTTCATATAAGCGCTAGGATGCAAAGAACTGAATTTGCGCGGATTAGGAAGTGTAGCTGCTATCAGCGCACACTCGCCACGAAACAGATCTTTCGCTTTCTTGTCGAAATGATATTCTGCAACCGCATCCACACCATAGATACCCGGTCCCATCTCAATGCTGTTGAGATAAACCTCCATGATGCGCTGCTTGCTCCACATCATTTCGATGAGGAAGGTAAAGTAGACTTCAAATCCCTTGCGGGTCCATGAACGGCCAGGCCACAGGAAGACATTCTTAGCTGTCTGCTGACTGATGGTACTGGCTCCATGCACCTTTCCGCCACGGGCATTATTCTTCGCCGCACTCTCGATGGCATTGAAGTCGAAACCGTGATGCTTCAGGAATCTCGCATCTTCGCTCGCCATTACCGCCACTGGCATGTGAGGCGAAATCTTATCCATCGGAACCCAATGATGATGCAGGGTAATACTCTCTCCATCAGCTACTTGCTGAAAGCATCGGATAAACATCAGAGGAGTGACATATACAGGAATGAATCTATATGCCACTACAGCAAGAATGGTGGTACTGAAAAACAGCACCACCACCCATTTTACTATATTCTTGATTTTATTCAAAATCATCTATTTAGTTTTTCCCTTCCGGGAGCATAAAGTTATTACTTCAATGTACCGTTGTTGGCTGCGTTAACCATAGCCTGGCTAGCATACATGTAAACCTCTACACGACGGTTCTGGGCGCAAGCAGCAGTAGTATTAACAACAGGGTTAGCAGAACCAAAACCCTGAACATTCTTTACCTGACGGCTGGTAACACCGCAAGAAGCGAGATAGTTGTAAACTGCCTCAGCACGCTTCTGGCTCAAAGGCAAGTTGATGCCATCATTACCTGTAGCATCAGTATAACCCTGGATAGAAACCTCGCAGTCGGTATTGTTCTTCAAAACACCGGCAAACTGAGCCAAATCCGTCTTTGCGCTACTGCTGAGAGTAGAACCGTTAGTTGGGAAGAGGATACCAGAAGCAAATGTTACCTTAACGGCAGACAAGCCATTGGCATCTGTTACAGTCTCAACCTGTGCATTCTTCACCTGTTCAGCCTCAGCCTTCACCTTATCCATGTGCTTTCCGATGAGGTTACCAGCACCGCCACCAACAGCTGCACCGATAGCAGCACCTACAAGAGCACCTGTACCACGATGGCTATTGTTGAGCAATCCACCAACGAGAGCACCCAGAGCTGCACCAGAACCGGCACCTACTGCTGTACCAGTCTTCTGATTGGTTCCACAACTTGAGAAAAGCAAGCACAAAGAGAGGCCTGCAACTGCAAAATTAGTCTTTTTCATTTTAAAATCTCCTATATTTATGTTATTTAATTGCAAAGATAACTCTTTTTTCTCCATAATGGAGAGTTTTCTAATATTTTTTTGTATTTTTGCATGCAAATTTAAGGGTATTTGTCGAAATAGAGCTAGGAAATCACCTATTTGGGGGTGGAAAATCCCTAAAAGTAGGATTTCAGACACCTGCAGACAGATGAACTGCCGTCAGCACATGATGAAGGGGCTCATGCTTATACCTTAATATATAAGTAACAGAAGAAATAAAAAACAAAATAAATAGAATAAAGCAATATGGCTAAAGAACTCAAGAATTTAACCAAGCGCGCTGACAACTACAGTCAGTGGTACAATGATTTGGTAGTAAAGGCTGATCTCGCTGAGTTGTCACCAGTTCGTGGTTGTATGATTATCAAACCATACGGTTACGCTATCTGGGAGAAGATGCAGCAGCAGCTCGACAAGATGTTTAAGCAGACAGGTGTACAGAACGCATACTTCCCTCTCCTCATCCCGAAGAGTTTCTTCTCTCGTGAGGCTGAGCACGTGGCAGGTTTCGCCAAGGAGTGTGCCGTTGTTACCCACTACCGCCTCCGTTCTACAGAGGATGGCAAAGAGGTTGAGGTGGATCCTAACGCAAAGCTCGATGAGGAGCTCATCATCCGTCCTACTTCTGAGACCATCATCTGGAACACCTATAAGAACTGGATTCATTCATGGCGTGATCTCCCTATCCTCTGCAACCAGTGGTGTAACGTAATGCGTTGGGAGATGCGTACCCGTCCGTTCCTCCGTACTTCTGAGTTCCTCTGGCAGGAGGGTCATACCGCTCATGCCACCAAGGAAGAGGCTGAGGCAAAGGCTCAGGAGATGCTCAAGGTTTACGCTGATTTTGCAGAAAACTACATGGGTGTTCCTGTATTGCAGGGTGTGAAGAGTGAGACTGAGCGTTTCGCCGGTGCCCTGAACACTTATACCATCGAGGCAATGATGCAGGATGGTAAGGCTCTCCAGAGTGGTACTTCTCACTTCCTGGGTCAGAACTTCGCCAAGAGTTTCGATGTTACCTACTTGAACAAGGAGAACAAGCCTGAGTATGTATGGGCTACTTCATGGGGTGTTTCTACCCGACTGATGGGTGCCCTCATCATGGTTCACAGCGATGACAACGGTCTGGTATTGCCTCCAAAGCTGGCTCCTATCCAGGTGGTTATCGTTCCTATCAACAAGGGCGACGAGCAGTTGGCTCAGATTACTGCTAAGTTGCAGCCTGTCATCGACCAGCTCCGTGAGTTGGGCATCACCGTGAAGTATGATGACAACCCTGCCAAGCGTCCTGGCTTCAAGTTCGCTGACTATGAGTTGAAGGGTGTTCCTGTACGTCTGGCTATGGGTGGCCGTGACTTGGAGAACAACACCATCGAGATTATGCGTCGTGATACCTTGGAGAAGGAGAACGTAAGCTTCGACGGCATCGTAGAGCGCGTAAAGAATATGTTGGAAGACATCCAGAAGAATATCTTCGAGAAGGCTCGTACTTACCGTGATGCTCACGTTTATGAGTGCGACAACTACGAGGAGTTCAAGGAGCGTGTGAAGAACGGTGGTTTCTTCCTCTGCCATTGGGACGGTACAGCCGAGACCGAGGCTAAGATTAAGGAAGAGACTCAGGCTACCATCCGCTGCGTGCCTTTCGCTTACGAGCAGACTCCAGGTGTAGATATGGTAAGCGGCAAGCCAGCCGTAGCCCGTGTCATCATCGCAAGAAGCTATTAATCATCCCCGGTATCAGGAAATTCTCCTGATACCATAATATATTTAATATGAGGCAGTTGATACTATACATCCTTTTTCTGGTGTCCATGGTCTTCTCAGGCTATGGAGAGGTATCTGCTGCCTCTATTTCTTTTACTCCCGAGGATTCTTATACCGAAGAGGCAAACCATAAGAAAGATGGCTTGGCGAAGGTTGAGTATGACAAGAGCCAGCCTGAGGCACAGCTTGAAAACGCTTCACAGCTTGCTTACCGCATCTGTAGCAGCCGTCCGCAGCGCTTATTGCCAAGTGGCAATATGCACAACAGTCAGACTGCCAGTAGATTGCTTACAAATAGAATCCGTTATTTATCATCCCTTTTATCAGCTATAGAAGGTGGCATGGAGCCTTTCCGACAGGAAACTGCCCCAATCCACTTTGATGTCGCCAGCAAGTATTATGTCATTTGCCTGCGACATCTGCTCTGTTAGTGCTTATTCTTTTCTCTTTTTAAAATTTCATATAGGTTTATCGCATCTTTTCTAAGATATGCGATAAGACTGGTTACACCCCTATTCAAAACAAAAAACAGTTCAATATATATTATTTTTCAAGAATTAAGAATAAGCAAATAACAGTATAAAATTATGGCAAAGATTAATCATTTAGAGATGGGTGCTGATGTTTTGGCACTCCAGGATGTACAGGTAAAGAAAGGTTTCATGGGTTTGACTGTCAAGCTCATCTATCAACCTACCAACAGTGTGATTAAGATAAAAGAGAAGGAATATTCTGCAGAGGATGGAAGAAAGCTTGAGAACATCCTCAGCGCAGCCCCAAAGGATGTAGAAACAGCGATCAGCAACTTCCCTGTTTCTGCCATCAGCATGGGTAATATGAAGTTACAGGCTTGCATCTCTGACGACCACCAGTTTGTTGCCACACAGCTCCTTGCCTTCAAGGATTTCGGTTACAAGCCGGTTACAGAGATGAAGACCTATACAGGAAAGACAGCCGAAGCTTTCGCTCAGTTGTTTTAGTTATATCACAGTTTCGGGACAGGGGACAGCACAATTCCTCTGTCCCTTTTTTATTTTATAGGTATAGGATGAAATCTTTATTTGAAAGAAGGCGGTTCATTCCCCTCTTCCCAATTACGGTAATGCTTAGGCGACAGACCGGTATGTTTCTTGAAGAAGGTTCCGAAGGCTGAAGCATTGGGAAAACTGAGTTCATTGGCTATCTGCTGTATCGTCTTCGTGGTGTTCTTCATCAGATAGATACTGCGACGGATCATCGCCTTGAAAAGCAACTGCTGGACCGTCTGACCGCAAACCGACTTGACCAGTACCGACAGATATTTCGGTGTAAGACAGAGTTCGTCTGCATAGAAAGCCACACTGCGCTCACGCATATAGTTCTTCTCTATCAGCAGTACCAGCGACTCAAAGATGGCTATCTTCCGTTCCATCTCCTTGCCGGCAGCCTTGAACGATGCCGAGAAGATGCTGCACAACCGGTACGTAACAGCCATCAGCAACAGTTTCTGCTCATGCACACAATAGGCATCCAGTTCACCACTCTTCTCTTTTTCCAGCTCCAGTTTCCTCAGCATCAGGGCATAGGAAGTGAGCATATCCTCATAGCCCGTCGTCCTTACATGGCAGGGTTTGGGATAAATCGTAGCATAAAGACGCATGGTAACCACGGTATTGCCCAACATGTGACGAATCTGTTCAGCACGGTAAAAAAGAAGGGTATATTTAAGGTTCTTGCCCGTTTCCTGCACATGAAACATCACTCCTTTGGAGAGGAAAACGGTCTCACCCTCAGATGCAACAAAGGATGTTCCGTCTACACAGAAACGGAACATCCCCTGATGACAGATTACGATTCCGACATAGTCGGAGTAGAAAGGCTGCATCAACAGCTGAGGAAACTCATGAGCCTCATATATGATGATATTATCTGTTATTTTCATGATGAATATGGGTCTGTTATCTTCAGATTTAACTGCGAAGATAACAAAAATATCCATTCATCAGATGAGCAGCCTGTATCTTTTATGATATTTTAGCACTCCCCTACCTTCTTCCCAGGGATTTCACATCTACATTCTTCAGCAGATACTCACGCGTCAGTTCCCTGATATTGCGCTTGCGCCAAGGGAGAACGAGCATCAGTCCGGCACATAGCAGACAGCCGTAGAAGGTCCAGCCGGCCATCTCCTTGATGCTCACCAGCGTGGCCTGTACCTGTACCTTTCCCTTCGTACTCATGGCAGCCATGTTCTGTGCCTCGGTTACACTCTTGCCCTGATATTGCATGCCTCTCACCGTCTGGTCGTAAGTCTTCGCCGTCTCGATGCTCGTGCGGTCGTAATCCTGAGCAAAGCGGGTTACATAATACTGCTGTCTGTGCTGAAGCACATTGGTATAGAGCGCCGAGCCGATGCAAGGGGCAATGACCATACGAACGGTAAGCATGATGCAAACCCAGGTTGACATGAAGCGGTAAGGCATACGCTGGTTGGCTATCGTGGAGATGAGCGAATAGAGCAGCATCATTCCCGTAGAACGGATGATGATTGGCCATTTCATACGCTCATACATACCGTCGTTCTGTACCTCGAAATACATGTACAGCGCATAGGCTCCGATAAAGAGGAAGCCCAGACAGTACATCCACTTCAGGTGAACATTCTTGGCTCTGGCGATGACGGCGAATATCAGTCCCACGGTATAGCCCACCATCACCCAGTTGCCTAGCGTGGCGTTCTGCCAGTTATCTATCTTCATGCTCACATTGGTGAACACGTTGACAAACATGGCACTCGAATTGCAGACCATCAGCAGGAAGAAGAGCAGGATGCCGTAGTTGATGACCCTGAGCTGGAACACCTCCATGATGAAATAAGGTGAACGCCGCGTCTTCTCCAGATAGATGAACAGGGCGGTAAAGATAAGACAGACCACCGAAGAGAAACGGATGGTAGGATCATCAAACCAGTCGAGCGTCTTGCCGAAAACCATGACATAAGCAAACGAACAGAGCATGATACTGAACACCGTAACATTGCCAAACTTCGACATCGTTATCGGGAACTTAGGCGTCGGATACTCATGATAAGGCATGGTGAAGAACACGATGATGATGCCTGCCAGCATGAATGCCATCATGAAATGATAAACATACTGCCACTCATAGGCATAGGCAAGCCATGCCGTTAGCCAGGTTCCCAACTGTCCGATAATCATGAAGAAGAGATAGATGACCGGCTGCGAAACCATCTTCTCCGAATCTACCGCATCCCATGCTTCCTCGGTAGTAGGCTCACATCCCGGCGTGATATTCCTCGTAGCCTCTATTCCGAAACCGTATCTGATGAGCACGAAGAGATGCGCCATCAGCAGCGTCTGACGGACAAAACCCATCAGCAGACTGCACAGTCCGAGTATGAACAGCGAGTCGGTCTGGGCACACACGAAACTGAGGATAAAGAGAATGGAGAAGCCCACGATACACATCATCTTCTCTCTACGGATGCACACCAGATCATAGAAGAACGGCGAGAAAGCCGCCATTCCTATCGAGGTACAGAAGCCCGCAAAGGCAATGTATTCCGACTGGATGCCGAGCCCGCTCATCATCTCGCCGCTGTTGGCAGAATAGACACCACTCATCGTAATCATCGGCACGAAGAGGATGATCATGAAGATGATGCCGAGCGGTTTGGGCACCCAATCATAAAACGGATAATTCTTATATTCTTCTTCCATATATTACTTCATTTCCATCTAGCTGTTTTTTACTTTCTCTCAGCCTTGACAACCACCATCATGCCGGCAGCAAGATGCTCATTATCCTCTTTGCTGAGGTTGTTGAAATCGATTCTTACAGGCACACGCTGCTGAATCTTGACAAAGTTGCCAGCAGAATTGTCTGTTGGTACCAGCGAATATTTCGAACCGGTAGCACCAGAAATGGCGGTCACCGTACCCTCAAACTCCTTGTTACTGATGGCATCTACGGTCATACGCACCTTCTGTCCTACATAGAGATTCTCTATCTGGGTTTCCTTATAGTTGGCAATCACCCATTTGTTGTTGGTTGGAATGATGTAGGTAATGGTGGTTCCTGCATTCACCATCTGTCCCTCCTCGATAGAGCGGCGACCCAGTTTACCATCGCAAGGGGCCACAACCACACAGTAAGAGAGATTCAGCTTTGCCATCTCTACGGCAGCCTCGGCACGTTCGATGGAGGCAGCCACATTCTGCTTGCGGGTAGTTACCTCGTTTACTCCCTTATAGGCAGCAGCCTGCTGCTTCTTTACCCCTTCGAGTTTCTTCCTGGTAGCTGCATATTCCACCTCCAGCTGTTCGAGCTGGATAGGAGTAGCCGCCTTCTTTTCTACCAGGTTGCGATAGCGTTCGCAGTCCTTGGCAAGTTTGGCAAGTCGTACATTTATTTCATCGATAGATGCCTGATAGATAGAAGCTGAAGTCTCGGTGGTCTGCTCTGTAGCGTTGATGACATTGGCTCCTGCCTTGGCATCCTTGAGGGCTGCTTCAGCCTCCATCAGACGGATACGATACTCACGGTCGTCGAGCACAAGGAGGGTATCTCCCTTGTGTACTTCCTGATGTTCTCTGAAGCATACCTTGGCGATATAGCCGGATGCACGGAGATTAACCGGTGAGATATATTGCTCTATCTGAGCATCATTGCTCGTTTCGTTAGAGTTATAATCGAGGAAGAGGCATACGATCTTCCAGAGTCCGAAAGCCAGAATAGCAACACCTATCAGACTGGCAACAATCTGTCTTACGCGCTGTTTCTTGAGTTTTTTCCTGGTTTCTTCGTGAGATACCTGTGTAGCCTCTGCTGTTTCTACATTTTTATTTTCGTTCTGTTCCATAGTTATATTGTAATTTGGAATCAGGGAATATGAAGTAAACTTTTTTACATCCCGTTTTCCTGTTTATATTTTATTTTTTAATGATTTATTCTTCTCCGTTATTTAGCAACCGAAATCTGGTTGAGCTGTCCAGTCAACTTGAGCAGCGAGAGATTGGCAACCTTGTAGCGATAGTAGGCTGTGAGATAATTGTTCATCGCCTCACTCATACGCATCTCGTCCTGCAGCACCGCTGTCATCGAAGCCACACCCTCCTTATACTGGTCGGCTGTTACGTTGTAAACATCCTGCGCCATGGTATAATTATCAAACTGTTTCTTGTAGTTGCGCTGACTGTTATTTACCTCGCTCACCGCATTCATATAGTTTGCCTGCAGTCCCTTCAGGGCGTCCTCGTAACCGATGCGTGCATTCTCCTCCTCTATCTTCGCCTTTCTGATTTTAGAACGCTTTTCAAAACCATCGAATACAGGCACTCGCAGCTGAATGCCCAAACCATTGGAACCATACCAGTGGTTTGACTCGCCCGAATGAATCCAGTGATCAATCCTATCGGTAAAGGCAGAATACATCAGATTTCCGGTCAGCGAGAGCGATGGCAGATAGCCGTCCTTGGCTAGTTTGGTCTGCTTCTTCGTGAGTTGTTTCTTCTGTTCCAGCAACTGGAGTTCGTAGAGTCCCGTATCCAGTCCGTCAGCCTTCACCATCTCAATCTTTCCCGGATCTACGGCAGTCACCTTCATCTCCTTCTCGGCAGGATAATCTATCACATACTTGAGCATGGTATACTGCTGTTCGAGCATGGCGATGGCGTTATCGCGCTGCACGGTGAGGTTCTCGATATTGAGATTCACTCGCTTCAGATCGACCTCCAGACTCATCTGGTTATCATAGAAAGCCTGGGTGATGTTTCTGAGTTCTACCAGTCGCCTGATGTTGTCATCCGTCAGACGAATCTGCTCAGATGTGTTCTGCGCCATGTAATACATCTTGGCAGTCTGCACGATGAGATCTTCACGCGCCTTCTCATAAGAGAGTTGGTTGAGTTTATCGGCAATCTTGGTGATATCAATGGCGGTAAGAATCATCTGGTTATACAGCGGCATCTGCAATTGTACACCCGCCGAAGCATTATACTGCAACGTCTTGGTTACATTATAAGGCTTGCCGTAAGCCGAGCCATCGGTAACCGAAACAGGCGGCGTAAAGTTATCGTTGAGCTGTGCCACCGCATTGATCTGCGGATAGAGTTTAGCCTGATTTTCGCTGATAGCGTACTTTCCCTTAGCTATTTCGTTTCGGCTGCTCTGGAGCGACAGGTTGTTATCCACTGCCATCTGCAGGCACTGGCTGAGCGTAAGCGTCTCCTGTGCGCCAAGAGTATGGAAAGCTCCGAGCGCGAAACATAAGATGATTATTTTCTTCATTTCTTCTTAATGATTTCTATTGATTTACGTTTCATTTATTATCTGGGTGCAAAGGTACGGCTTTTCGGTGATAAATGACTATTCACATCTTATCACAATATGTTCAAAATTTCCGAAAATAACAGGATATGGTTCAGTATCAGCCTCATCGGCCTACTGGCTTTCAGCTATGCGCTTCTCCAGAACCTTCTTCAGGTTATCAGCAGAGCCCATTCCCAACTTCTTTCTGATGTTGGCCCGCTGGGTAGTGATGTTCGATTCCGACTTGTTGAGCAGCGTGCAAATCTCACTCAACTTTCTGTTCTGCAGGATAAGGTAACAGATTTCCTGTTCAGAGGCACTCAACTCGGGAAAGACGCGTTCTATGTTCTGTTTGCTCAATTCGCGGGTCTGGAGATATTGCATCACATTGTCTATGACATTCTTCTGCGAAGCCTCACCCAGAAGATCCAGCAAATGCGCGGTAAGTTTAACATCATGCCTTTCCTTCGCCAGAGCCACGTATGCCTTAATCTGCTTTTTGTTTATCTTCAGCACCTGGAGCAGTTCTTCCTCATCACGCTGCAACGTTCTGTTCGCATTGACAAGATACTCACCGTTTCTGGCAACAGCCAGACTCAGCACGCTGATAAAAAGCAATATGAGCATCATCATGAAGAAATAATCCATGAGCGATTCATCCCCCGTTACAATCACACTCAATATATAAACCCCAAAAGCTATTCCCACCAGCCAGCGTGTGAGACGCGCCTGATAAGCCGCCAGCGAGAAAAACATGTTGCCTGAAAGGATAAGCATATTGATGAGAATCACCATTCTGTTA
Source organism: uncultured Prevotella sp. (assembly GCA_958369755.1). Taxonomy (GTDB): domain Bacteria; phylum Bacteroidota; class Bacteroidia; order Bacteroidales; family Bacteroidaceae; genus Prevotella. The sequence goes on from CATXJC010000002.1 coordinate 61,285, forward strand.
TCTTTCAGCGTAGGCATAAAGGCACTGTAGAGGATATCAGCTCCGATAAAGCACTGGGTGGCGATAGCTATACAAACGATTGCCCTCACCATTGGGATTTTCCCGAAGAGATAAGCCATGAAGGAGGATAACACGACAATCAGAAAAACGATGTTAGACACGGTAAAAAACGGATCAAAGGCTCCAGAAAAGCCCAGGATATTTGACAGGATGCCCAAAGAGAGCATCACGGAGAAACACACAAGGATAGCTTGACGTTGGCGGTCCAAGTAATTAGATTCTCTCTTCAGGAAACAGAATCCTAACTGATGTATCTTAGATTTCTTTGCGTTCTTTTCTTTCATATTCATAATGGATAGATAAATTATTTCGTATTGACAGATGAGGCAGGTTTGCCCTGACTGACGAATCATTTTGCACAGACAGACGAATCGCTTTTTCTTCTTGCAAAAATAATAAAAAAGATTGGTTTTGATGTATTTTGAGGGATATTTTTTTATAATTCCAGAAAAATCAGCATTTTTCAGTGTACTTTTTTCCCTACCGAGAGTGGTTTTCCATTACTTTTGCATTTGAAAATTCAAATCATTTATCAATCATTTAATACTAATTACGTATGAAAAAGAATATCACTTTCAACAGTAAGCACATACAATGGTTTCTGTTTTTATGCTTAAGTTTCAGCATCACATTCTGTATGTTTCTGCTATCTTCATGCAGCGATGATGACAGCCCAGAAGTAAACAATCAGGCACACTATCAGGACGTACCAGCCAGTCTACTAACCGATGCCAAGAAACTGGAGATGGTCCGGTCCATCCAGGACTTGAAAGACGGAAGATTCTTCTATCTTGACTATACGGAGGATTACAAACTCTCTACCATATCAGGCTATAATCTTACCGACAACACCCAACTGATTGGTGCCGTATTGAAAACCCTCTGCGACAAAACACCATCCTGGCTCAAGGCAAGAGTCAAGCTGGATGCCGGCTGCAGTGCCTTTGCTGTTACGACACCAGATACTGGTGATTATCTGATGGGGCGCAACTTTGACTACTCTCACGATAATGAACCGATTGCAGCAGCCCTGGTTCGCACGGCTCCAGAAGGTGGACTGAAATCCATCAGCATGGTGGATGCCTACTGGATAGGTTACCGGCAGGATCTCTGGCATTACATTCTATATAACAAGGAACAGTTTGAGAAACATAAGACGCAAGACCTTTCCTATATCATGGCATTTCCATATCTTCTGATGGACGGCATGAACGAGGCCGGCTTTGCCGTATCCGTACTCCATCTCGACGGCAAGCCAACCCAGCAGGCAAGCACGGGCAAGAAACTGACTACAACCCTGGCCTTACGCATGATGCTGGATCATGCAAGAACGGTAGATGAAGCTCTCAAGATTCTGGACGGATATGACCTCTGGATACCGGATAATGACGGCAACTATCATTTCTACATGGCAGATGCCACGGGCCGTTATGCCATCGTAGAATTCGTATATGACAAGGATCACCAAAGCAAGATTTACATCGACGATGAATATACGGGTGAAGACGGAAAGACTCATTTCAAATATCCTGACGTATTGCCAAACACCCGCGAGGTGATAGAAAAGCGCTATGCCAGCAACTTCTATGTATCTGAAACCATGGCATGTTCAGATAAAGGTCCGAAACTCTCGAACCACGGCAAGACCCGCTACGACATGATGGAATTCGTCATCAAGCAGAACAGTAACCAGTTGTCAGAGGAAGGAGCCATGAATCTGCTCAATGGTGTGAGTCAGGCAGAAACTCCAGGCAATCCAACGAGCCATACCCAGTGGTCGGTGGTATACAATCTCTCCCAGCGCAAGGCAACCGTCTGCGTGAACAGAGATTACAAGAACAAGTTTACGTTCTATGCAAAATAATACATTTTATGCAAAAGAAGATTTTGCCGAGAAATAATATAAAAATAGGTCTAGCTACACCGCGCTAAGCGGGGTAGCTAGACCTATCTTATTATCTATCAAGAACTTATATTCTTATTTTAGTCTTCATCAGCAAACTCATTCAGAGTATATGCACTGCTGCCATCGAAACAATGGGTACATACCTGGCACTTTGGAAGACCGATAGCCTCTACCAGCTGCTCGATGGTGTTGAACTTCAGGGAAGTCAAGCCCAACTGGTTGGCAATCTCATCTACCATTCTCTGATACTCAGGAGAACCGGTGGTAGCGTATTTCTCAAGATTCTTGTTGGCATCGCCCTCAAACTTCTCGATGATGCGACGGGTAATCAGCTCCATATCACTCTTGGAAGAAGTGAAGTTGATGAACGGACAACCGTATACCAATGGAGGACATGCAATACGCATGTGGCACTCCTTCAAGCCTGCCTGGTCGAAAAGCACCTTCACATTGTCGCGAAGCTGGGTACCACGAACGATACTGTCGTCGCAGAACAATACTCGTTTGCCCTTCAGCATCGCCTTGTTAGGAATCAGCTTCATCTTGGCTACCAATGAACGCATGCTCTGGTTGCTAGGAGTAAAGCTGCGAGGCCATGTAGGAGTATACTTGGCAATACAGCGCTGGTAAGGCACACCCTTTCCGGCAGCATAACCCATCGCCATACCCGTACCAGAATCAGGAATACCGCTGCAGCAGTCTACCTCTACATCATCGGTCTTGGCGAGATTAAAGCCGTTGGTGAAACGCGCCTCTTCTACATTCTTGCCCTCGTAGGTAGATGTAGGGAATCCGTAGTAAACCCAGAGGAAAGAGCAAACCTGCATCTTCTTGTTGGCAGGTCGGATCTGCTCCATGCCATCAGCTGTAATCTTCACGATTTCGCCTGGTCCTACCTCATATGCTGTTTCATAATCAAGGTTAGGGAACGAGGTAGTTTCGCTGGAAGCCGCATAGGCACCTTCCTTCTTGCCGATGATGATTGGAGTACGTCCCCAACTGTCACGCGCACAGATAATGCCATCCTCGGTAAGGATCATCATGGTGCAGGAACCTTTGATGTGATGGAAAACGTTTTCGATACCTTCTCTGAAGGTTTTACCCTGAATAATAAGCAGAGCCACCAACTCAGTTGGATTGGTACTACCCGAAGACATCTCTGCAAAGTGCATGTTCTTTTCGAGCAGAAGCTGAGTAAGTTCATCCTTGTTTACTATCTTAGCTACGGTGCAAATGGCAAAGCGGCCAAGATGAGAGTTCATGATGAGTGGCTGGGCATCTGTATCGCTAATCACGCCGATGCCCGATGTAGCTCCTTCAAACTTGTTGAGTGTAGGTTCAAACTTCGTTCTGAAGTATGAACTTTCCAGATTGTGGATAGAGCGCACGAAGCCCTTCTCACTACTGTAGGTTGCCAAACCGCCCCGGCGTGTGCCGAGATGTGAGTTGTAATCTGTGCCGTAAAAGAGATCAGCGACACAGCTTTTCTTGGAAATAGTTCCGAAAATGCCTCCCATAAGAGTATAATTCTATTTTATAATTTTGTAATATGGGTGCAAAGATAAATAAAAATCAGAAAATATGCAAGTCTTTTTGCTTTTTTTCTGTAAAAACATGATAATGAGGGTAACTTGCTACCCTATTTCGAGAAGAATAAACGGCTACTGAAAAGAAAAGCGCTCCGGCAATAATTACCGGAGCGCCATGATATGATTTCCTATGAAATTAATCCAACTTCAGGCTCTTCTTGATAGCCTCGATCTTATCCATTGCAGCAGCTGTGCAGCGGTTGTAGCAGCCAGCGCACTTGAATGAAGGATCCTTAACCTCAATATAGAACTTAATCTTAGGCTCTGTACCTGATGGACGGACACTTACCTTGGTGTTGTCATCGCAGAACCACTGGAGTACATTGCTTGTAGCAGGCATATCGAGCTTCTCTACGCTGCCGTCAGCATGCTTAGCCTCCAAAGACTGATAGTCCTTCCAGGTTACCACCTTGCTGCCACCCAACTCCTGTGGAGGGTTGGCACGGAAGTCTGCCATCATCTGCTTAATCTCGTCAGCACCGGTCTTACCTGGGCGAACTACGTTTACAGTAAACTCCTTGCTGAAGCCATACTCTGCATAAATCTGCATCAGGAGGTCGTAGAGAGTCTTGCCCTGATCCTTAGCCCATGCTGCAATCTCACAAATCAGACAGATAGATGCAGGAGCATCCTTATCGCGTACCTTATCGTATGGCAAGAAGCCGAAGCTTTCCTCACCACCACCGATGTACTGCTGCTTGCCCTCAGAGATAGCAATCTCGCGTGCAATCCACTTGAAACCAGTGTAGCAGTCGCGCAACTCTACGTTGTTCTTCTTGGCAATCTCAGCGATAACTTCTGTTGTTACGATGGTCTTTACGAGGAAGTCTGTTGGCTTCAATTTGCCCAACTTCTTCTTGTTCTCGATGATGTAGTAGCAGAACATCATGGCTGTCTGGTTACCGTTGATGATCATCCACTCGCCCTTGTCATCGCGGCAAACGATAGCCAGGCGGTCAGCATCTGGGTCGGTAGCTACCACGAGATCAGCGTTCAACTTAGTACCGAGTTTCATACCGAGGGTCATAGCCTCTGCATTCTCTGGGTTAGGAGAAACCACTGTTGGGAAGTTGCCATCTACTACCATCTGCTCAGGAACTACATTGATGTTCTGGAAGCCCCAAGAACGCAGACAGAGAGGAACGATGACACGACCTGTACCATGCATAGCTGAATAAACGATGTTGAGGTCTTTCTGACGGTTGATGACATCCTGGTCAATCATTGCAGAATGAACGGCTGTCATGTAGTCGTAATCCATCTCACCACCGATAATCTTGATCTTATCCCAGTTAGCCTCAAACTTCACCTGGTCGATAGTCACCTTGTTCACTTCCTCGATGATACCTGTATCGTGTGGAGCCAGAACCTGAGCACCGTCGCTCCAGTAAGCCTTGTAACCGTTGTACTCCTTAGGGTTGTGAGAAGCAGTTACGTTGACACCAGCCTTGGCACCGAGCTCACGGATAGCGAAAGAAATCTCTGGTGTAGGACGGAGGCTCTCGAAGAGATATGCCTTGATGCCATTGGCAGAGAAGATGGCAGCTACGGTCTCTGCGAAGAGACGGGAGTTGTTACGGCAGTCGTGACCTACCACTACAGAAAGGTTCTCCTCACCTGGGAAAGCCTTGAGGATGTAGTTAGCAAAGCCCTGTGTAGCCATACCAACGATATACTTGTTCATGCGGTTGGTACCTGCGCCCATGATACCGCGCAAACCACCAGTACCGAACTCCAAGTTCTGATAGAATGCATCAACGAGAGCAGACTTATCCTCTGCGTCGAGCATTGCCTTTACTTCCTTACGGGTTTCTTCGTCAAAAGCAGGTGTGAGCCACTGCTGTGCTCTTTCTTCACACTGCTTGATCAATTCTGCGTTATTAGCCATAGTTTGATTATATTATGTTATTAATTAATTCTTATCGAGAAGGATGTGCACGAAAACAATGCATAATTTCTCTATTTGCGTACAAAGTTATATAAAAATTTTGATAAACCAAGCAAGAATGAAGTTTTTTTTGTATTTTTGCACTTTGAAATGGAATTGAAAATAGAATAAGGCTATTATTTAGCAATATTGTATTGGTAAGATAGCAAAGTTGAATGAACAAAATATAAAAACAATAGAATATGGAAGTATATTACACGGGCGTCATCATCGCCGTATCCACCTTTTTAATAATAGGTATCTTTCACCCTATCGTCATGAAGACGGAATATTATACGGGCACTCGCTATTGGTGGGTTTTCCTCGTTGCAGGCATCATCTGCATCGGAGCTGCCTTCCTGGTTGCCAACGTGCTCTTCTCTGCCATACTGGGCGTAGTAGGTGCTTCATGCCTTTGGAGCATCGGTGAACTCTTCGAACAGAGACAACGCTGCGAGAAAGGCTGGTTCCCGAAGAATCCGAAAAGGATAGGAACAGGATATTACAGGGACGAGAAGAAGTGAAGAACGAAGAGTGAAGAACTGAAGTTTCGCATGTGGTTCAAGTACGGGCTAGGAGCTTCTGCCCTTTCAGGGCGTGTGGGGCTTACTTGCGAAACTTCAGTGAAGAATTCAAGTGTAAAGTGTATAGCAAGAAAACGCCAACGAAATGAAGACAGAACTCATTCTGGTCGGAAAGACCGTAAACAAGCATTTCATTGCGGGCATCAAGGATTATGCCGAGCGCATCACCCATTATATGCCTTTCAACATAACAACCATTTCTGAGCTCAAGAACACCAAGAGTCTCAGCGAACAGCAGCAGAAGGAACGGGAAGGAGAACTGATTCTGAAACTCCTCCAGCCTTCGGATACCGTGGTGCTGATGGATGAACATGGACAGGAATTCCGAAGCATCGAGTTTGCCAAATGGATAGAGCGCAAGCAGGCCACGGCAAGAAGGCTCGTCTTTGTCATCGGCGGTCCTTACGGCTTCTCACAGTCTGTCTACGACCGCGCCAACGAGAAGATCTCCCTCTCCAAGATGACCTTCTCGCATCAGATGGTGCGCCTTATCTTTACCGAGGCGCTCTATCGCGCATGTACTATTATAAAAGGTGAGCCTTACCACCACGAATAAAAGGTAAAAGGTAAAAAAGTAAAAAAAATGGGGAAAGATAAATATATAGAAATAAAAGGGGCAAGAGCCAACAACCTCAAGAATATCGATGTGAAGATACCTCAGGGCAAGTTTGTTGCCATTACGGGTGTCTCCGGATCGGGAAAATCATCGTTGGCTTTTGATACCTTATATGCTGAGGGCCAGCGCCGCTATGTGGAATCGCTCTCTTCGTACGCTCGCCAGTTTCTGGGACGTATGAGCAAACCGGAATGTGATTTCATCAAAGGATTGCCACCGGCCATCGCCATCGAACAGAAAGTGATTTCGCGCAACCCACGATCTACCGTGGGCACCAACACCGAAATCTACGAATACCTGCGACTGCTCTACGCACGCATCGGAAAAACCTATTCGCCTATCAGCGGACAGGAGGTGAAACGCCATACTACCGAAGATGTACTCGCCTGTACCCGACAGTATTCCCAGGGTACCAGGTTTGTCATCCTCGCCCCTATCCACGTCATCGAAGGGCGCAGTCTGGGCAAACAGCTGGAGATGTACAACCAGGAAGGTTACGCGCGTATATATATAAAAGGTGAATTCGTGCGCATCGAAGACTTCATGGAGCAGGCGGATAAGGAACTGCTGGAAGTAAGCGGCGATAAACTGAGAAAGAGAATGCAACAGAAGGATGAAGAAATCTTCCTGGTCATCGACCGTGCTTCGGTAAGCGATGAGAAGGATGATATCAGCCGACTGATGGATTCTGCCGAAACTGCCTTCTATGAGGGAGATGGAGCCTGCCGCCTCGTCTTCCTGCCAAGCAATATCTGCTACGACTTCTCTACCCGGTTCGAAGCTGACGGCATGCAGTTTGAAGAGCCTACCGACAACATGTTTGCCTTCAACTCCCCTCTCGGAGCCTGCCCTACCTGCGAAGGTTTCGGCAGCATAATAGGCATCGATGAGAAACTCGTCATCCCGAACACTTCGATGAGCGTATATGACGGATGTGTGGTTTGCTGGCGAGGCGAAAAGATGGGTATGTGGCTCAAGGAATTCATCCGCAGAGCTGCAGAATACGACTTCCCTATCTTCAAGCCTTATTTCGAACTGACTCAGCAGCAGAAGGACTGGCTGTGGCACGGTCTGCCTGGCGAGAAGAAACGTAAACAGCAGGAAAGGGTGAGCATCGATGAGTTCTTCAGAATGGTAAAGGAGAACCAGTACAAGATACAATACCGCGTGATGCTGAGCCGATTCCGTGGAAAGACGATTTGTCCTGACTGCCATGGTACCCGACTCAAGAAGGAAGCCAACTATGTGAAGATTGGCGGAAAGAGCATCACCGAACTGGTTGAGATGTCGATTGTGAACCTGAGCGAATGGTTCAAGAAACTGGAACTCTCTGAGCATGAGAAGGAAATCAGCAAGCGTCTGCTCACCGAAATCACCCACCGCCTGCAGTTCCTCCTGGATGTTGGTCTGGGGTATCTTACGCTCAACCGACTCTCCAACACCCTCTCCGGCGGTGAGAGTCAGCGCATCAACCTGACCACCAACCTGGGCTCATCGCTCGTGGGTAGCGTATATATCCTCGACGAACCTAGTATCGGACTCCATAGCCGCGATACTGCCCGACTGATTAAGGTGCTGAAAGAACTGCAGCAACTGGGCAATACGGTGGTTGTGGTAGAACACGACGAAGAGATTATGCGGGCAGCCGACTATCTCATCGATATCGGTCCCGATGCCGGCAGACTGGGCGGAAGAGTGGTCTACGCCGGTCCGTCATCAGAATATTCAACCACCGATAAGGCTGAACAGGAAAAGCTGCTGGCTGAATATCCGGAGAGTTATACCATCAAGTACCTGACCCACAACGAGGAGATAAAGGTGCCAACGAGCCACCGTGCCTGGAACCAGTATATCGAAATCAAGGGAGCCCGGATGAACAATCTGCGCGGCATCGACGTTAAGATACCGCTCAACGTATTCACCTGCGTAACCGGCGTATCAGGCTCAGGCAAGAGTTCGCTCATCAAGGGAATCCTCTATCCTGCCATGCGTCGCCGTCTGGACCTCGTAGCAGATGCACCAGGCGAATATGCATCGATGGAAGGCGACTGGAAGAGCATCCATCATGTAGAGTTTGTTGACCAGAACCCTATCGGAAAGAGTACCCGCAGCAACCCTGCCACTTATCTGAAGGCATACGATGCGATACGTGCCCTCTTTGCCAACCAGCCACTGGCTAAGCAGATGGGATTCACGCCCCAGTACTTCTCTTTCAATACTGAAGGCGGAAGATGTGAGGAATGTAAGGGTGCGGGATATGTTACCATCGAGATGCAGTTTATGGCAGACCTCACGCTGACCTGCGAGGCTTGTAAGGGCAAGCGTTTCAAGCACGATATCCTGGAGGTTCGCTATGGCGGAAAAGACGTCAATGATGTGCTGAACATGACGGTAAATGAGGCCATTGAGTTCTTCAGCGATGAAAAGCTGCAGCGCAACGAGGGCGACTTTGACAACTGCCGCATCATCGTAAACCGCCTGAAACCGCTTCAGGATGTGGGTCTGGGTTATATCAAGCTCGGTCAGAATTCAAGTTCGCTTTCGGGTGGTGAGAATCAGCGTGTAAAGCTCGCCTTCTTCATAGGTAAGGAGGAACAGGAGCCTACGCTCTTCATCTTCGACGAGCCTACCACGGGTCTTCACTTCCACGACATCAAGCGCCTGCTCCAGGCCTTCAATGCCCTGATAGAAAGGGGCCATTCGCTGGTAGTGATAGAGCACAATCTGGATGTCATCAAGTGTGCCGACTATATCATCGACCTCGGTCCGGAAGGCGGCGACAAGGGCGGCAATCTCGTTGTTGCCGGAACTCCGGAAGAAGTAGCTGCCTGCAAGGCAAGTCTTACCGGAAAGTTCTTGCGTTAAGAGTTGGGGACTGAACTTTCGCATGTGGTTCAGTAATTTACATAAAATAGCTTAATTTATAATGATTATCGCAAATTTTAATGTATATTTGCAGCAAAATTCGGTGAATTTATGAAACTAAACAAGATAAAAGATGTCTTAGACAGCAAGGGGATTTCAGCAAGTATGTTGTAGAACTTCTGATAATAAAATATTATTTGAATATGGGCATAAGCAAAGATTTAACAGAAGAGGACATCAAGTTCCGCTATATCAACGAAGCCATCACAAGCAAGGGATGGTCAAAGGATAGTATATTCATGGAACTGAAGGTTAAATTTACTGACGGTAAAATTAGCCTTCATGGTAATCTTGTGCATAGAGAGAAACCGAAGTTTGCCGACTATGTACTTTATGCAAATAAGGCAACACCCATTGCTATTGTAGAAGCAAAGGATGCCAATCATTCTGTTTCACATGGATTGCAACAAGCCATGACCTATGCCCAAATGCTTGATGTGAAATTTGCATACAGTTCAAATGGTGAAGGGTTTGCCGAACATGACTTCTTGACAGGCAAGGAACGCACTTTTGCTATGGACGAATTTCCAACAAAAGAAGAACTTATCGAAAGATATAAAAATGAGGCTAACGATGGAAACGGACTTAACGAACAAGAGCTGGCTATCATAAAGCAGCCTTTTTGCACTGGTCAGAATATATTCCCGCCACGATATTATCAGCGCAATGCAGTAAACCGCACTGTCAATGCTATTGCGAGAGGACAAAACCGTGTGCTCCTTGTCATGGCAACTGGCACTGGCAAGACATATACTGCATTTCAGATTGTATGGCGTTTACTTAAAAGTGGTTTGAAGAAGAAAGTGTTGTATCTTGCAGACCGCAATATATTGGTTGATCAATCCATACAGCAAGACTTCAAACCATTAGAAAAGGTAACGCACAAGATAGACTACTCAAAAGACAAGAACCACTTGGAAGAATTGGGGTCTTATCAAGTGTTCTTTGCACTCTATCAACAGTTGATTGGACAGAATGATGCCAAAAACTATAAGGAGTTGTTTCCTAATCCAGACTATTTTGATCTTGTTATCGTTGATGAGTGTCATAGAGGTAGCGCAAAGGATGATAGCAACTGGCGAAACATCTTGGAATACTTTTCTTCGGCTACTCATATAGGTATGACAGCAACACCCAAAGAAACAAAGTACCAGTCAAGTATTGGCTACTTTGGTGAGCCTATATATACATATAGTCTTAAAAACGGAATTGAGGACGGTTTCCTAGCTCCTTTCAAGGTAATCAACATCACAACCAACATTGGCGATGAGTGGAGACCGACAAAGGGACAAAAGGATATATACGGCAACGAGATAGAAGACCGCATTTATAACAACAGTGACTATGATTATAACATTATTATAGAAGACCGTATAAGGGAAGTTGCGCAAGAGATAACCAACTATCTGAAAAGCACTGACCGCATGGCTAAGACCATAGTGTTCTGTGCTGATGAAACACATGCGGAGCGTATGCGTCTGGCATTGACCAATGCCAATGCTGATATGTGCAAGAAAAATCCTGACTATGTGGTTCGCATAACAGGTAGCGATGAGTATGGTAAAAGCAAGTTGGATTACTTTATTTCAGTATCTTCGGAATATCCAGTCATTGCAACGACCAGCAAACTGCTTTCTACCGGTGTGGATTGCAAGATGGTAAAGCTGATAGTGCTTGACCAACAGATTGGTTCCATGACGGAGTTTAAGCAGATTATAGGACGCGGAACCCGTCTTCGTGAGAATGAGGGAAAGACCAATTTCACGGTGATGGACTTTCGAAATGTAACACGCTTGTTTGCTGACCCAGATTGGGACGGACCTATCGAGATGGATCCCGATTATCCTATAAAGTCCAGAGAGGCAAAAACTCCAGTTCTGCCTGTAGATGATACACCGCCAATAGTTGGTGATCCTATCACTCGTCCAAAGCCTCTTGTAGATAAAGATGGCTGCCAGGTAATGGTTGTCAATAAGGTAGTGTCCGTTTACGATGCCGATGGCAAGCTGCTTCGCACGGAGAGTATTACCGACTACACGAAGAAGAATATCCTTGATTCGTTTGCTACCATTGATACATTTACCTCCAAATGGAATGAAATAAAGAAAAAGTCAGACATTGCTGATATGCTGAAAGAAAGAGGCATAGATCTTGCAGAATTAAAAACTTCACAGGAAATGAGCAATGTGGATGATTTTGATTTCATCTGCCATATCGCATACGGAAAGAAGACCCTGACGAGGCGGGAACGTGCTGAGCAAGTGAAAAAGCGTGATATATTCAGCAAGTATGGTGAACAGGCACGACTGGTACTTGAGGCTTTGCTGGAGAAGTACATGGAAGAAGGCATTTCTGAACTTGAAAGTCTCACTGTGCTTGAAAACGATCCTTTCCGCCGATTGGGCTCTAAGGCAAATATAGTAAAGTTCTTCGGTGGCAAGAGAGAGTATCTGAAGGCCGTAAAAGAGTTGGAGCAATCAATATATAATATAGCATAAAAAGAAACAATATAAAATGAGTTTATCTAATTTCGTAAAACGAGTACGCAATATCATGCGCAATGATGCCGGTATCAACGGTGATGCGCAACGCATAGAACAAATGGCGTGGATGCTGTTCTTGAAAGTCTATGACGAGAAAGAGAATGATTGGGAGTTGGACGATGATGATTACAAGTCAATTATTCCAGAAGAATGCCGTTGGCGCAACTGGGCACATGATGATGGAAGTGGCAATGCCTTGACTGGTGACGAACTGCTTTCGTTTGTCAACAACACCTTGTTTGTTGAACTCAAAAACATAGAGGTTACACCTGATACCCCAATTCGTCAGGCAATAGTAAAGACTACTTTTGAGGATGCCAACCAATATATGAAAGATGGCGTTCAGCTCCGCCAGGTGCTTAATGTGATAGACGGATTGAATCTTGGTGACTATGAAGAGAGTCATGCTTTCGGTGAGATATATGAGACTATCCTTAAAGAAATGCAGTCGGCAGGTTCCTCTGGTGAGTTCTACACCCCAAGAGCCTTGACCGAATTTATGGCAGAGATAGTCAATCCGCAGATTGGTGAGAAAATGGCAGACTTCGCTTGTGGTACAGGAGGTTTCATCACAAGTTGGTTGGGTGAATTGGACAAGAAGGTAAAGACTGCTGAAGACCGCAAAGAGTACAATCAGTCTGTATTTGGCATAGAAAAGAAACAATTCCCGTATATGCTATGTGTGACAAACCTGTTGCTGCATGGTATCGACACGCCATTGGTATATCACGACAACTCGCTTACCAAAGATGTTCTCAACTATACAGACGGAGACAAGTTTGATGTTGTTTTGATGAATCCACCATACGGAGGTAATGAAAAGGCCGACGTGAAATCTCACTTTCCTTCTGATATGCGCAGTAGCGAGACTGCCGACCTCTTCATGGTGCTTATCATGTATCGCTTGAAGAAAAATGGCCGTGCTGCTGTCATTGTTCCTGATGGTTTCCTTTTTGGAGCAGATAACACAAAGATTGCCATTAAGACAAAGTTGCTCAGGGATTTCAACTTGCACACCATTATCCGTTTGCCTGGCAGTATCTTTGCACCTTACACTTCGATTGCCACGAACATTTTGTTCTTCGACAATACCAGTGCGGAGGGTGCTCCAGAAGGTTATTCTACAAAGGAAACGTGGTTCTATCGTTTGGATATGCCAGAGGGTTACAAGCATTTCTCCAAGACAAAGTCCATGAAGTCGGAACATTGCAACCCAATCCGTGAGTGGTGGAACAACCGTAAGGAGATTATTATTGCTGATGGTGACGAGAAATCTCGTTGCTATTCGGTTGAAGACCTTATCGCCACCGATTGCAACTTCGACTTGTGCAAGTTCCCGAAAGAGGATGAAGAAATCTTGCCTCCTGCCGAACTGCTTGCCGATTATTTCAAGAAGCGCAAGGCTCTTGATCATGAGATAGACAAGACATTGGCAGAGATACAACGTATATTGGGGATTGAGGTGAATGTGGACGAATTGTAATATGTGGGACAATGTTCCACAAATCTAAAGATTGGCATGGAGAATAAAGAGTTGACAAACATAAATGATGTTGCCTACCAGAAGTTGATAGACAACATAACTGCGCTATGGGGTGAGGCGAAGTCAAAAGCGGTCAATGCTGTCAATACAGAATTGCTTGAAGCAAACTGGCAGACAGGTAAATACATTGTGGAGTTTGAGCTTAAAGGTAAAGATAGAGCAGAGTATGGAAAACATTTGCTCATGAATCTTTCAAAAGATTTGACTATTAGAAATGGCAAGGGGTTCAACCGTACTAATCTCACTTATATGCGTAAGTTCTATTTGGCTTTTCCAATTTTGGGGACAGCGTCCCCAAAATTGACATGGAGCCATTACTATGAACTACTAAAGTGTGATAATTCTCTCGAAATGAAGTTCTATTTTAATGAATGTATTAAGGAAGGCTGGAAAGTTCGAGAACTGAAAAGACAGATGAAAAGTTGTCTGTTTCAGCGACTTGCACTAAGCACAGACAAGGCTGGAGTTCTTGCATTGGCTAACGAGGGGCACCAAGTACAAACTCCGCAAGACATTATCCGTGACCCATTTGTGCTTGAATTTGCTGGACTTCCCAAACAGAAACGCTATAAGGAGAGTGACTTGGAAAAGGCTCTTAAAGACCACATGGAGCAGTTCCTTTTGGAAATGGGACGTGGCTTTGCATTTGTGGGCAGACAATACTCCATGCAGATAGGGAGCCGACAGTTCAAGGTGGATTTGGTATTCTACCATTGTATTTTGAAATGCTATGTGCTGATTGACCTAAAGCGAGCAGAGATAAAGCATGGTGATATTGGGCAGATGAATCTCTACCTGAACTATTTCAAAACAGAAGTGTGTCAACCTGACGATAATCCCCCTATTGGTATAGTTTTGGGAGCAAGAAAAGACGAACTTCTGATGGAGTATGCCTTGGAGGGTATAACCAATCAATTGTTTGTGGCTCGTTACCAACTCTATTTGCCAAAGCGTGAAGAACTGCAAGCGCAACTTGACCAGCTCTTGGATGGCATGGAGGAATAACAACAATTCGCCAACAAGTTGTTGGCGAATTAGAAACAGTGATTAGTCAAGCATTGCTTGACCAATTCAAACTCAGAGGCAGTCCGATAACTTTTAAAGATACATTGAAATTATAAACAATGAACGGCAAACAATTAAAGAACAGCATATTACAATGGGCGATACAGGGAAAACTTGTACCGCAAGACCCTAACGACGAACCAGCAAGCGTATTACTTGAAAAGATTCGTCAAGAGAAAGAACGCTTGATCAAGGAGAAGAAAATCAAGCGTGATAAGAACGCATCTATTATTTACCGTGGTGAGGACAATTCCTATTATGAGAAGATGCTTGCTACGGGGGAGGT
>CATXJC010000003.1 GCA_958369755.1 uncultured Prevotella sp.
AGCTGGTTTAGAGCATCTGCCTTACAAGCAGAGGGTCGGCGGTTCGAATCCGTCAACGCCCACAATGGTGAAGGTCTTTCAACAAATGTTGAGAGACCTTTTTTTATGCTTTTAAATTATTTTATCACTATTTTCTCTGTTTTCTCACGATAATTCATTAATTTTGCACCCTATATATAATACGTATTGTTATGAATTTAGATTTATTGACTGCCATATCACCAATTGATGGTCGTTATAGGGGAAAAACAGAGCAACTCGCTAACTACTTCTCAGAGTATGCTCTCATTCGTTATCGTGTACGCGTAGAGATTGAATACTTCATTACTCTATGCGAGTTACCTTTGCCACAGCTTGCTTCTTTCGACAAGTCGCTGTTCGAACGTCTGCGTGACATTTATCGTAATTTTGACGAAAATGAAGCACAGCGCGTAAAAGACATCGAGAAGATTACCAATCACGATGTAAAGGCTGTAGAGTATTTTATCAAGGAAGAATTCGATAAGATCGGAGGCTTGGATGCTTACAAGGAGTTTATCCATTTTGGTTTGACATCTCAGGATATCAACAACACAAGTGTGCCTCTCTCTGTAAAAGAGGCTTTGGAAGAGTGCTTCTATCCGCAGGTTGAAGAGCTGATTGCACAGCTCCAGACTTATGCTGATGAGTGGAAGGATGTGCCTATGCTGGCTAAGACTCACGGACAGCCTGCTTCACCTACCCGCCTGGGCAAGGAAATCATGGTTTATGTTTACCGTCTTACCGAGCAGCTTAATTCGCTCAAGGCTTGCAAGATTACAGCTAAGTTCGGTGGCGCTACCGGTAACTACAATGCTCACCATGTAGCTTATCCACAGTATGACTGGAAAGCATTCGGTAACAAGTTTGTCAGCGAAAAACTCGGTTTGGAGCGCGAGCAGTATACCACACAGATCAGTAACTATGACTACCTTGGCGCTATCTTTGACGCCATCCGTCGTATCAACACCATTATCATCGACTTAGACCGTGACTTCTGGATGTATATCTCTATGGATTACTTCAAGCAGAAGATCAAGGCAGGTGAGGTAGGCTCAAGTGCGATGCCTCACAAGGTGAATCCTATCGATTATGAGAACAGTGAAGGTAACCTGGGCATAGCCAATGCCATTCTTCAGTTCCTGGCACAGAAACTTCCAGTTAGCCGCTTGCAGCGCGACCTTACTGACAGTACAGTGCTCCGTAACATCGGTGTGCCTCTCGGTCATAGCGTCATTGCTATCCAGAGTACATTGAAGGGCTTGCGTAAACTGATTCTTCACGAGGAGAAACTGCAGGAAGATTTGAATAATACATGGGCAGTTGTAGCTGAGGCTATCCAGACTATCCTTCGCCGTGAGGCATATCCACATCCTTACGAGGCATTGAAGGCGTTGACACGTACCAACCAGCACATGACTGAGGAAACTATTCATGAGTTTATCCAGGGATTGAATGTGAGTGATAGCGTTAAGGCAGAACTGATGGCAATCACACCAAGCAATTATACAGGTATCTAATATACACAAAGGAATTTTGTAGTTTTAGTACATATATATAAGTAAAAATTAGATTTATTAACCCAGCCGTGAGGCTATTAAGTATTTTAAGAAAATGGATTCAGAATTTGAAAACAAACCTCAAGATCAGTCTTCTGAGAATGAGAGAACCCGTGAGGGCTACAACCCAGCAGGTGGTTATCAGAAGAGTTATCGACCAGTAGGTCGCACACAGCGTCCTCGTATCAATTCACATCGCGCATACAGCAGCGACAGAAGTAGCAGTAACAGCGAAGGCGGTTTCCGTCCTGAAGGTTTCGGTGCTGGCTTGCAGAGTACAGGCAGCAGCGAGCGTCCACAGCGCAGCAGCTATCAGAGCCGTGGTGGTTATGGTAACAGCAACCGTGGTGGCTACCAGCCACGTCAGCAGGGAGGCTATCAGTCTCGTCCTCAGCAGGGGGGCTATCGTCCTCGTTACAACAATAATGATGAGCAGGGTGGTTATCAGCCACGTCAGCAGGGTGGCTATCAGCCACGCCAGCAGGGTGGCTACCAGTCTCGTTCTCAGCAGGGTGGTTATGGCAACAACCGTGGTGGTTATGGTCGTCCACAGGGTGGCGGCTATGGCAACAACCGTGGCGGTTATGGCCGTCCACAGGGTGGTGGCTATGGCAACAACCGTGGCGGTTATGGCCGTCCACAGGGTGGTGGCTATGGCAACAATCGTGGTGGCGGTTTCCGTCAGCACACTCCTGGTTACGATCCAAATGCTAAGTATAGCATGAAGAAGCGTATCGAATATAAGGAGGAAAACATCGACCCAACAGAGCCATTGCGCTTGAACAAGTTCCTCGCCAATGCTGGTGTTTGCTCTCGCCGTGAGGCTGATGAGTTCATCCAGGCTGGTCTGGTAACTGTCAATGGTGAGGTAGTTACCGAGTTGGGTACCAAGATTCTTCGTACCGATGAGGTGAAGTTCCACGACGCTCCTGTAACTTTGGAGAAGAAGGTATACGTATTGCTCAACAAGCCAAAGGATTATGTTACAACCAGCGATGATCCTCAGCAGCGCAAGACTGTGATGGACCTCGTAAAGGATGTTTGTCCTGAGCGTATTTATCCTGTAGGCCGTCTCGACCGTAATACAACAGGTGTACTTCTCTTGACCAACGATGGTGACCTGGCTTCTAAGCTTACTCACCCTAAGTTCCTGAAGAAGAAGGTTTATCACGTTCACCTCGATAAGAACCTGACAGCTCACGATATGGATCAGATCCGCGAGGGTATCACCTTGGAAGATGGTGAAATCAAGGCAGATGCTGTAGAGTATGCTGATGATCGCGACAAGGCACAGGTTGGTATCGAGATTCATAGTGGCAAGAACCGTATCGTGCGCCGTATCTTCGAGAGTCTCGGCTATCGTGTTACCAAGCTCGACCGTGTACAGTTCGCAGGTTTGACTAAGAAAAATCTCCGTCGCGGTGACTGGCGCTTCCTTACTGAGAAGGAGGTAGACATGCTCCGCATGGGTGCTTTTGAATAAGAAAAAATAATATGGAGTTAAGGAGTTAACTCCTTAACTCCTTGAAGCATTAATATTAACAATGGAAAAAGTAAAAAGAACTAAAGTTGTAGACTTGCTCAAGAGTACAGCCTACGGCTCAATCGTGAATGTCAAGGGATGGGTTCGTACCCATCGTAGTAGCAAAGCAGTCGATTTTATCGCTCTTAACGATGGTTCTACTATTAATAATATTCAGATAGTAGTCGACCCATCAAAGGTCGATGAGAATCAGCTCCGTCAGATTACTACCGGTGCTTGTATCAGCGCCGTAGGTACGCTGGTAGAAAGCCAGGGTGCCGGACAGAGTGTTGAAATCCAGTGCGAGAGCATCGAGATTTACGGTCTCTGCGGCAGCGACTATCCTATGCAGAAGAAGGGACAGAGCTTCGAATACATGCGTCAGTATGCTCACCTCCGTCTCCGTACCAATACCTTTGGTGCCGTAATGCGTATCCGCCATAACATGGCAATGGCTATCCACACTTACTTCCATGAGCATGGATATTTCTATTTCAATACTCCGCTCATCACAGCCAGCGACTGCGAGGGTGCTGGTCAGATGTTCCAGGTAACTACCAAGAACCTCTACAACCTGAAGAAGACCGAGGATGGCAAGATTGACTATTCTGATGATTTCTTCGGCAAGCAGACTTCATTGACCGTTTCCGGTCAGTTGGAGGGTGAGCTCGGTGCTACAGCACTCGGCGCCATCTATACCTTCGGTCCAACCTTCCGTGCAGAGAACAGTAATACTCCTCGCCACCTGGCTGAGTTCTGGATGGTAGAGCCAGAGGTTGCTTTCCTGGATATGGACGGTTTGATGGAGTTGGAGGAAGACTTCATCAAGTATTGTATCCGTTGGGCACTGGAGCATTGCAAGGACGATCTTGCTTTCTTGAACAAGATGATTGACAAGGGTCTGATTGCCCGTCTGGAAGGCGTATTGAATTCCGACTTCGTTCATCTTCCATATACCGAGGGTATCCGCATCCTTCAGGAGGCTATTGCCAACGGTAAGAAGTTTGAGTTCCCATGCGAGTGGGGTGATGACCTGGCTTCAGAGCATGAGCGTTTCCTCGTAGAGGAGCACTTCAAGCGCCCGGTTATCATGACCAACTATCCTAAGGCTATCAAGGCATTCTATATGAAGATAGACGAGGAGGAGAGTGGTTTCGGTGGCAAGAGCGGTCAGACCGTTCAGGGTACCGACGTACTGTTCCCACAGATTGGTGAGATTATCGGTGGTTCTGTCCGTGAGGAGAGCTATGACAAGCTGATGGGTGAGATTGAGGCTCGCAACATCCCTATGAAGGATATGAACTGGTATCTCGATACCCGTAAGTATGGTTCATGCCCACACGCAGGTTTCGGTCTCGGTTTCGAGCGCCTGATTCTCTTCGTAACCGGTATGCAGAATATCCGCGACGTGATTCCATTCCCACGTACACCAAAGAACGCAGAATTCTAGAATAAAAAAATGAAGCCTGTTTCGATGTCCCTTCGAAACAGGCTTCATTGCTCTTCGCAAGTACTTGCGATGGCCAACGCAGCTACTTGCATCAGTTTACTCTCGATTTTATTGCCACATTTGCCACGCGCATGCTAACTTACTGGCATACAATGGTTTAATGGTGGCAATAGGCCCTATTCCTGTTGTCACCTTATTGTCACCTATTGCCACGCCCTATGTATGCCAAAACCGACATAATTAGCTGATATTCAGGTGTTTCTTGCTTACTTTTTGTTTTTCTATTCATTGGAACGCTTGGTGCATCGACTGAACAAAACGAGGGTTTTTGCGTTCAATATAGCCCCTTTTTTCGTCTTTTTATCACCAAAAATGGAAGTGAGGCTTATTTTTGATTCAAAAAAAGCTCTTTCGAACTTCAAAAGAGCCTTACTTGATAATGGGCAGGATGCTCCTGAAACTGCGTCCCGACGTAGCTGTCACTGCGTCGGGACGTAGTTATTGTTACGTCGTGACGTAGCTACTGCTACGTCGTGACGTAATTTCTCCAGCATCGTTGGCGGAATAACTCTACCTCCCTCTCATATACTGATAGCTTCGATAAGCATATCGTTGTATCAGTCTATCACATCGTCATTGATACTTTTCCGATATTCACATCAATGCCAGTATATATGATAAGGTGTAATGGGCAGCCAGTTTAAGTAAGTAGATGAAATCATGTACGTCATTTAACAAGTTTATACGCTTCATTGAGTCGATAGATATGACTGCGTTGGGTTAAAGATACGACTGCGCTGGGCGGAAGATTCGATTTCGTTGGGTTAAAGATTCGACTTCGTTGGGTGAAAGAGTCAATTTCGTTGGCTGAATAATATGGCTGCGTTGGCTGAATGAAGTAGCTCTGTTATCAGAATGAAGCACTTGAGTTATCAGAATGAGGCGGCTTGGTATAATACGATTTACTCATACATTCGTATCTAGATAGTCCCTATATATAATAAGGTGTAGGACCGCCAATCTCCCCTATATATAATAAGGTATAGGTTTTATATCGGCAAAATGGAGGAAAACAGGGAAAAAGGACGGGTTAGAAGCCCAATATGGGGGCTATTTTATAAAAAACATAAGAAAAATAGCCTTTTTTTGAAAAAAAATGCTCAAAAACTTGCAAGTTTCGAAAATTATACTTATATTTGCAACATGAAAAATCTCCTGGCTGGAGATATTCCATATACAACAAGAACTGAGTGGCGACAAAAAGCCACGACATATAAGAACAATAAGAACTTAGTGGTTATAAAAAGCCACACGATATATAAGAACGATAAAATAACTTTTCTAAGAGGACCTTTGAAAGAGAACGAAGAACTTTTCTAAGAGTGCAGACTCTTTTCATCAAACGGAACTCTTAATTCGATATAGAGAATTAATTAATAACTTCCTGCCGAAAGGCTAGGAAAATCGTATAACTTTATAAATTATTACCGTATGAAAAGAAAGTATTTTAGCGCGCTGCTTATGGGTGCATTGACAATTGCCTCGGTAAGCACATTTACTTCTTGTAAGGACTACGATGATGACATTAGTAATTTGCAACAGCAGATTGATTCTAATGCAAAAGCAATTGAGACCATTCAGAATTTGATTAAGGGTGGTGGTCTTGTTACCGGAGTAACAGAAACTAGTGATGGTATTACTGTAAAGCTCAGTGATGGAAAATCAGTCACTATTTCAAATGGTAAGGATGGCGCTCCTGGTACTGCATGGACTATCGGTGCCGATGGTTACTGGTATGAGAATGGTAAAAAGACAGACAACTTGGCTCGTGGTCCTCAGGGCGAGAAAGGCGAGAAGGGCGATCAAGGCGTCAAGGGCGACAAGGGCGATCAAGGCGTCAAGGGTGACAAGGGTGATCAAGGCGTCAAGGGTGACAAGGGTGATGCAGGCACAAGCGCATCCGCAGCATCTTATGAGTACTTTGTTCCTAATGCTGAATCTGGTTACTTCGACATCTACAAGGATGGCAAGAAGGTAAAACAGAGTAATGTTCAGTTTGTATCAGAAACTCCAAACTCTATCACCGCTACTTTGGATAAGCAAAACTTAATCCTCACAGGTGTTAAGGGTATTTCTGGTGAAAAGGTCGTTATTTCACTTACTGGTGATTTGACAGGCTTGGTATTCATGCCAAATCTCTACTTGGATGGTATTGAGACTTTGACTTATGACTACTTGCATGGTGAATACTTAGAGCATAAGGACAATTTGACTGGCCTTAGCCGCTTGAATACTACTACTGGCGTGGCTAAGACAATCAAGGGTCTTGATAATTATTTGCCAGACAGATTGGCCGATGCTACAGCTCTTGATCCTGCTGCTGCAGTTTTGTACAATTATGGTCCTGCTTGGGGTGTTAAGTATCACATGAATCCATCAAATGCTGATATGGCATACGAGGATATTACGGGCTTCAATCTTCTTGAGCCAACAATCTTGAACTATCATACCCGCGCTACAGCTTCAGATCTTGGAAATATTACTTCTCCAAAGTTGAACGATGCGGGTAAGGCTCTCTTCAATACTTCTAATGGTATTGTAACAGCAGGTTTGAAGATTCAGCATCCTGAAAAGTTGGAACCATTCCCAACTGTTAAAGATAAGAATGAGACAGCTAATACGGTTGCTTTGCAGGCTAAGACTGCTGCAAGTACAGTAGCTGAAGGCAAGGTTACTTCTGATTATGCTTTGATTCAGCCACAGAAGGCATACCTCGAGGCTTTGTACTGGAGATTGAAACCTCATTATGCTGGATTAGGTGCGTCTAATACCCGTATGGGTGACGAAAAGGGTATTCCTACAGCTAAGTACTTCGGTACAACTGCTACTGATGCTGCTGCTCAGGTTCACGTTTATGACTCACCTCAGGAGGCTTTGGCTGATCCAGCTGGTGCAGCTCTCGAACTTTACTATAACAGCGCAGAGGGTATTGATATTGCAAGCTACCTCGGACTCCACATGTTGGTAGAGGATGTTAAGCAGTTTACTCCTGGTACTCCTAATAAACTTGGTGTTAACTTGAAGGAGTTGTCGCTAGAAGAAGGTAAGGAATGGGGCTTGACATATCAGTTCAATCTCGTTAATTATCAGGTAGATGGCAACGCTACTATTGATAGTAAGTATGCTAAGTGGGTTAACCAGGAAGCTGGTGTTCTCCGTGCATGGAATGTTGATAAAGACGGTAATCCTACTACAACAGAATCTTCTACAGCTATCGACCGTGAGCCATTGGTTCAGGTACTCGTTAAGCGTGGTGATAAGGTGGTCTTGGATGGTTACATCTTGATTCACATTACACGCCAGAACCCAGAGGTTGCTCCTAATAAGACAATTGACTTGTTGACACAGGATGCTCAGTTCGATCTCTGCAATGATATTGATAAGTTGAAGACTACATGGTCTCAGTTCTCTTCTATTGTATTGACACAGGGTCTTGAGAATATGACCAAGAAAGACTTCGATGAGCAGTATACAATTGATTCTAAGGGTAATTATGGTAACGATGCTGCAGGTAATACAACATTGGATCTGAGGATGTTCAAGGATGCTCCTGAGAAGGGTGGTACCTACAACGCTGCTGATGATCTTGGTAATATCGAATACTTCCCTAATACAGAGGGTACAACTAACCATGCGTTCAAGTGGCACTTGACTGCTAAGGAACTTGAGATGTTGACTCATGATCAGGTTAATCCTGTTACTGTAACTCGCTATGTACGTTACATTGGTAATGCAAAGGCTAAGTATCCTTACATCTATGTTAAGTTGACTTACAGCTTGTCACGTATCAATAAGAACCAGACATTCGGTGAGTTGATTCCTGAGTATTGGAAGGGACTTAATGGTTCTGAAAATGGTAAGGAAGCTGTTATCTTCGATGTTAAGGAGCCTACAGATGGTAACGATATCTTAGGTATTAGCCGCAAGGTTACTTCTACTTTGAAGGGTAATGTTGCTAAGTTAGTAGGTCCTCACAAGTATTACTTCGTTCCTGAGCCTGTTGTAGTTGGTGGTTATACAATCACTCCACAGAGCAGTGCTGCTGATACCGAGTGGAACAAGTTGTTCTGCAAGTATATCACTGGCGACTCTCACGTATTCAGCAAGGCTAAGTTGCAGGAAACTCTTGAGGGGTGCGCTATTGACTACACTAAGGGTGCATTCAAGAATGTTAAGCTCTATGCAGTAAAGGGTAGTGATTATAAGCTCATTGCTACATTGGATCCTGCTACTAGTGAGATTACATTGATAAAGAATGAAACAACAAAGGCTGTCTTGAATGCGATTGGTTATGCACCAGCAAATGCTAATATCCAGAAGGAGCTTCGCTCTTGGGTAGGTGTTGTAACTGAGAATACTTGTCATGTGGCTGAGTTTGTTAAGGATGGTATCTTCCTGACATCTTGGGAGCGTCCAATCAACTTGATTGATGTTGCTACAGAACCACGTATCGATGCTAACACCAATGGTAACGTTATCTACGCTCTTGATCTCTTCAAGTTGTACGACTGGCGTGGTTGGAATACTGCAGAAGAGTCTGAGGCAGGTTGTGTAGCTAACCAGAGTAATATGTGGGGTGACCACCTCTGGTTCTGGGGTTACTACAATGTGAAGTCTATTAAGATCGATACTACACCTGCTAACGTTGAGACAACTCTTGGCGGTGGTAGTTGGACTACAATGGATCAGATTAGTGAAGACGTTGAACTCAGATGCGGTAATCCAAACGGTATTGCTACAGCATATAAGAAAAAGGGTCTAGAAACTTACACCAACGATTTGACTTCTTACAACTCTGCAAGTAAGAATGCTGCTTTGGCAACCTTCATGGAGGCTAATAAGGCTAAGTTCGGTACTATCTGGTACTACAACAATGGTGGTAACGTAGAAACCTTCAAGGTAAGAGTTCCTATCACTATCGCTTACGAGTGGGGTGAGTTTACTACTAAGGTTGAGTTCACAATCAACGGTACAATCGGTGATTAAGACATTTATTGAAAAGGAAATTAATAATTAAGCTCTAATTAGAGGGTGTGCCTAAAAGAGCGGCGCACCCTCTTTTTATTTAAAAATGTGACGGGTATGAAAAAAACTATATTATATTCTCTCTTGGCTATATTGGTCTTCTCATTATGCTCATGCGGTGAGAAAAAGAAAAGTCGCGAACAGCAGGTTGATGAATTCAGAAGCGAATTGACAGAAGAAGATACGGCTGCTATGTTGAAACTTTGTGATGATGCCATGGCGCAACTCAAGGCAAAGGATTATAACGCAGTGCTTGCCAATTTGCATGAATATACCGATTCTACGCAAGAAGTGAAACCTCTCACAGAAGAAACAAGACAAAGATATCTTAACAAGTTTAAGATGTTCCCTGTATTGGATTATACACGCGTATATTACTCATTCCAGTTGCAAGGCTGCAATGATGTGAAATATGATGTTACCTTTGCAACGGCAAAACAGGCTGGAACCGCTGAACCGGCAAAGACAGCTTATATGTTCAATCCGGTGAAAGTAGACGGCACTTGGAAACTGTGTGTAAAGACGGCTACTGACGAAATAGATATGAACATGCGCTAATAAAACATTTAAACTTACCTATTATGAAGAAATCATTGTTTGTCATATTACTGGCTTGTGTGTCTGCCCCCGGTTGGGCTCAGATACAGCGCACTGTTGTATTTGATTTCAGTCAGCCACTCAGCCTTACTCCTTCCATAACTCCACCTGAAGGTAATAGTAATGAAGTTCCCGTTACTGATAATGTTTTCTCTAATGGCGACATTACTATTGATTTTGAGTGGGGTAATCAGGGATTGGGTACAGCCATCGTTAACTTTACTAACATCTATACTCATGATATCTCCTATTATCTCAAAGTCAGTCAGCAGGCTTTGATGAAAGTGCATGCACCTGATATCGGACGTCTTGACAGAGTATCTTTCTCCGAAGGTAGTACTGTAGGTGATCTTCGAGTGACAGACGATGAATTAGGAAGTCAGGAAGATGGATACAAGACATGGATTAATGATAAAAAGCAGGATATCCATGACTTAATATACAAAAACAGTTTTTCGAATGCTCAATTGAAAAAGATTACGGTACTCTATACCATGCCGTCTACCATTCTGACAGCTACAGGTGATTTGGAGAATGGCAGTGTTTTAGAGTACTTTGAAAACATGCATCTTACATTCGACCGCAACATGCTGGTTAAAGATGCATCCAAAATCACACTCTCTGATGGAACGAGCAGCCAAACGCTTTCTGCTACTGTAAAAGACAATGTGGTAACCTTATCTGCTGCTAGCCAGATAGCAAAGAATGGTACATATATACTTACGGTTCCTGCAAAGAGTTTTGTTGATAAGGAAGGCTTTGAGAACAAGGAAATGAAATTCTCTTTTGTCATCAAGGCTCCTTTTAGTCCTGTTTCGATTACTCCTGCAGCGGGAACCGTTGAAACTTTACCTCTTACTATTGCCGTAGACTTCGGAGAGAATGTTGGATATGTAGATGAGGCTGCTAGCGTGAAATTACTGAAAGATGGTAACGACTATCTGACAGCAAAGGCTGTCAAGGCATCTGATACGAAAGTTAATTTTGAAATACAGGGTGCTGCAGGTGCTATCTCGAAGAATGGTACTTATAAACTTATTGTTCCTGCTAATGTAGTTTGCAACGACAAGAAGGGCGATGCCGAATGGGAACGCTACAATAAGGCTTTTGATGTAGAATATATTGTTGTCGGTTCTGCCGCATATTTGAAAGCTCTGAAATTGTTGCAGAATAATTCGGTGGGCTATCCTAAGGTTACCAGTGCCGCTTATGTTGCTTTGAACGAAGTTGTCGGGAATGAGGCATCAACAGATGCAGAATTCAAGGCTGCTATTGATGCTTATTATAATGAAACGGATGTTCTTCTTCCTGAGAACAAGAAGTGGTATAAGATAGCCAGTGTAAATAAGAAGAATGAACGAAAGTATCTTGCCGTAAGTAACAACCAGGTTCAATTGGTAGACAATATTGATGAAGCTTCTGCGTTTGAGGCGTTAGACCATAGTGGAGTGTTCACCTTGGGTGATGCTGATGACAATATGCTGAATGTCAATGGAGTGACAGCTGATGCAGGTACAGAAGTAAGCAAACTTAGAATTGCCAAACTGGACGGCTCTGCTGTACAACTCGAATCGGGTGATGTCTTTGATGCTGACAAAGCATTGGGTACATTCTCATTCAAGGGCTCTTATCCATCAGTAACGGGAAACTCTAGCGTTGCTTATGCTTTGTGTAATCATGCAGACAATAAATATCAGACTGAAGCAGATGTTGTTGCTCCATATTGGCAAAGCAGTCTGACCAGTGCCTTCGCATTTGTTGAGGTTGAAAAACCTGCAGCAGCTATCAAGACCGTAGAGACTGCTTACAAGTTGACACCTGCAATAGTAGAAAGCAATGCTGATCTCCTGACTCTTTCTTTTGATGGGTTGAGTCATGTTACAGTAATGAGTGATGCCGATGCCTACATCACTGATGAGAAGGGTGAGCGTGTGAAGAACGTTACCTTTACTCCGGTAACAGGAAAAGACAATCAGTTTACTGTTGCGTTGACTGACTTGGCAAAGGCTAGCTATCAGTTGGTAATCCCAGAAGGAACCTTCCATTATGAAAAGAATAATAAGGAAGTAAAGACGCAGGCTATCAAAGAAAACTTTACAATAGGAAAGGGCGGCTCTCCTGAAGATCCAAACCTTCACTACGATTATTCTATATACCAGCAGTTGCCTAATACATCTGTAACTCAAAAGGATGTTGCATTGAATGGATTCATGATTAAAAACATAGGATACTATGATGGTTTGGTTGCTAATCCTGATAGAGAAGTGAGACTTGCTGTTTACGACAACAACAAGACGATTCGTACAGGACACTTTGAAAGCTATGTAGATCCGGAAGATCCGTCAACGCCTACATTGCTGTTAGTCTTTGATACACCGATAAGAGAAGGTGAATTGAAAGCCGAACTTTACGCTATAGTAATTTTGAAGGGAACCTTCGGAGATACAAACTTTGGAAAGTTCCTTGAAGACAAGACCACAACCCAAGCCAGTGACTGTCATACAAACCCAAGAATGACGATTTCAATCGAAGTAGACAATGATAAGGCTACTGGTATCGAACAAGTTGTGAATTCTACTGAGAAGAACAATGTAATCTATGATGTCCAAGGACGTAAGGTAAAGCAGATGAACCGTTCTGGTATCTACATTGTGAATGGAAAGAAATTCGTCAAGAAATAAAATTTAATGTAGAAAGTTATGAAATCAATTAAACTGCTCATGGCAACAGCCATGTTAGCCATCGGCTCTACAGCCGCTATGGCGCAAGCATCCTACACAGACAAGGATGGAAACGAATATCAGTTTAAGCGCCACTGGTTCCTGGATGTTCAGGCAGGTGGGCAATATACTGTAGGTGAGGCAAGCTTCTCCGACTTGCTTTCTCCTAACTTCCAGGGTGCCATCGGCTACCAGTTCTCTCCTGTTTTCGGACTCCGTGGTCAGATAAATGGTATCTGGAGCAAGGGCGGATGGAACGGATACAAGGCTACCAAGGACGGTACTCCGTATACCGCCAGCTACAAATGGAAATATGTAGCTCCGGGTGTGGACTTCATGTTCAACCTCTCTAACCTCTTCTGTGGCTGGAACCCGAACCGCGTGTTCAATGCTACTGCCTTCGTAGGTGGTGGTATCAACTGGGCAGGAGCTAACCAGGAGGTAAACGACCTGGCTGCCAACATCAAGAATCAGAACAACTATCTGCTGGAATATCTCTGGCAGGGAAAGAAGGTTCGCCCTTACGGCAGAGCCGGTATCGACCTGGAATTCAAGGTAAACAAGGCTGTGAGCATCATGCTCGAAGGCAATGCCAACATGATTTCTGACAAGTACAACTCTAAGAAGGCAGATAACCCTGACTGGTACTTCAATGCACTGGCAGGTGTACGCATCAACCTGGGCAAGAGCTATACCAAGAAGGCTAAGCCGGTAGAGGAACCTGCTCCGGCACCAGCTCCTAAGCAGGAATATGTAGCTCCTAAGCCAGAGCCTAAGCCAGCTCCTGTAGAGAAGAAGGTAGAGGAGATTCGCCGTGATATCTTCTTCACCATCAACTCTTACAAGATTGCTCCTGCTGAGGATGCTAAGATCCGTGAGGTGGTTGACTTCCTGAACAAGAACACAGAGGCGAAGGTTGTAGTAACCGGCTATGCTGACAAGGGTACAGGCAATGACGTCATCAACGACCGCATCGCTGCCAAGCGAGCAGCAGCTGTGGTTTGGATGCTGACAAAGAAATATAATATACCTTCTGAGCGCATTACAGAAAAATCTAAGGGTGCACGTGTGCAGCCTTTTGCAGAAAACGCAAAGAACCGTGTAACGATCATGATCGCTAAGTAGTACGGTAAGTTTATAATGCGACAATCAATTATTTTAATTGGTGGCGGGGCATCCTCAAGGATGCCCCGTTTTTCTTTCAGATATCCCTTCCTTCTCCCGCTCATTTTGTTATTTTTTCACCATTTCTTGCAGTTTCTCAATATTTTGTTGTACCTTTGCAACGTATTAAAAAATAAGCGATTATGGGACGAGCTAAAAGAATACCTTACGGAGTGTCTGACTTCATTGACATCATTGAGAGAAATCAATATTATGTCGATAAGACCATGTATATACCTAAGTTAGAGGATGAGCCTGATGCCTTGTTCTTTATTCGCCCTCGCCGTTTTGGCAAGAGCTTGTTTATCAGTATGCTGAGGGCTTATTATGACATCAAACGTAAAGATAAGTTTGATAAGTTGTTTGGCAACCTTTGGATAGGTTCGCATCCTACAGAAAATCAGGGAAAGTATCAAGTCTTGTTTCTTGATTTCTCCAAGATAGGAGGTTCGATAGACCAATTGGAAGAAAACTTCAATGCCTATTGCAATGAATGTATTGATAGCTTTATCGAAACTTATCAGGAGTATTATCCCGAACGAGTAGTGGAAAGTGTGTTGAAGGCAAAAACTGCTGCCAGAAAGTTGAATGCCATTGGGATTGCTGCAGAGAAAAAAAATCTTCCACTTTATCTTATAGTAGATGAGTATGACAACTTTACCAATGTTGTGCTCAATGAGCAGGGGGAGGAAGTGTATACGGCTCTTACCCATGCCAGTGGTTTTTATCGGGAGATTTTCAAGGTGTTTAAGGGAATGTTCTCTAAAATCTTTATGACAGGCGTAAGTCCTGTTACACTGGATGATTTGACCAGTGGATTCAACATCGGATGGCATATCTCTACCAAGCCTGCCTTTAATCAAATGCTTGGTTTCTCTACCGAAGATGTAAAAGAACTCTTCACTTATTATAAGGAGAACGGGGAGATTCGTCCTGATAGTGATGTGGAGGCTATCATAGAAGAGATGAAACCATGGTATGACAACTATTGTTTCTCGGAAAGTGCCTTGAAAACTCAGAGTAAAGTTTTCAACAGCGATATGGTATTCTATTACTTACGCAATTATCGTGAGACTGGTGAATCTCCTAAGCTGATGGTGGATCCTAATACCAAGACAGATTATGGCAAGATGAAGAAATTGCTGCAGCTTGATAAACTGGATGGCGACCGTAAGGGTGTGCTGCGCACTATCATCGAGAATGGAGAAATAATAGGTAATATTGAGGAAAGTTTTCCTGCCAAATTGTTGGTAAGACCACAGATATTTATCAGTCTTCTGTTCTATTATGGAATGTTAACAATAAAGGGAACACGCGGAGACCAGCTGGTGCTTGGCATTCCAAATAATAATGTTCGCAAGCAATACTATACCTATCTGCTGGAGCAATATGACGAAGTCTGTGCGGTAGACGAAATGAGTCTTAAGTCTTTGTTTACCGATATGGCTTTTGATGGTCAATGGAAACCTGCGCTGGAGTTTATGGCACAGGCTTATGCCAAGGTATCTTCCGTTAGAGATAGCATAGAGGGTGAACGTAATCTGCAAGGTTTCTTTATGGCATATTTGAATCTGAACAGTTACTATTATACGATGCCCGAATTGGAATTGAATCATGGATATTGTGACTTTTTCCTGTTGCCAGACTTGACTCATTACGATACCAAGCACAGCTATATTATCGAACTGAAGATGTTGTCAAAGAAAGATTTTGGAGCTATGGCTGATAACGGCAGACAAACCAAGGCGGAAGAGCAATGGGAGCAAGCTGTGGAACAAATAAACCGATATGCCGATGCTCCAAGAGTAGAAGCCTTGCGTCAAGGTACCAAACTCCATAAGATAATTATGCAGTTTGAGGGGTATCAGTTGAGGAAGATAGATGAAATTGATTAAAGAAGATAAGCATTTTGTCTCTTAAACTCTGGGTTTTGGTTAATTTTACATCTTTTTTTCCTCATTCTCATTATTTTGTTGTACCTTTGCAGCTAAAATAATAATAAATTGCAAGAAAATGGGAAAGATTATATTGACGGGCGACCGTCCTACAGGTAAACTTCACCTGGGTCATTACATCGGCTCTCTGCAGCGCCGAGTACAACTTCAGAACGCTGGCGACTTCGACAGAATGTTCGTTTTCATGGCAGATGTTCAGGCTTTGACTGATAATGCCGACAATCCTGAGAAGATTCGCCAGAACATTACAGAGGTGGCTCTTGACTATCTCTCTGCGGGCCTCGACCCACAGAAGTGTACACTCTATATCCAGAGTATGATTCCAGAGTTGGCTGAGTTGACTACCTATTTGATGAACCTCATCTCTGTATCTCGTGTTCAGCGTAACCCAACCGTGAAGACAGAGATCAAGATGCGTAACTTCGAGGCAAACATTCCGCTCGGTTTCTTCTGCTATCCTGTGAGTCAGGCTGCCGACATCACCGCTTTCAAGGCTACAACCGTGCCTGCCGGTGAGGACCAGGAGCCTATGCTGGAGGTAACCCGCGAGTTGGTTCGCCGCTTCAACCAGACTTATGCACCTGTTTTGGTAGAGCCGGAGATTCTGCTTCCAGAGATTGCCTGCTGCCGTCGTCTTCCTGGAACTGACGGTAAGGAGAAGATGAGTAAGAGTCTCGGTAACTGTATCTACATGAGCGACGATGAGAAGACCGTTTGGAAGAAGGTGAAGAAGATGTCTAACGGTGAGCCACGTATGAGTATGGAAGAGCCGGGACATCTGGAGGGCAATGCCGTGTTCACCTATCTCGAGGCATTCTCTACTCCTGAGGACTTCGCTGAATTCTGGCCAGAGTTCAAGACTTTGGATGAGTTGAAGGAGCAGTATGTGAAGGGTGGTATCGGTGACGGTACCTGCAAGAAGTTCCTGAACAGCGTCATCAACAAGATGCTCGACCCAATCCGTGCCCGCCGTCATGAGTTTGAGCAGGATATTCCTGAGGTATTCAACATCCTGAAGAAGGGTAGCGAGGATGCCCGCGAGTTTGCAGCCCAGACCATGGATGAGGTTCGCAAGGCTATGCGTATCGACTATTTCAGCGATGCTGCCTATATTGAGGAGCAGGCTGCGAAATATAAAATTTAATGTTGAATGTTGAGTGTTGAATGTTGAGTTAGGCATGCGCCCTATAATTCAACACTCAACATTCAACATTCAACACTTAATTATGAATAAACGAATATTACAATTAGCGGTGCCGTCGATAATATCCAATATCACGGTACCGCTTTTGGGTTTGGTTGATGTCGCTATTGTCGGGCATATCGGCGATGCAGCGTATATCGGAGCCATTGCCGTGGGCTCGATGCTCTTCAATGTCATCTACTGGCTGTTCGGCTTTCTGCGAATGGGAACCAGCGGAATGACTTCGCAGGCTTTGGGAAGGAGAGATTTGGCTGAGGTGCTGAGGCTCCTGGTGCGCTCTCTGAGTATCGGTGTGGGGATAGGAGTGCTGTTCTTCGTTCTTCAGAAATGGCTGATAGGCTGCGGACTCTGGGCGATGTCGCCGGAAGCGGATGTCGTGGAACTGGCACGGAGATACTGTTATGTCTGTATCTGGGGAGCTCCGGCAGTGCTCGGACTCTACGGATTTACGGGCTGGTTTATCGGTATGCAGAACACGCGCATTCCGATGATGGTATCGCTGACGCAGAATGTGGTGAACATCGTAGCCTCTCTGCTGCTGGTCTTTGTCGGCGGTATGACGGTAGAAGGTGTGGCGCTCGGAACGGTCATTGCCCAATGGTGGGGATTCCTGATGGCATGTCTGTTCTATCGCATCTGTTATCGCCGGTTAAGCAAGTATGACTATCGCCGGCATCTCTTTGCTGCCGAACCGCTGAAGCAGTTTTTCTCGCTCAATAAGGATATCTTTCTCCGTACCCTCTGTCTGGTGGCGGTCAACCTATTCTTTACGGCGGCTGGTTCCAGGGAGAGTACCATCGTGCTGGCAGTGAATACGCTGCTGATGACGCTCTTTACCATCTTCTCTTATTTTATGGATGGTTTTGCCTATGCGGCAGAGGCGTTGAGCGGCAAGTATTACGGAGCCCGAAACATGGGGGCATTCCGCGAGGTGGTTAGAAGGACGATGGGTTTTGGAGCAGTCGTGGCAGTAGGTTTCACCTTATTATATATAGTGGGTGGCGAGAATTTCCTCTCTTTGCTCACGAGCGATAAGCAGGTGATAGCTGCATCGGGCGAATATTTCTGGTGGGCTGTGCTGATTCCGCTGTCTGGCATGGCGGCATTCGTCTTCGATGGTATCTTTGTAGGCATCACCCAGTCTAAGTCTATGCTCTGTTCTACCGCCATAGCCTCGGCTTCGTTCTTCGGTCTGTTCTTCGGCTTGCATCCTTTCCTGGGCAATCATGCCCTGTGGTTGGCCTTCATTCTCTACCTTCTATTAAGGGGAATCGTACTGTTCGTCATTTACCGTAAAAAACTGCGGTAAATGACGAATTGTGTTTTTATAGGATATATTAGTAGAAATAATGTACATCTTTCATAAAAATTGCACACTGAATTATAGTGTGCGCATTTTTGTGAAAAACTACATTAATATAGTTTAAATCTTAGGCTTATATTCTTTTTCTTAGCCGAAAATTAGTAATTTCGCAGAGCAAAACTTAAAAAGAAAAGAGTAAATGACAGCAGAAGAATATTATCAGCAAGGTAACGCCTGGCGCAAGCAGGGTGACTTTAAGCGTGCCCTCGACTGCTATATGGAGGCCATTGCCCTCGATCCGGAGAGCCCTGCCGTAGCAGCCAAGGAGATGCTGGATGATATCATGAGCTTTTATTGCAAAGACTACTACAATCCATAACAACCGACATGTGGACAGCAGGAGCTTTGTTTACTCCAATGGTAAAGATAATTAGTAAGAAATTAGAATATGAGTAAGATTAAAGGGGCTATTGTAGTCGACACCGGGCGTTGCAAGGGATGCTCGCTCTGTGTGGAGGCTTGTCCTCAGCATGTCATCGCATTGGCAGAGAAAAAAGTCAATGTGCATGGTTACCGTTATGTAGAGGCAGCTGTACCTGATGCGTGCGTTGGTTGCTCTTCGTGCGCCATCGTGTGTCCGGACGGCTGTATCACTGTTTATCGTAAGAAGGAGGACTAAATAATGGCAAATCAGGAAGTTACATTAATGAAAGGCAATGAGGCGATAGCCCATGCCTGTATCAGATGTGGTGCGGATGGTTTCTTCGGCTATCCTATCACACCTCAAAGTGAGATTATAGAGACGCTGGCTCTGCTCAAGCCATGGGAAACATCAGGTATGGTGGTTCTGCAGGCTGAGAGTGAGGTGGCGGCTATCAACATGGTTTATGGTGGCGCCGGTGCCGGTAAGCGTGTCATTACCACTTCTTCAAGTCCGGGTGTGGCTTTGATGCAAGAGGGTATCTCTTACATGGCAGGTGCTGAGATTCCGGGCGTTATCGTCAATGTGCAGCGTGGCGGTCCGGGTCTGGGTACCATCCAGCCATCCCAGAGTGATTATTTCCAGGCTACCCGCGGTGGTGGTAACGGCGACTATAATGTGATCGTGCTGGCTCCTGCTTCTGTTCAGGAGATGGCTGATTTCGTTGATCTCGCCTTTACGCTTGCCTTTAAGTATCGCAATCCTGCGATGATTCTGAGCGATGGTGTCATTGGTCAGATGATGGAGAAGGTGGTTCTGCCTCCAGTCAAGCCTCGACGTACCGAGGAGGAGATTGCGAAGGAATGTCCTTGGGCTACCATCGGCCGTCCGAAGAGTCGTCCTGTCAACATCATGACCTCTTTGGAACTCAAGCCTGAGGTGATGGAGGAGCGCAATATTGCTCTTCAGGAGAAATACAGAAAAATCCGTGAAACCGAGGTTCGTTATGAAACCGAGCAGATGGATGATGCCGACTATGTTATCGTAGCTTTCGGTAGTGCGGCACGTATCGCCGAGAAGAGCATCGAGAGTGCGCGTGAGCAGGGCATCAAGGTAGGATTGTTCCGTCCTATCACCCTCTGGCCTTTCCCTGAAAAGGAGATTCATGAACTCGCCAAGACCAAGAAGGGCATTCTGGTTGTAGAAATCAATGCCGGTCAGATGGTTCAGGATGTGCGACTGGCTGTGAATGGTCAGACTCCTGTGGAGCACTTTGGTCGTCTGGGCGGTATCGTACCGGAGCCGGAGGAAATCGTTGAAGCATTAAAGAAGTTAATAAAATGAATGATATAATTTCACCAGAGAATCTGGTATATAAGAAGCCTACGCTGATGAACGATACCCCGATGCATTATTGCCCGGGGTGTTCGCATGGCGTAGTTCATAAGCTCGTTGCCGAGGTTATAGAGGAGATGGGCATGGAGGACAAGACGGTAGGCGTATGTCCGGTGGGCTGCGCTGTCTTTGCTTATCGCTATTTGGATATTGACTGGCAGGAGGCTGCTCATGGTCGTGCACCTGCTGTAGCTACGGGTATCAAGCGCTTGTGGCCTGATCGTCTTGTCTTCACTTATCAGGGCGATGGCGATCTGGCGTGCATCGGTACCTGCGAAACTATCCACGCCCTGAACCGTGGTGAGCATATCGCCATCATCTTCATCAATAATGCCATCTATGGTATGACCGGCGGACAGATGGCTCCAACCACCCTGTTGGGTCAGAAGACTGCTACCTGTCCTTATGGTAGAGAGGCTGATCTTCATGGTTATCCACTCAATATTACCGAGTTGGCAAGCCATCTGCAGGGTACTTGTTATGTAACCCGCCAAAGTGTGGAGACCGTGGCAAGCATTAAGAAGGCAAAGAAGGCTATCCGCAAGGCGTTCGAGGCAAGCATGCAGGGCAAGGGCTCCAGCCTGGTAGAGATTGTTTCTACCTGCAACAGCGGTTGGAAACTCTCACCTGTTGAGGCTAACAAGTGGATGGAAGAGAACATGTTTAAGCAGTATCCTAAGGGTGACCTGAAGGATACAACGAACATGTAATGTTGAATGTTGAATGTTGAATGTTGAATTTGGCATTTACAAAAGATTAGAACAATGAAGACAGAAATCATTATATCCGGTTTTGGCGGTCAGGGCGTTCTCTCTATGGGAAAGATTCTGGCTTATTCAGGACTGATGGAGGATAAGGAGGTAACCTGGATGCCTGCTTACGGACCAGAGCAGCGTGGCGGTACAGCCAATGTAACGGTCATTGTGAGCGACAGTCGCATCTCTTCGCCTATCCTGAGCCATTATGATGTAGCCATCGTGCTCAACCAGCCGTCGCTCGACAAGTTTGAGCCGAAGATTAAGCCAGGCGGCATCCTGATTTATGATGGCTATGGTGTGATGAATCCTCCACAGCGCAAGGACATCACCATTTATCGCATTGATGCGATGGACAAGGCTGCCGAGATGAAAAACTCCAAGGTGTTCAATATGATTGTTTTGGGCGGTCTGCTGAAGGTTTGTCCTGTAGTGAGCACCGATGGTTTGAACAAGGCGCTTTACAAGTCATTGCCAGAGCGCCATCATGGTTTGATTCCACTGAACATGCAGGCAGTGGAAGAGGGAATGAAGATTATCGAAAAGGTAGACCGATAATAAACAGATTTTTAATCAATATGAATTATGCAATTTGCATTATGCAATTTGCATAATTCAAAATAAATAATTATCTTTGCAGCCGAAAGTAACATTTTAAAATGGTGAGCTATATGGAGAATCCTTTTATCATAACGGGTTATATCAAGCCCGAATATTTCTGCGACAGAGAAAAGGAAGCGGAAAGAATCATCAATAAGGTAACGGGTGGTGAGAATATGGTGGTAATGGCTGCAAGACGAGTAGGCAAGAGTAAACTGATAGACTTTTGCATGGATTCTTCTGCCATCAAAGACCATTTCATCTGTATATCCATCGATATCCTCCGAACTTCCAGCATCCATGAATTTGCGTTCGAGTTGGGAAAGGCTGTATTTGAATTGGCTGCCCGTCGTGGAACCAAGATGATGAGAATGGTGGTTAACACTCTGAAGTCTATCAATGGCTGCTTCGGTTACGATCCGATTTCCAATATCCCAACGTTTAATCTTTCGTTGGGTGATATTTCTAATCCGCTCTATACTTTGGATGAGATATTTGCCTGTTTGGAGCAGGCTGATAAGAAATGCATCGTTGCCATCGACGAGTTTCAGCAGATAGGTTATTATCCAGAGAAAAATATGGAAGCCATTCTCAGGACTTATATTCAGAAGTGCAGCAATGCCAATTTCATCTTTTCGGGCAGCGAGCGTCATCTAATCTCCAAGATGTTTTCCGAGAAAGCGCATCCTTTTTACAATAGTGCTGATATGATGAACCTGGAGGTGATTCCGCTTGATAAATACAAGGAGTTTGCTATCCGCTTGTTTGGTAAGTTTGATAAGAAGATTAAGGAGAAGGCTATAGAGCAGGTGTATCAGGCTTTTGGTGGCAATACCTATTATATGCAGAAGGTGATGCACGAGGCTTTTAATCAGACTGTGCCACAGGCTGAGGCTGATTGTGAGATGATAGAGGGCATTATCCATGCTTTGGTATTGGATAATGATCATAAGTTTAGCGAGATACTTTCCCGTCTCACTCTTCCGCAGAAGGAACTACTATATGCTGTTGCTAAGGAGGAAATGGCTAGTCAGATTACTTCTTCTGGTTTTGTGAAGAAGCATCGTCTCCGTTCGGCAAGTAGCGTGCAGAGTGCCGTGAAGAAACTGCTGGAATATCATCTAATTTCTACTTCTCAAAGTGCGTATTATATTGATGATCAGCTTATGAACTTATGGTTGAAGGAGTAAATTGAATGTTTTTGAAGTGAAATCGAGATAAGACAATAGAGCCTTTTGGTATTTTTGATACTGAAAGGCTTTTTTGTATCTTAAAATGAAGAAAGTTATTCTTTTCTTTGGCATTTCTAATTCTTTTCGTTAATTTTGTGGCGTTAATTTAAAAGAAAGGAATAAGATGGAAACGATTAATATTCAGTTTCAAGTACCTTCTACAGGTCAATATACGCTTGACGAATTTGTCGCCAAGCTCAAAGACTATGCTGAAAAATTAGCCAGTTCTATCTCCAAGTCAGGAAACAGTTACCAGGAAACTTATATGAGCCAGGCAGAGCAGGAAGCCTATGTGGCAGAAAGTCTTAACCGTGCTCTTGATGAAATGGAAGCTCATAAGAAGAATGGGACTAAGCCGATGGATGCTCGTGATTTGTTGAGAAGACTTCTCTAATATCGCGATGAGTTTATCAGCTTTTTGCTTGATAAACGTGAAAAAGGATAATATGCAGAAAAGGAATCTGGAAAAAAATATGGCAGCAACTGTTTTTAATCAAGCACAATTTGATGCGCCACCTTTTTAAATGAAATGCCTTGTTGCCCCTGATTTGCGACAAACTTTAACGCTGTTGCCGCTGATTTGCGACAAAAAAGTAGTATCTTTGCCCCTGATTTGAAACAAATGCATATGTTTAGACGAAATATCATCAGTAAATTGGAGGCTTGGAAGCAAGACAAAAAGCATAAGCCTCTTATCTTGAGAGGAGCTTACGTTGATCAATCTTCCGTTTTATCTGATAGGTAATTTGCGGAGCGTATTGGATGCTGTTGTAGAAGAATAAAGAAGGATGTAATGCATCATGCAAAATAAATAATAAGGTGGACAATGCTTTTTAAAAATAGCAATGTCCACCTTAATTATATATAGTTCTAATCTGCTTTATTCCGCCAATCGGATGCTCATCGGGCTTACGGTGATGAGGCGCTTTTTGTATAGATCGCCTATGGCACGCTTGTAAACCTTCTTGCTCACGTGGAAACGCTCGTAGATGTCGTCGGCCTCGCTCTTGTCGCCAAGGTTGCACTCGCCATCGTTGTCCAAGAGATACTGGTAGAGGGTTTCGGCGAAATCGGCAGTCTGCTGAATACCGGTCTTCTGCAGGGTGACATCTATCTTTCCGTCAGGACGAACTCTTCCGATGTAGCCCTTCATCTTGTCACCCGTGTGGATGTACTGGAAAATCTGATCCTGATAGAGGAGACCCGGATACTGGTTGTCGATGATAACCTTGAAGCCGAGGTCGGTCTTCTGCCAGATGAGGAGATCCACCTCATCGCCATGCTTGTAGTGAGGATGGTCTTCGTTGAGATAACGCTCAATCTTGGCAGAGGCAACAATGCGATAGCTCTCCTCGTCGATGTGGATATGCACGATGTAGGAGTTGCCGAGCACCATACGTTTCTTCTGCTCGCGGAATGGGCAGAAGATGTCCTTCATTAGCCCCCAGCCCAGGAAGGCTCCGTATTCGTTGACCCATTTCACTTCGAGATAGGCGAAATCGCCCACCTTTGCCAAAGGGGTTTCGGTGGTTGCTATGAGGCGCTCTTCCTGGTCGAGATAGATGAAGACATCCAGCTCGTCGCCGATGCCTGCGTCTTCAGGTACGTAGCGGGAAGGAAGGAGGATTTCTCCCTCGTCACCACCATCGAGATACAGACCGAAATCAACTTTCTTTACGATGCGAAGGCGATTGTAATCGCCGAGTTTTATCTTTTTGCTCATATAATATTGTCTTCAGTTTTTTCTTCTGTTGTTGGGGCTTTTGCAACTTCTGCAGGTTCTTCCTGGCTATCAGCAGCTCCAGCTTCCACCGTCTTCTCAATCATTCCATCCTTGAGATGGATGGTGCGGTCGGTGATGGCAGCAAGGCCCTCATCATGAGTTACGATGACGAAAGTCTGACCGAACTTGTCTCTGAGGTCGAAGAAGAGCTGGTGAAGCTCAGCCTTGTTCTTGGTGTCGAGACTTCCTGATGGCTCATCGGCAAGGATGACGGCAGGATTATTGACCAAAGCTCTCGCCACGGCTACACGCTGTTTCTCACCACCGGATAACTCGGCAGGTTTGTGACTGGCTCTATCGCTCAAGCCCATGAATTCCAATAACTCCTCGGCACGCTCCTTGGCTTCTTTTCGGCTCTTGCCTGCAATGAAGGCAGGAATCATGATGTTCTCCAGGGCGGTGAACTCAGGGAGAAGTTGGTGGAACTGGAAGACGAAACCGAGATGCTGGTTCCGGAAATCGCTCAGTTTCTTGGTGCTGAGGCTGCTTGCATCGATGCCATCAACCATGATGCTGCCACTATCAGGCTTGTCGAGGGTACCGATAATCTGGAGAAGTGTAGTCTTGCCGGCACCACTAGGACCGACGATACTTACCACCTCGCCCTTGTCAATATGCAGGTCGATGCCCTTAAGCACCTGCAGGGAGCCGAAGCTCTTGGTTATACCTTTTATATCAATCATTTTCTTACTCAAAATTATTTTGCAGGCAAAATTAAGCAAAATATTTGGAAATGCCTAATTTTAAGAGATAAAAAGAAATAAGGAGGGATATAAAAAAACAAAACGAGCCTTATTCTTGCAAATAAAGCTCGTTTCAGTACTCAATTCTGTATTACTTTCTATAAAATGTATGTGCTATTTCAACCCGTCGGCATCGCCTGTGGTCTTCAATCCGTTGCTCTTTTCGCGAGGGGTGATATTCACTTTCTTTGCCACGGTGTTCTCGATGAGATTGGCATCGAATGCCATCTTCTTGTCGGTGCAGGTGATATCTTCGAAGGTGAAATCTATCAGGCGGTATTTATCGCTCTTTCCAACATCAAAGAAGTTGTCACAATCCATCTGGATGTTCTTGATGGTGATGTTGTTGCATTGGCTTAATGGCATGTCCTTGCGGTCACCGGGCTTGAAGAACTGGGTCCATGGGCGGATGACGAGGAAACTGCCGGTGGTGCCCTGGATATTATCCACTGTTACATATTCATAATGCTGCGGAGTATCAGGGCGCATCTTCAGCCAGAGCACGCGCTGTGCCTTATCCACCTTGATGTTGCGGAGCACGATATTGCGGTCTTTCACGCTTTCGCTGCCAAGAGTCAGACAGCCATGCACGGTTCCATAATGGCAGTTCTGGATGAGTACATTATACACCGGACCATTTTCCGGTGCCTGGTCTGCCCAGGTTCCCTTACCGCCCTTAATGGCGATGGCATCATCGTTTACGCTCATATAGCAACCATCCACCAGCACATCGTGACAAACATCAATGTCGATGGCATCGCTGCTTGGTGCCCGCATGCCACTGGTAGGGGCGAAGATGGTGCAGCCCAGGAAGCGGACGTGGTCGCAACGGTAGATGTGGTTGGTCCAGAACGGACTGTTCTGAATATGCACATCCTGCAAGGTTACGTTGCTTGAGTTGCTGATATAGACGAGGCGGGGACGCTGTGCATCCTTGTTGGTGCATTCACGGTTCCAGGTGCGACGAATCCAGAACTCCTCCCAATAGTGATAGCCATTGCCATCGATGGTACCGGGACCTGCGATGGTGAAGCCGTTGCATTTATCTGCATTGATGAAGGCAGAGAAGTATTTGCAGGTTTCGCCCTCAATGCGGGTTTCTACCACAGGGAAATTGGCGATGCGGTCGCTGCCTTTCAGTTTTCCGCCTTCCGAAACATAAAGGTGGGTCTTTGGCTTGAAGAAGAGGGCACCGCTCTGATAGGTTCCGGCAGGAACCACGATGACACCGCCGCCATCTTGGGCTGCATGGTCGATGACAGCCTGGATGGCCTGGGTCTGAATCAGGGTACTATCCGTCTTTACGCCATAGTCGGTGAGAATGTATTTCTTGCCGAGGGTATCCACGTTCACCTTCTGGGCGTTGCTGAACCAGGCATCCATCTTCGTTCCATCAGGCCAAAGCTCGGTTTGTGCTTTTTTTGCTTTCTTCTGTTTCTTTGCGGCGTTGGCGCTCAGTGGCGAAAACGCCACCAGGCAAGCCATCAGCCAGATATATTTCTTCATGATTTGTTTTCTTTTTTATCTTTAAGATTAAAACTTGTGGGACCAGCGATGGAATCGCTGGGAACGGGGGCGAAAAGGGGGAAAAGGGGCTTTTTTACCTTTTTACCTTTTACCTTTTACTTTTTTGCTTTTACTAGCTTGTAATACTCTGCTGCGCCGAGCAGGAGGCAGCCTGTGCCGTAGTCCTCGAAGTCGGGAACTGAGGTGAAGGTGACAGGCTGACCGGCTGTAGGATCCTTTCCTGTGCCCTGGTTATAGCCGATGAAACCATCCTCGTGAACGGATGCGGCAAGAGCCTTCCAGGCCTTGTCCATCGCCTTCTGATAGGTAGCTCTAGGAAGAATGCCCTGCTGAACACCCCATGCCATACCATAGAGGAAGAGACCTGTACCGGTCATCTCAGGACCGCCATAGTTGGCAGGACAGACGAGGCTTACGTTCCAGTAGCCATCCTTGCGCTGGCATTTCAGAATAGCCTGACTCATAGAGATGAAATCCTTCTTCAGATACTGATAGTACTTGTCGGTCTTTGGCAAAGTCTCCATCACGCGGACCAGTGCTGCATACACCCAGCCGTTGCCACGGCTCCAGTAGCAGTTGCTGCCATCCTTCTCCTTGTAAGGTGGCACGTAGTCCTTGTCTCTCCACCAGAGACCTTCTTTCTTGTTAAAGAGACCGTTAGCCAGGGTATCACGGCTCCATTTATAGGAATTCATCGCATAATCCAGGTACTTGCGCTCACCTGTGATCTTGGCATACTTGGCATAGGCTGGCATCGCCATCTGGATAGCGTCAATCCAGGTCCAGTAGTTTACACGCTTGGTGCTCATCTGGTGGTCGAGGTTCTCCTTTACCTTGCTCAAGTCCTTTTTGCCGCCTGTCTGAACGTAGCGGTCTATGTAGGTTTGCTGGCAGCACTGGTTGTCGGCATCGGTATCGTTCACGCTGCCACGGGCTGTCCATTTGTGATAATCCGCCCACTTGTCGGTATAGTCGAGATAGCGCTGCTGAGGGTCAATCTCGTAAAGCGCCATCAATCCCTCGTAATACACGGCGCGGGTCCAGAGGTTGCTGGTGCGGACTTTCTTCACGAATGTGTCGAGAGTAGGGTCGCTGTACTTTGTCATGAAGTAGTTGTTGGTGCGATTGGCTACTTCCAGAATTTCTTTTTGCAATGCGGTCTGGGCAGACATTGAGGTCAAGCCCATGAGCATACAGAGCGATGATAAGATCAGTTTCTTCATTTGTCTTGTTATTAATGTTTGTTTATTATTTACTTGATTTCCACGAGCTTCACGGTGCTGTTCAGTCCGCTTGGCACAGGAGTCCAGTTCTCGTAGGTGGTCTTCTTGTAGTTGATATCTACCACATTGATTTCCTTCATCTTGCGCCACTTAACGCCCTGACGGTCCATTTCTGCGA
This sequence comes from uncultured Prevotella sp., assembly GCA_958369755.1. Classification (GTDB taxonomy): domain Bacteria; phylum Bacteroidota; class Bacteroidia; order Bacteroidales; family Bacteroidaceae; genus Prevotella. Next base: position 28,435 of record CATXJC010000003.1, read on the forward strand.
TGCGGTTGGCTGGCAGGTTGGTAACCTCGATGCGGATGATGTTCTTGCCCTTGTTGAGTGCATCCTTGCAGTTGAGGATATATGGTACAGCCCAGGCGCAGCCTACATATTTATTATTGATATAGACGCGGGCACTTTCACGTACATCCCCCAGGTCAATGGCCCACTGTCTCTGGGCATCATCCTTCGACAGCTTGATGGTGGTTTCGTAAACACCTGTTCCCATCATCACCTTCGCCTTGTCGCTGAGACCTTCCCAAGACTTTACGCCCTTGAGGTTGAAGGTTTCGCCCACCTTAGGAGCCTCCTCGGTGAATGACAGTTTCCAGGTATTGGCTGTCAGATCGATGGTCTTGCTATCCGCAGCCGCAAACTTCTCCTTTTCGCTCACCTTCACCTTGGAACCGAGTTTCCACTCGCTTACAGGCTTATCCGAGGTGATGAGGATGCGGCTCTCGCCACTCTTCAGGTTCAGCTGGATACCCTTGTCGCCGATGGTTGCCTCGTGGTATTTACCCGTCATAGGGTTGTACCAGATGCCATGCTTCTCGTTCACGGCCAAAGCTACGGTAGAGGCGATATCCTTGCTGGTGAGGTTGGCGATGAAGTAATGATGACCGATGCTGTTGTTGCGGCGGATCATCTTCAACCCCAGGTTCTTTCTCATCAGTTCCGGTTTTGCCGCCTGTTCCATCGCCTTGATGTTGTCGCCCTTGATGATCTTGGCGCCTTGTGCCTTGAGGGCAGAGATGTGCTCAATCACGTCGCTTGGCATGATGTTGTTGCCAGGGATGATGATGCCCTTATATCGGGTTCCGGCAGCCGTCTCTACCATTCCATTCTTAAAGGTACACGTGCGGAGATACTTGTCGCTGATGTAATCGCAGTCGAAGCCAGCCTTGTCGATGTCGAGAATCACCTTGATAAACTCAGGTGCCTTCTTCGCCATGCTATGGATATCGAATTGCATCAGCCAGTTTTTGGTATCCTTGCGCCACATATCTCTTACAGGCAGATAAACCAGAAAATCATTGTCTGGCTGTCCCCACTGCAGATAGGTCTGGCAGTTGGTGATGTACTTCATCAGTTCCGGAGCGTCGCGCCAGATGCTGTTGGTAGGACTCATATCCACCGAAGCATAGAATTTCCATCCTGGCCATGGATCGTTCTTTGGCGAATAGGCGGTGCCATGGAAGAACATGTGGTTCACTCCGGCGCAGAACATCAGGTCCATATCCGGTTTCATCTGGCTCAGGGAAGTGCGGAAGTGCTCGGTGAGCCAGGTGAAGGTTTCGCTGGATGTATATTTCTTTCCGGTGATGTGCGCTGCTGATGGGGCATATTTCAGCATGCTGAGGTCGCTGAAGTTAGGACGTGTCTTACCCGGATCCTTGCGCAGTCCTTTGATGCCGAAATCGGTCAGTCCGAAGCCTTCAATCTCCGGGATGTCAACGGCTGCATAGCAGTCGATGAGGTTGGCAGGTGAACCGTGTGCCTGGTTTCGGGTGATGGCACCACGTTTGTTTGCCCATTTGGTCCACTGTTCGGTGAAGTTATGGAGCAGCATGTCGCCCAGGGTTTCACGGTAATCGCTTACCACCACAGCATCGCCATCGAGGAACTCCGGGAACTTATCCTGCAGTTTGTATCCGTGATATTTCTCGAATTCTGTCAGGAGGGTAGGAGTCCAGTTGGCGCCATACACCTCGTAGCTGTCATTGAAGAAGGTATGAGGATATGGAGTCTTGGATGCTACGAAGGCGCTGTCGATGTGGTGCAGATAATTCGCCACGGCAGTAGAGTCGAAATGGTCGATAACGTATCCTTCTCCTCCAGGTGCAGCACGTTTCACCTTCTGTCGGGTACGGCTCTCATAGAGAGCGATGACTCGTTTCTTGTATTTTTCACCTTCCACAGGGAATGCCTTGATGACCTTCAGTTTGGCGAAGGCACGTTCTTTTTGTGGCACGTTGAATTCTATCTCCATCAGTTTCTGCTTCACATCCACGATGGTATCTACGAATACCGCCTTGCATGCTGCTTCGCTGATAGGTACCCAAGGACCACCGAAAGGCCAGCCTGTTCCGGTGGCCATATCCGTTTCGATGCCCACCTGCTTGTTTTCCTTTTCCACGAACTTGAGCATATCCATCCATTTAGGCGAGAGATAAGGGATATCATTCTTGTCGTTACCCTGCACGCCATAGAGCGGTGTGATTTCCACGGCACCGATACCCGCCTTGGCGTATTCGCCAAGGTTCCACTTCAGATTCTCTTGATCCACAGCAGATCCCATCCACCACCATCTTACGCCCGGTTTGGCTTCCTGCGTAGGGGTAGGGAGCAACTGAGCCTGGCAGTTGAGTGAAGACATCAAAGCCAAGGCAAAGGATAATCCTATAAATTTATGATTTCTTTTATAGTTCATCATATTGGGTTTTATTAAGTTGTTCTTAATTGTTTATTCTTCGTTTGCAAAGATAGCGAAAAATACCCAATAATAGCAGTATTATGATTCTTAAAAATGTAAAATAGTACAAATATGCTAGGTGTTTTGCCAAAAAATCAAGGAATTACACACAAAAGAAGACCTCGCAAAATGCAAGGTATTAAAAAAGGTAAGGTGGTCATCGGCTGATGATCACCTTACCTTTTGATGGTTCTATCTGAATCAGATATTTTTCGTCTTTATATTTGACGGGAATGTTCTTGCCAGCCTGCCTTAGTTGTGAGTGATTTGGTTACAAAAAAGAAAGCTAGTTGCTCAGCAAAGGCAACTAGCTTTTTTTATAAACTCTCCTGCTATTTATTCTTTTTATTCTTGAGAAAATCAATCTCTACGATTCTCAATACCGGTTTGCCCTTCTTGATTCCTATGAAATCGAGGGTGCTTGCCTTGCCGCCCGCCAGCTCCTTGGTGTCGCTGAGCTGGGTCTTGCTCTTGGCATCGCCTATCATCCTGATGGTGATATCCTTCGCCTTCACTGGCTTGTCTATCTTGATATGAACATAGCCGAGGCAGGCGTAGGTGTAACCATCCCAAACCTTCTTCTTACCGGCAAAGATGGCGAGCGGATACATCTTGTCTCTCCATCCCGTAAGTTTCACGGTGATTTCGTCTACCTTCTTTTTCTTGGTAAACAGATAGGTGATCCATGCATTCTCAGGCTTGCCATCGCTCTTCCATTCTGTAGTCTCATCGTCATCGAAAGTTTTCTGAGCATCTTCCTGGTTTACGCCAGCCACGGCACCGGTGATATCAATGGTCTCCTTGATATCGGTATAGGATGGGGTAGATGGCGTTTCGCCACGAGAAAGGTCGCCCTTCAAGCTGAACTGAGGCAGGTAGTGCTCGATATCGACCTTCTCGGTCTTCAAGTCGATGCTTGCCACGCCCTTGATGCCATCAGCACCAGCACAGATTGTGATGTTTCCTGGGTTCACGGTACTGCGGATCAGAACTCTGTTCACGCCGCATTCTACAGGTAAATCAATCTTTCCGATATAATTATCGAAGGTGTTGTCGCTATCTGTAGAGTCTAGAATATCTGCAGCTTTGCGGGCTGCCTTCTGTTCTGCTGTCTCGTTCTTATCTACCACGAGGCTCTGGTTCTTGGCAGCAAGTGCCTTTTGGGTTTCCTCGTTAGGAGTTGCCAATCCGCCAATCCATTCCATTTCGCCCTGATAGTTGAAGTGGATGGTGCGGTTATCGAGTGGACAGCGTCTGCCCTGCTTATCAACTACCTCTACCTGGATGAGTGCCATGTCGGCACCGTCAGCCTTGAAACCTTCCGGGTTCTGGATGCTGGTGAGCTTGATGTGATGAGGCTTACCCGCAGTTTCGATGGCATATCGGCTTGATTCCTTCCTGATTCTTGAATCTTTTGAATTCTTATCTGCATGATTGTATGTATAAGCCACAGCCTCAATCTTGCCTGCCTCGAAAGGTACATTCTTCCAGGTGAAAAGCCACTGGTTGCTGCGTTCGCCCATACCCAGGCTCTTACCGTTGACGAAGAGTTCTACCTCGTCGCCGGTACTTACCACATATTCTGTCTGCTTGATGGTTCCTGGCTTGTAGTTCCAGTGACCTACGATATAGGGGGCATCTTTTTCAGGAGATACCCAGCCATTCCACATTACCTGATGAGCAAAGAAGGCATCCTTCGGAATGCGCATCGCATCGGTCACACCGCTCGAACGGTAGTTGGCCTCACCACGATGATGGGTGTTGGTATCCGAGAAGATGATCTTGGTACCGCCATCGCTTACTCTTTTGCCGGTGCCCGGACGCTCCTGCCAGTATTCGAACCAGCGCTCTACCATGCTTGCTGCAAAGGTATCCATGTTGTGATTGTATTCGAAGGCAGGCTTGCCACGATACAATGGTCCGTCGCCTTCCTTATGATAAGGATAGCTCTGCTCATCCCAGTATTTACGCAAACCCTCGTCGCGATGATACTCCATCGACCACATCGGGTGCTTCTTACTCTTGTTGATGTAAAGCATCTCGCCGCCATATTCAGCCTCGTTGATGTTGAGCATCTCTCGGCTGCCGCTGGCTCTGCCTCCGTGAGGGTCGAACTCATCGCGGATGGCTTTCATCTGTAGCATGTGCTCGCGGCTCACGCCCTTGTTTCCGCTTTCATAGAAGATGATGCTAGGGTTGTTGCGGTTGTAGATGATGGCTTCCTTCATCAGTTCCAGGCGCTGTTCCCATCTGCGGTCGAAGACATCCTTCTCTGCATCACCTGCTGGCATCGCCTGAATCAGTCCCACACGGTCGCAGCTCTCGATATCCTGTTTCCAAGGGCAGACGTGCATCCAGCGAACCAGGTTACCGCCTGATTCTACCATCAGTTTGTTACTGTAGTCGCTCAACCAGGCAGGAACGCTCATACCCACGCCAGGCCACTCGTTGGAGGTGCGCTGCGCATAGCCGTGCATCATGATGGCACGGTCGTTGAGATAGAACTTGCCTTCACCGAACTGGGTCTTGCGGAAACCGGTCTTGGTCACCACATCATCAATCTTGCTTCCGTCATCCGCCTTCAAGAGGGTCTTCACGGTGTAGAGATATCCATATCCCCAGCTCCAGAAGTGGGCGTTGTTCAGGAGTCCGCTCACCTTCACTGTCTTGGTTTCGCCTGGCTTCAAGGTATATCTTTCGCCATCAAAATGGCCCACTTCCTTGCCGTCAGCGTCCAGAATCTTGGCGAAGAAGCGGAAAGAGCGAGACTTGGAATCCTCATTCCTTACCTGCGATTCTGCATTCACCGTTACCTTCTTTCCTGCAATATCATAGTTGCTGCCATAGATATAGATACCTGTGGTCTTGAGATTATTGTAGAGCGGAAGAGTCTGGTAGAGTTTGTCGGTGATGTGGAGGAACACATTCTTTGGAATACCGCCATAGTTGGCATAGAAGTTCTTGTCGTTCCACTGGAAACGCTGACCGCTGGTGCGCTCACGATAGTTCCAGGAGTTATCCACACGTACGGCTATGACGTTTTCACCTTTTATAATATAAGGTGTCAGGTCGAATCCGCTTGCCATCACACCATTCTCGGTATATCCCACTTTCTTGCCATTGAGCCAGATGTCGGCACCGAAGCGCACGCCCTCAAACTCGATGAAATACTTGCGGTCGCCCACTTCTTGGATATGGAAGTGCTTGCGATACCACATGATGGTGTCGCTGAGGTGTTCGATAGAAACCTTGAACGCTTCTTTCTCGTTAAAGGCACGAGGCAGCGTAATCTGTTTCCAACCGGCATCCTTGTAGTTTGCCTGTTCTGCTCTCGGGAAGTCGCCCACCTTGAGCAACCATCCTCCATTGAAATTGAGCTTTGTTCTTTCCACTGCATTCATCTGGCAGAGCGAGATGAAAGCGAGTAGAAGTAGAAATAGTCTTTTTCTCATTCTAATGATGTTTTGATTGTTTTGTTGCATTATTATTATTGTGATATTATTATTGCGTTATTATTATGGTGCAAAATTACGAAAAAAAACCGATGTTTTTTTGTTCTTCCATTCAAAATTTTGTGTTTTTGTCCGCCATTTGTTTTTGGGGGATGATGGAAGATAGAAAGCCTCTTCTGTAATCAGTAAATGATGCAAAGATGCCAAATGTCATAGCAGAAATATCAAAAGAATAGGGTGGATATGGAGAAAAATGATTACTTTTGCAGCAGAAATTTTAAACAAGCTAATAACAAGATTAATATGAATAGTGTTTTAGAAGGTCGTCCTGCCTTGAAAAAGGAGGTCGAGAAGATTGCAGAAGTTGCCGGATACCTCTGGCAGAATGGTTGGGCTGAGCGTAATGGTGGTAACATCACCGTGAACATCACCGACTTGGTAGATGACGAGATCAAGGCTTTGCCTGCCATCAGCGAAGTAAAGCTGATTGGTACAGCATTGCCAGCCTTGAAGGGTTGCTACTTCTTCTGCAAGGGTACAGGCAAGCGTATGCGCGACTTGGCTCGCTGGCCTATGGAGAACGGTTCTATCATCCGAATCCTCGACGATTGCGCCAGCTATGTCATCATCGCTGATAATGCCGTGATGCCTACATCAGAGTTGCCAAGCCACTTGAGCGTTCACGCCCGTCTCATCGAAAAGGGTTCCAATTACAAGGCTACCGTTCATACTCACCCTATCGAGCTCATCGCCATGAGCCACAACAAGAAGTTCATGGGCAAGGATGTATTGAGCAATCTGCTCTGGAGTATGATTCCAGAGACCAAGGCATTCTGTCCACTCGGTTTGGGTATCGTTCCTTATCAGTTGCCAGGCAGTCTGAAGCTGGCTGAGGAAACCTTGAAGGAGCTGGAAGACTATGATGTAGTGATGTGGGAGAAGCACGGCGTCTTTGCCAAGGGCTTGGATGTAATGGATGCCTTCGACCAGATTGACGTGCTCTCTAAGAGTGCGAAGATCTACATCGATTCCAAGTGCATGGGATTCGAGCCTGATGGTATGAGCCAGGAAGAAATGGCTGAGATGACCAAGGCTTTCAATTTGCCAAAATAAGATATAGGTTATGGATAAGTTGATATAGTGTTGTTAGTAATATTTTGATATAATAGGTTTATTGGATATACATTTTATAGGTAATAGGTTTAATTTAGGTTTTAGTATTATAGGTAAAATTTTTTAGGTTTAGTGAAACAAAGCCCTCGAACATCGTGAGATGATCGGGGGCTTTTTCTGTTTCTAAGCTAACTAAAATCTTTATATCAATCCATGTGGAAAAGTTCTTCCAGCGGGATGCTGACAGGCGAATTATCAGGATTCACCTCCATGATGTCTGCCATCATATTCCACCATTTCTGGGTGATAGAATCCACGTTGGTTGTGTCCTGGCTGTTGGTATCGCTGTCGCATTTCTGAACGGCAAAGAGCAGGTTGGTGTCCTTGTCCCAGAAGATACTGTAGTCGCTTACTCCCTGATTCTTGATCATCTGTTTCAGCTCAGGCCAGATCGCAGCATGGCGCTTGGCATATTCCTTTTCGCATCCCTTCTTGAGATACATCTTAAATGCAAATCTTTTCATATCATTCTATATTTTGAAGTTAAATCAACTGTGGCAGGAAGCTTGAGATAATCAAGACGATGATGCCGACGATTAATACGGTGATGGTCTTTGATGAGCATCCCTTCCATTCCTTCAGGATGATGCCCCATACATTTGAGAACACCACGTTGAGTGCCATCAGAATGCAGAAAGACAGAGTCATAAGGGTAGGGGATTCGGTGAGGAAACCTTTTCCTAATGACAAGCCGAAGAACTGACTGTACCACAAGGCACCCGCCAGGGCACAATACAGGATGTTGTTGCCCCAAACCTCCTCGTTCTTATAGTCGCTCCAAGTATGATTCTTGGTGTTCTGATAGAAACAGTAGATGGCGTTGGTAATGAAACCACCCACGGTAACGAGGAAGGTAGCAGGCAGGGTCTTGAACATATCAGGGGTGAAGGTGCCGAAGTGGATATCATCGCCGAAGGCGAGACCCACATTGAAGCATCCGCTCATGAAACCAGCCAGTAGGGCGATGGCAAGACCCTTAGGGAAGTTGAAATCCTTTACCGCAGCCTTCTTCTCCTCTTCTGAGAGCGATGCTGCCTTCATGCTGCCAGCCACACCGATGATGGCGATACCGAGCAGGGTGACTACCACACCGAGGATGACGCTGAAGGTGAGCGATGAGAGGGCATCCAGTTCCGGAAAGAAGATGTTGAGCAGCACCGGACCCATGATGGTTCCGAGACCTGCACAGGTTCCCAGGGCGATGCTCTGACCCAATGCCACGCCTAGGTAGCGCATGGAGAGACCGAAGGTGAGTCCGCCTACGCCCCAGAGTACACCGAAGAGCATGCTCATAGCCACATTGAAGCCGAATCCGTCGAATAATTCAAAGAAGGAATGTCCGCTAGGTACAGCGAGCATAGCGCCGAAAAAAGGCAAAATAAGCCATGCGAACACACCCTGAACTATCCAGTATGATTCCCAACTCCAATCTTTGATCTTGTTGATAGGAACGTAGCAGCTGGACTGGCAGAATGCACCGATGGCTATGATGAAAAGTCCTATTAATATTTCCATATTGTTTAGTAATTAAGTGAAGAGCGAAAAGTGAAGAGTGAAGAATTCATGTGCTTTTTAGCCATAAGACTATTGAATTCTTCGTTCTTCACTCTTCACTTAAACTCGTTCTTCGTTTTTCACTTACTTGCGGTTAGCAAGTACTTCTGCTTCGTACTTCTCGATGTCAGCGATGTACTCCTCGCCAACAGGGATGTTGTTCTTCAAGTTGAAGTAATCATATACTGCACCGAATGGCAATGTCTTCTCTTCCTCGAGGAGAGCCAGACGCTGGAAGAGCTTGCCCTCGTCCTCGTACTTGCGGAGGGTATCGAGTGGCTCAAGGAATGCCTGCAACAATGACTTCTGGGCTGCACGTACACCGATGATGTAAGCTCCGATGCGGTTGATAGAACCGTCGAAGTAGTCGAGACCGATGTGAGCACGGTCGAGTGCGTTGGCACGAACCAACTCTGAGAAGAGGTTGCGTGTATTGTCGTCGAAGAGTGTTACGTGGTCTGAATCCCAGTGCATTGGGCGAGATACGTGGAGCATCAACTCAGGAACGAAGAGCAGGAGTGCTGAAACGGCATCCGATACGTTCTCTGTTGGCTCATAGTGACCTGTATCCAGGGTATACATCACGTTGTTCTTAGCGCAGTAGCCAGCGTAGAAGTCGTGAGAACCTACGGTGTAAGCCTCCAAGCCGATACCGAAGAGCTTAGCCTCCAGGCAAGACTTCATGTTTGGCAACTCCTCTGCCAGAATCTCATCAAGAGAGTTTTTCAAGATCTCGCGATAGCGACCCTTCTCTACGGTGATGTCCTTGGAACCATCATGTACCCAGATGTTCATGATACATGGGTCGTTCTGGAACTTACCCATAGCGTCTGCAATGCGGCGGCAACGCTTGGTGTGCTCAATCCAGAACTCGCGGATAGCTGGGTCAGGATTTGACAAAGAGAGACTGCCACTCTTAGGGTGAGAGAAAGAAGTAGAGTTGAAGTCGAGCTTCATGTTTTGCTCCTTAGCCCACTGCATCCAGCCTGTAAACTGATCTACGGTTACCTCGTTACGGTCAATCTGCTTGCCACCGAACTCACCATAAATCTCATGAAGGTTGAGACGGAAAGTACCAGCCAGGAGAGAGTTCACCTTCTCGATGTCCTGACGGAGTTCGTCGATGTTGCGAGCCTTTCCAGGATAGTTACCTGTGCTCTGGATACCACCAGAAGCAGCCTCGCCGCGCTCGAAGCCAACCACATCGTCAGCCTGCCAGCAGTGCAGAGAGATTGGAGTCTTCTCCAAAGTCTCAATAGCCTTGTCTGTATCTACACCCAGAGCAGCATAGCGCTCCTTAGCAATCTCATAATTCTTTAAAATCAAATCTGCTTTCATTGTTTTTTATGTATTTTGTTGTTATTGTTTATTTTTTTACTTTTTTACCCTTTTACCTTTAAATACTTTTCGTAAGCCGCATCCCATGCCTCTTTGTCTTGTGGCTCGAATTTCTTGAGCTCCAGCGAGTTGGCGATGATCTGACGCATCTCCCAGATATCCTTAACCAAACCAGAAGCCTTCGCTTGGAGCATGATGTTGCCGATGGCGGTGCCTTCCTGAGGACCAGCCAATACGGTAACACCGCAACTGTTGGCTGTAAACTGGTTGAGATATTGATTGAGCGAACCGCCACCGATGATGTGGAGCACGTTGAGGTCGATGTCGGCGAAATCCTTCAGCCATGTAAATACCTGGCGATAGCGGAGAGCAAGACTCTCGAAGATGCAGCGGCAGAATTCGCCATAGTTCCGAGGAACGTGCTGACCGGTTTTTTCGCAATACTGCTTAATCGCCTCTACCATGCTCGATGGGTTGGCAAAGCATGCATCGTCCGGATAGATGATGCTTTGGAAGGCAGGCTGCTTCATGGCTTCAGCTATCAGTTCTGCATGGCCCAGGCAAGTCATATCTTTCTGGTTGGTAGCAGCTTCGTCCTTCCATTCCTTGCGGCAGCGCTCGTAAATCCACATGCCGCAGATGTTCTTTAGGAATCGGGTAGTGCCCTCAATGCCGCCCTCGTTAGTGAAGTTGAGTTCATAACTCTTCTCGTTGATGATGGCATTCTTGGTCTCGATACCCATCAGACTCCAGGTACCGGAACTCAGATAGGCAAACTCCTCGTTTTTGGCTGGTACGGCAGCTACGGCGCTGGCGGTATCATGACCTGCTACGGCGATGACTGGAACGGCATTCAGTCCTGTTATCTTCTGCACCTCTTCGGTGAGTGTGCCGATGATGGAAGCAGGGTTGGTCATCTTGCCAAACAGCTCTCTCTTCAGTCCGAGACTCTCTACGAGTTCGTTGTCGAGATCGCCTGTCATTGGGTTGAGAATCTGGGAAGTTGAAGCCACGGTATATTCGCAGATGGCGTTACCGGTAAGCATATAGCTTAGGGCATCAGGGATAAAGAGAATCTTGTCGGCATTCTCCAAAGCCACGTTTCCAGCCTTTCTCATGGCGTATATCTGGAAGAGCGAATTGAAGTTCATAAATTGGATTCCGGTCTTCTCATATACCTTTTCCTTGCTGATTTTCTCGTCGAAATATTTCTCCATCACGCCGAAGGTATGAGGGTCGCGGTAGGCGAGAGGATTGCGGAGAATGTCCCCGTTTTTATCTACATATACGAAGTCGCATCCCCAGGTATCGATACCGATGCTTTCGATGTGAATACTGCGCTGCGCCACGAGTTTCAGACCTGAGATGATCTCATAGAAGAGGGCAAAGATATCCCAGTAGAAGTGATTGCCGGTTTCGATGAGTCGGTTGTCGAAGCGTGTCATTTCTTCCAAATCGAACTTGCCGTCAGCCAGGCTTCCCAGGATGGTTCTGCCACTGGTAGCGCCCAGATCTACGGCAAAGAAGTATTTCTTCTGTTCCATTTTTTTAAGAGTGTATTTTAAGTTATTGTTATTTGCTATTGTTTTTTGTTTACGATTGCAAAGATAGGGGGAATGTGCAAGATGGAACAAGAGAAAATGATATTAGAGCCTAGTTTTTTGGCGGAGGGTCAAGAATCTCTATGAAATATCAAAAAAATAAGTTTTTCGCTGTTCAAGTTTCGTATGTAGGGGAATCAATTGAAGTTAGGGGAATTTCCCCCTAACTTCTCATCTGCGAAAGTTCTGCTCGTTATTTTGTGGAAATTTTATCGGGTTGTATTTCTGAAATCAGACGGTTTCATGCCAGTCTGGCTCTTGAATTTAGTTGAGAAATAATCTGGTGATTCGAAATTGAGGCGATAGGCAATCTCCTTGATGCTCTCATCGGTGGTAGAAAGCAGCTCCTTGGCTCTCTGCAGTTTCAGTGTCTGCTGGTAGAGTGCTGGAGCGAAGCCGGTATGCTCCTTGAAGAGCTTGCGGAACGAAGAGTAGCTGATGCCTAGTTCCTGGGCTATCTCCTGGATGGTGAGTGTATCCTCAAGAGATTCACGGATGCGCAGGCGCGCCCTGTTGATGATATCCACATGCTTGGAATCCTTGTTCAGGATGATGTTTCTCTCCAGGGAATACACCTTTCCGATGAGATGGTTTACGATACCCGCCATAGTCTGCTGAGCGTATGCAGCCTCCTCCTGTGCCGTCTTGTAAGCCTCTTCATATAGACTGATGATCTCGTTGCTGTAGCCCACGTGATAGATCGGCTTTTCAGGGGACAGGAATCCCGCCTTCACACGGTCATCCATATTCTTTCCCTTGAATCCGATCCAATAGCTTTTCCATCCCTTGGTGCCTGATGGATGGTAGGTATGCCATTCGCCGGGAAAGAGCAGGAAGATGTCTCCAGCCTTGATCTTTGTTTCCGGGAGATGAGCAGAGCGGAACACTCCTTCGCCTTCCGGCTGGTAGAGAAGCTGGTATTCATCGAGGGTTCTTCCCTTCTGGAGATCGAAGTAATATCCATCGGCATGACCCTTGGTAGGATATTCTTCTCTCGGGGCGATTTCTTCCCGTCCCACGGTGCTGATGGTGAGACCCCATTCGGCGTCTCTTTCTGTTGCTAATAGGTATTTGCTGGTCTGCATAATGCTTTGTTTTGTTTCTGGTTTTGCCTCCTGACTCATCTTCTGGTGCTATTGCTTCCAGAGCCATTTAGCTTATTCATCGGCAAAATTACGCAAAAAAATCCACTATACCTTATTATATATGCAAAAAAGTATGTACTTTGTGCTGAAATGTATAAAAAAACAAATATTCGGATAATAATAATGATACTTGAACGATTTTATTATATGAAAAACAAGGTTATTTGATAGTTTTGCAGCAGAAATCCTTTTAGAATAGGATTTGCAACTAACAAAGCGAGATCATCAATCGCAAAGCAAGATAATTGAAATCCTAAAAAACAACATTATTCTAAAGCTGGAAGCAAGATGGTCGAACCGAAAAAAGAAAATAAAATCTTAACGTCATAATAAACAAAATGAATAACAAGCTATTTATGAAAAGTTCGGCAGTGCCTGCAACTTTGTTTTGCACGGCATTGATGCTTGCCCCTCTTTGCGGAGGCGCAGGTTCTGCTAAAGCGACTACGGCTATAGCTCAGCAAACAGGTATCGTAAAAGGTACAGTGGTTGATGCCAATGGTGAAGCCGTTATTGGAGCTAGTGTTATCATCGAGGGACAGAAAGTTACCCAGGGTACAGTAACAGACTTTGATGGTAACTTCTCTCTCAACGTGAAGCCAGGTGCCAAGTTAAAGATCAGTTACATTGGATTCGTATCCCAGACTGTGGTTGCCAAAAACGGCATGCAGGTGGTCTTGAAAGAAGAGGCTACTTCCCTCAAGGCTGTAGAAGTGGTTGCCTATGGTGTACAGAAGAAGGTTACTGTTACCGGTGCCCTCTCCAGCGTGAAAAGCGAAGACCTGGTCCGTACTCCTGTTGGTAATGTCAACAATGTGCTCGGTGGTCAGCTTTCGGGTGTTACCACCGTACAGTATTCCGGTGAGCCGGGTGCAGATGCTGCGAGCGTATTTGTTCGTGGTAAGGCATCTTTCAATGGTGCCGACCCTTTGGTTCAGGTGGATGGTGTGGAGCGAAGCATGAGCGATGTGGATCCTGAGGAAATCGAGAGCATCACCGTTTTGAAGGATGCTTCTGCCACAGCCGTATTCGGTGTGCGTGGTGCCAACGGTGTTATCCTGATTACCACCAAGCGTGGTCAGGAGGGTAAGACCAAAATCAGCGGCTCTACTTCATGGGGTATCCTGACTCCTACCAAGATGGTAGAACAGGCAAACAGCTACGAGTATGCTACCTTCCATAATATGATGCGCCAGAATTCGCATGACAAGAATGGTGATCCGTTGAGTCCTCAGTTCTCTGATATCGTTATCCAGAAGTTCAAGGATGGAAGTGATCCTGTCCGTTTCCCTAGCACCTTGTGGGCTGAATACATTATGAAGGATGCTACCATGCAGAGTAAACACAATCTGAATATCAGCGGTGGTACCAAGACGGCACGCTACTTCATCAATGTTGGTTACTATACTCAGGGTGGTCTGTTCAAGGAGTTTGGTCAGGATTACGATTTCGGTTATCAGTATAACAGTTTCAACTACCGTGCCAACCTCGATCTGGATGTCACCAAGACAACCACCATCTCCTTCAATCTGGCAGGTAAGGTAGATAATGCCAACAAGCCATATTCTGGTCAGGGATCATCTGGTCTGATCAACGAGGCTTATCAGGCTACTCCATTCTCTAGTCCTGGTATCATCAATGGAAGATACATCTCTACCGAGACCCAGTATGAGGATTGCGGTACCGACCAGCTTCCTTTCGTGGGGGGTAGCGGTATTACCTATTTCGGCAATAATGATGTGAATGGCGGTTTCATGAAGACTACCAACAACAAGCTTCAGTTCGACCTCCAGTTGAAGCAGAAGCTCGATATGATTACCAAGGGTCTTTCTTTCAAGATGAAGGCTTCCTATAACGGAGCCTACGCCATCAATAAGAATGCTTACGCCAAAAAGGCTACCTATACCCCTGTACTCCAGGACGACGGTACCTATAAATATAAGAAATATGGTAACGAAGAGCAGTTGAAGTATGAAGAGAAGACCGGTCGTAGCCGTTACTGGTATTTTGAGGTAGGTCTCAACTACAACCGTTCCTTCGGTTTGAACAATGTGGGTGCCATCCTGCTCTACAATCAGGACAGCAGCTATTATCCGAGCACCTATACCAATGTGCCTCACCGCCAGGTAGGTCTGGTAGGTCGTGTTACCTACGACTGGAACAACCGCTATATGGCAGAGTTCAACGTGGGTTACAATGGTTCCGAGAACTTTGCTCCGGGCAAGCGTTACGGAACCTTCCCAGCAATGTCTGTGGGTTGGGTAGTCAGCGATGAGCCATTCTTCAAGCCGCTCACCAAGGCAGTAAGCTTCCTGAAGCTTCGTGCCAGCTACGGTCTGGTAGGTAATGCTAATCTGAACGGTAATCGCTTTATGTACACCGCCGATCCTTTCGCCATCAATAATGGCAATGTTTCTACCCGTGATGGATATGGATACATCTTCGGTGTTAACAACACTACCGTATGGAAGGGAGCCTACGAGATGGCGCGCCACAATGCCGACATCACCTGGGAGCACGCCTATAAGCAGGACTATGGTATCGACATCAACTTCCTGAAGGATAAGCTCCGTGGTAGCTTCGATTACTATTACGAGCACCGTACCGATATTATGATGATCGACTACAATGTACCTACCATCATCGGTTACAAGATGCCTTACACCAACGATGGTGAGGTGAACAGTTGGGGATGGGAAGCATCCCTGAAGTGGCAGGATAAGATAGGCAAGAACTTCAGATACTGGGCAGGTGTCAACCTCTCTTACAACCAGAATGAGCTGATCAACAATGGTGAGGCTCTGCAGCCGGAGGCTTATCAGATGGCAAAGGGCCATCGTCTGGGAGCCCGCAAAATGTACCAGTTCTGGCGTTATTACGACGAGCAGACCCCAGCACTCTATGAGAAGACTTTCGGCGAGCAATTCCCTACTCAGCTGGTAGAGAATATCCAGCCTGGTGATGCCGTGTATGTTGATTTGAACCACGATGGAAAGATAGACCAGAATGATATGACCCGCGACCTGGGCTATACCGATGATCCTGAGTATATGATTGGTCTGAACCTCGGATTCAGCTACAAGGGCTGGTCTGTCAATACCCAGTGGACGGGTGCCTGGAACGTGAGCCGTATGCTGGATGGAGTGTTCCGCAGCCCATTCTACAACAAGACCTCTCATGAGATGGGCGGTCTCCTGAAGTATGTGGTGGAGAACAGCTGGACAGCTGATAATCCATCTCAGAGTGCGAAGTATCCTCGTACATCATTGGATTCCTGGGACAACAATTATGCCACTTCTACCCTCTATGAGAAGGATGCGAAGTATCTGCGCCTGAAGACCCTGCAGATTTCCTATGATTTCAACGCTCCGTTCATGAAGCGCATAGGTATGAACCAGTTGCAGCTGGCATTCAGCGGTTACAACCTCCTTACCTTCACTCCTTATATCTGGGGTGATCCTGAGGCACGTGCTACCACGGCACCATCCTATCCATTGCAGCGTACCTATATGCTGTCTTTGAAGGTGGGCTTCTAATATATTACACATTTAATATATATAATAAAGGTAAATACAATGAAACTTAACAATATATTCAGAGGAATCGTTCTTACAGCCGTTATCGGTTCTGCGGTGACGGGTTGTACTGAGCAGATCAAGTTTGGAGATTCCTTCATAGAAAAGACTCCGGGTGGCGATGTTACCATTGATACCATCTTCAATAGTGCAGAATATACCCAGCAGTTCTTGACCGGTATTTATAAGAACCAGTACTACGGTCTGCCTTTCAAGGCGGGTGACGGTAACTCCCACAGTTACTTCAGTGGTCAGATTGAGGCGATGTCAGACTGCTGGCACAATCCTACAGCGTCAGTTGCTATGTATAATCTGGTGTATGAAGATTACATGACAGCAGCCAGCAGTAATTCCATCTATGGTTTTGACAAGGAGAATATCTGGGAGATGGTGCATGCCTGCTACCTCCTGATGGAGAATATCAGCCGTGTGCCTGATATGGATGAGGATACCAAAAAGCAGTATGTGGCTGAGGCGAAGTGCCTGATAGCATCTTCCTACTTCAACCTCTTCCGCATGTACGGCGGTCTGCCTCTGGTTACTCACTCATACGATGTAAACGGAGACAAGTTGGATGCGCCACGTGCTTCGGTAGAGAAGACACTCAATTACATTCTCAAGCTTTATGATGAGGCTATCAATTCAGGAGCCCTTCCTTTTGCTTATTCTGATGATGATGTCACTACCATGAAGGCACACTGGACCAAGGCGGCTGCCATGGCGATGAAGTGCCGTGTACTGCAGTTTGCTGCTTCTCCATTGTTCAACGACGACCAGCCATATTACAGCGGCAAGTATTCCATGGAGAATGCGAGTCAGGACAGTCTGGCTTGGATGGGTGGCAGAAAGCCTGAGTTGTGGCAGCAGTGCAAGAAGGCATGTGAAGACTTCTTCAATGAGAATGCCAACAACGGCAATCCTTACCATCTCGTAGAACCTACAGCCCAGACTACCGAGGCTTATCGCTTTGCCTATCGCTTTGCGTATATCAGCCAGGCTAGTCCGGAGGTCATCTTTGAGACCCGCGTTACCGACAACAACCACAACTCCAAGTATTGCTGGGCGGCACGTCAGTATATGCGTACCCTCGACCGCCAGGCTTATTGCCCTACCCAGGAGTTCGTAGAGATGTTCCCTTGGGCTGATGGCAAGCCATTCAACTGGGAGGAGACCGAGCAGGCTGGCGAATTGGACCACATGTTCATCAAGGGTGATAGAAAGGTAGGCAAGCAGGAACTGCAGAATGTGAAATATACCCGCGACCCTCGTCTTTATGAAACTGTAAGTGTGAACGGACAGCGCGACAAGGTGAATGTAGGCGACGGCAAGTCAACCGGTCAGAATGTAGAGTTGTACGTGGGCGGTACCAATGCCGGTACAGGTCCAGACAAGTGTGTGGGCGTTTATGCTACAGGCTATTTCCACAACAAGTACATTGCCGACGGAATCACCGGTTCAGCCTACGAGCGCGAGAAGCCACACTGGGTAGAGATGCGTCTTTCCGACCTCTATCTCATCTATGCCGAGGCTCTGCTTCAGGCTGACGGCAACAATGTCAAGGCTTTGGAATATATCGACAAAATCCGTGCCCGTGTAGGTTTGAAGGGACTTGCGGAATGTAACCCATCAGAGAATCTTACCACCAACAAGGATAATCTCCTGGAAGAGTTGCTGCGCGAGCGTGCCTGCGAGCTGGGATTCGAGAACACCCGTTTCTTCGATATGAAGCGCTATAAGAGAGCCGACCTCTTCAGCCGCACGCTCCATCGTCTGGTCATCTATCGCCAGGTGAAGGATGATGCTACGGGCAAGTGGGAGACCACTACCAACAAATGGTATAATGGCGACAGAACCAACAAGAAGCTGAATAAGAACAATGATGCCTGGTATGAGCCATCTCATTTTGAGTATAAGCGCCTGCCTATCACCACGGGAGCCCGTGCATGGTGGAATGGATTCGATGTAAAGTGGTATCTGTTCCCATTCCCACAGACCGAGGTGTTGAAGGGTTATCTCGTTCAGAACCCAGGCTGGTAATCCCGCCGGAGGTTATCTCTTGAGTAAAGGTTACTTGATTAAAGTTACAGATTAAAAAAGTAAATTCGATGAAAAATAATAAGAATGCTGTACTGATGGCGATGGCTCTCCTGAGCCTGCCAGCTTCAGCACAAGTCAAAATAGATACCATTGCTCCTCATCGCTATGCGGCTCAGAGCATCGATGTGGGTGCCAATGTGAACTTCTCCCGCGAGCAGTCAACTTCAGCAGTGTCTGTCATCACCAGCGAGAGTACCAACAAGCGCAGCGCCAAGAATATCGGCAACTCTATCCTGGGACAGGGTTCCGGCCTGATTTCACTGCAGAATTCCGGCAACTATGCCGGCATCAATCCTACCTTCTACATCCGCGGCATGCAGAGTCTGGATGGCAATACCCCACTTTTCGTGGTAGATGGTATCGAGCGTGATATCCAGTATATCTCTGCCGAGGAAGTAGAGAGCGTATCCGTATTGAAGGATGCTGCTGCCACTGCACTCTATGGCTACAAGGGTGCCAACGGCGTGGTGCTCATCACTACCAAACGCGGTAAGTTCAATTCCAAGGAAATCAAGGTGAATCTGGACCATGCCATCAATTTCATGGCTCACAAGCCTAAGTTCGTGGATGCGCAGACCTATGCCAAGGCGATGAACGAGGCTTATGCCAACGACGGCTTCGAGAACCCTAGATATACCCAGGAAGAGGTGGATGCCTTCGGATCAGGCAAATATCCTTATCTCTATCCTAACGTTAACTGGGTGGATGAAACCTTCCGCAACCACAGCGTTACCAATATGCTCAACGCTTCGTTTACGGGCGGTGGCGAGAAGTTCAAGTACTATGCCTTGCTCGACCTGCAGTATGACAATGGTTTCGTGAAGAATCCGGATACCCACGAGGGATATTCTACCAATAATAAATATGTGAAGGGCAACCTGCGCATGAATATGGATATGATTCTCTCGAAGAATACTACCATGAAGGTGAACCTCCTGGGTGTGCTCGCCGAGTCGAATGCTCCAGGCAATTCTGCCAAGTTGTGGGATATGGTCTATGGCCTGCCTTCTGCTGCCTTCGCCGTGAAGGGCGAGGATGGCAAGTGGGGTGGTAACTCTACCTGGGCGGGTACCGTTAACCCTGTGGCGCAGTCGCAGGATGCCGGTTACTCCAGAAATCACAACCGTGGTATCTATACCGACCTCACTATCCGCCAGGAACTCCCTGCGGTATTGAAGGGTCTGGCTGTTCAGGGCCGCATCGCTTACGACCATTTCTCCAACATCTACGAGAATTATAGCAAGACATACGTATATGGAAGTCCTACGGTAGTCGACTGGTTGGATGGCAAACCTCAGTTGGGCAAGGCATTCACGGGTGGTTCTGAGAGCGATCTCGGTGCCTCTATCTCCACCAACAGCTTCACCCGCCGTTTCCATGCCGATGCCAGTGCCGACTATCAGAATACCTTCGACGCCCACAGCATCTACAGCCAGTTGAAGTACGATTACGAGTTCAGCGATGAGTTTGCCATCAACAGTACGCTCTATCGCCAGAACATCAGCTGGTACACCCACTATGGTCTGCTCGATCGCTACTTCCTCGACCTTGTCCTGGTAGAATCCGGTTCCAACCGTCTGGCTCCTGGCAGCAAGTGGGCATTGTCGCCTACGGTATCAGCAGCCTGGGTACTCTCCAAGGAGAACTTCATGAAGAATCTCAACTGGGTGGATTTCCTCAAGCTCCGTGCGTCCTACGGCATCATTCAGACCGACATCCTGCCTTCGAGCGGATGGATGTACTATATGCAGCAGTATCAGACAACTGGTGGTACCTATCCGTTCAACAGCGGTTTCCAGAGCGATTTCGGCAGAACCTATCTTGATGCCATTGCCACTTCCGGTCTGACCCGTGAGAAGGCAGCCAAGTTCAATGCCGGAGTAGATGCCACCCTCTTCGGTGGTCTCGATTTCAGCTTTGATGGTTTCTACCAGCGCCGTTCCAACATCTGGGTATCTACCGCAGGCAAGTATTCTTCAGAGTTGGGTGTGGATGCTCCATACGAGGGCGATGGTATCGTGGATAGCTGGGGTTGGGAGGCAAGTCTCGACTACAACAAGCAGATTGGCGAAGTGAAGTTCAACATCGGTGCCAACATCGATTACTATCGCAGCCAGATCAAGGAGCAGGATGAGGCTCCTAAGCTCTATCCTAACCTGGTAAGCACCGGCCATCGCGTAAGCCAGCTCTTCGGCTACAAGGCTATCGGCTTCTTCAAGGACCAGGCTGACATCGATGCTTCCAAGCCACAGCTTCTGGGCAGCACTCCTCGTCCGGGCGACATCAAGTATGAGGATGTGAACGATGACGGACAGATTGATACCAACGACAAGACTGCCATCGGATATTCTACCGTGGCTCCAGAAATCTACTACAATATCCATTTGGGAGTAGAGTGGAAGGGACTGGGTATTGATGCGATGTTCCAGGGCACAGGCCGTTATAGCGGCGTGCTTTCTACCAAGAGTATGTACAAGCCACTGGTGGGCAACACCACCATCTCTCAGTACTACTACGACAATCGCTGGACTCCTGAGACAGCCGGCACAGCCAAGTTCCCGGCGCTGAGTTCAACCAGCAATGCCAACAACTACAATACAAACACCCTCTGGATGTTTGACCGCTCATTCTTCAAGCTTCGCAACATCGAGGTTTATTACAACTTCCCTAAGGCGATGCTCGCCAAGACCAAGCTCCTGAATGCAGCCAAGTTGTATGTACGTGGTGTAGATTTGTTTAGCTTCGACCATCTCGATGAGTCAGATCCTGAGGTATTCGGTGCAACCAATCCTCTGAATCGCAGCATCGTGGCTGGTTTGTCAGTAACATTCTAATTATCTTAAAGTAGAACAATAATGAAAACAAATAAATTAGTATATGGTCTGTTCGGACTCATGGCGCTGGCATCTTGCAGCGATAAGATGGATTACAGCGAGACGGTAGTCAAGGATAAGGATTATGTGATTCAGACCTTCGAGAAGGTGGGTGGTTTCATGACCGATATCTACAATTATGCAGACTATGATTATGGTCAGAACTTTGGTGGAGGCATGCTTGCCTCTGCCACCGACGAGAGTGTTTACTCCGTGAGCGGTACCAGCATCGAGACCTTCTATAACGGCAGCTGGAGCCCATCCAACGCCCAGGGCTCACTCTGGAGCAATATGTATAAGGGCATCAAGACCTGCAATGTAGTGTTGAAGGATTTCCAGGACTTGAAGTTCGAGGATTTCGAACTCAATGCCGACTATCAGCAGCAGATGTTCCGTTACGAGAACTATAAGTGGGAGGCCCGCTTCTGGCGTGCTTACTTCTATTTCAATCTCGTTCGCCAGTATGGTGGTGTGCCTGTCATCAACCCTGAGATGGCGGCAGCTGATGTCAACAATCAGCCTCGCAAGTCATCTGACGAGGTGTTCCAGTACATCTTCGATGAATGTGATGCCGTGAAGGACAGCATCATCAAGGATTACTCTGACCTGGGAAGCATGGCATTGAGTACTGCCGAGGATGGACGTGCCAACAACCTGACCGTCCTTGCCCTCAAGGCTCGTGCAGCGCTCTATTGGGCAAGTCCGCTCTTCAATCCTTCTGGCGATAAGGAGCGTTACCACAAGGCTGCTCTCTATACCAAGGAATTACTGGATGCCTGCGAGGCAAGAGGCATGAAACTCGCTGCCAAGTATGCTGATCTCTGGTCAACCAATAATTACAAGGATGCCGACAAGAAGTGCGAGATCATCTTCGGTCGCCGTATCTATGGTAGCAAGATTTCTTCTACCGATCCATCAGATAATGTAGTAGAGAGCTACAACTATCCGTTTGGTATCGATATGGCAAAGGCTAGTTATTCTGCTTCCGGTAGAAACTGTCCATCCCAGAACCTGGTGGATGCCTACGAGATGAAGGCTACGGGTAAGGGTATCAATGAGGCTGGCAGTGGTTATGATGAGCAGAATCCTTACGCTGGCCGTGACCCTCGCTTCGAGCTGACCATTGCCAAGAATGGTGATGTATGGCCTACTGCAGCCAACTATAAGAAGGCTGCTCTCCAGACCTATTATGGCGGTGTGAATGCCGAGCCATTGGTGGGTGCTACTCCTACGGGTTACTATCTGAAGAAGTTGCTGCATGGTGATATCGACCTTACTTCAAAGACCAAGAAGCAGGGCGACTATCATACTTGGGTTACCTATCGTCTGGGTGAGTTCTATCTCAACTATGCTGAGGCAGCATTCAAGTATCTGGGCAGTGCCACTGCTACAAGTGCCGATCTCCCTATGTCGGCAGACGAGGCTGTAGATAAGATTCGCAAGCGTGCCGGTATGCCTGATTTCCCTACTTCGTTGAGCAATGATGAGTGGTGGAGCAAGTATCAGAACGAGCGTATGGTAGAGTTGGCTTTCGAGGGTCATCGCTTCTGGGATGTACGCCGATGGAAGGAGGCAGACAAGTTCTTCAAGAACATTCAGGAGATGAAGATTACCAAGAACGATGATGGTTCCTTCACCTATACCCGTGAAACCGTACAGCGCCAGTGGGATGACAAGATGTATCTCTTCCCAATTCCTAACGACGTGATGCTGAAGCACGAGAAATATGGTCAGAAGTGGGAGCAGAATCCTGGCTGGTAACAAAAACAATTATAATATACTATTGGCTAAGGCGTAAAAACCTTAGCCGATAACTTAAACAGTAACGATTATGAAAGTATATAGTTTTTTTGAAAAATATGTATTAGTCCTTTTGGGCATCCTTGTTTTCGCCTCTTGCTCTGACGATGATAATGCTGGCGTGATGAGCAGCAAGGTGATGCTGAACCAAGAGTTGGTTGCTTCCAATTATAGTTTTATTTGGAATGGTGTTACCTCTCCTCGCAAGGATGACGTCAAGGCTAAGTTTGAGGCGGTAGAAGGAGATTCTACCAAGATGAAGATGACCATCTCTGGTATCGTTCCTTCATCTGATGATGACATTCAGTTGGTTGTGGATGTTCTTCCACAGGCTGATGAAATCCAGTATCAGGGAAAGGTCGAGAATTCCGATTACGACATGACCGTGAGTGGTGTCTATTTCCCATCGAGATCTAGTGTAGGTCATTACTTCAAACTGAAGGTGGTATATAATGTTGTTAAAGAAGCTTTGCTAAAACAACCCTTTACTTTTAATTTCAAAAAAGTTTGTACTGCTGTAAAGAGTGGCGATGCAAGATTTATGACAATTGACGGCGTGGAATATGCTTATTCACAACTTGCAGAAAGTACATTGTCTGGTATGTCAAATCTTTATGCAAAGACAGATTCTGTAGCAAAGTTGACTTTCTCTAATGATGGCAAGTTGACAATAGATATGTTGAGCAATAATAAAGGTGAAACTGTGTCTTCTAATCTAATGACGATAAAGTATTGGCTTACGAATCAAAGTCATGACATGATTCTGGAATTTACGAAAGCGCAGGCAGAGTCTTTTACTGCTAAGTTCTTGAATGTGGGTACTCCAGATGTTGAAAGGCTGTTCACTAAATATAAATCAGAAGATAAGTATATATTGAGAGCTGCTTACGATGTAGATGGTAAGTTGGCTATTATGTTGAATAGTCCATATAATGCAAATGCGATGGATTTGTATGTTCGAGGAAAGTTCGCAGATGTAAAAGATGAATTACTTAAAAAACAAACTTTGGCATTCTTGGATATATTGAAAGAATATCCAAATGTTTGGGGATTGTATTTCGTTTCTGAATAAATAACATGGCATGCTTGTTTTTTGAAACGGGCATGCCCTTTAAAAAAGAGAATAAATGAGAACGTTTAAATATTATCTGTCGTTTTTGATTTTCCTTTCTTCTTGTAGTGTTGACAATATTGTTGATCATCAGACTTTGTCATTTGAAAAGTGTGACTCAACAAATGGCAAAGTTGCATATCCCAATAGATGGAATAATTTAACAAGAAGTTCTGTTGTCACGTCAAGCTGGGAAAAATGAGAAACTGTGCAATTGGCTTCTGGTAGTTATGTTCATACTCCATGGAATAAGAAAATCACTTCTGGTACTATACCTTATGAAATCCGTACCGATATTCTTCCGAGTGATGGATGGGATTTAATAGCTCATACGGTGAATGGATATGGAGAAAATGGTATGAATTATTTGATTTTTCATAATCATTATACAGGAATACTAAAGATATTTTATTATTTAGAGCCAAATAGCTCAAATTTACAAAATACAGCAATATGGAAGCTTCATTTTGAAAATCCACAATCTTTTTTGGCGTTTACGAGTGAGTATGCTCGCCTTTCTTCAGATAAGTCAGTAAGAGACATTTATTTGAGCAATATTACAAAGGATGATTCTAAAGGATATACTGTTGGGTGGAATTGTTTTCAAGTAGAATTAGCTTATGATCCCGATTTCTCAGAAGGAAGTTTGCAGATTATTCCAATGTCAATGACAACTTCTTCTATTAAATTCACAGGAAATTTTGACTCCAAAACAGATGGTACAATAATTTCAACCACAACTTCAAATCCATTGAATGGAGTCGTAAAAGGTGTAGCAAGCTTAGTGGGAGCCAAAGCTGAAGATTGGGTTTCTGATCAAGTAAAGAAAGCTAAGTTTGGAAATAAAATAATAAAGGTTTTGAGTAGTGGTGCTAATTCTTTGGTTACATCTGGTGTAGGAGCAGCTTTAGGCTCTTTCATAGGCGTATTTTCTAAGACTACTCAAACTACTCAAACGGTTCAACTAAATACTGTTGGTTCTGTGGAATTAGATGGCGAGTTGAAAACTTTGCAAACAGGATTGATTGTGCCTTTATCTATGTCTATATCTGTGAAAAATGTTGGGCGATTAGGAGTTTGGTGCCTTACAAAGAAGCCTGCTGTTCTTGTAAATCCTTATGTGGTTTTAGAAAAGCAAAATATTGAGACTCCATTTTGGTTCGATTATAGGATGTATGCTAGTACTGATTGGGACAATAGAGAGTATGTTGTCTTTAATCCTGATTTGGTTTCTAGGTTAGGTGGTTCTAATCCTGCTCAGGTTTGGATGGATACTCAAATAGGAGGTCCAAGGCAGTATTATGCTTTTGGTATAAAATATACAGATCATCAATTGGTTAGTTTTGTAACATTAGGAGATCGACTCTATGGTTCAACGTATGAAATGGGGGCATCTTATTACAGGGTAACTTTGCCATTTTGGGATGAAGAAGGCAATGTTATAGAGGATATGGATATTTCACAAGCTCCAATTGAAACTTATATACCAACTACGCCTGATGGTCTTCCTGGAGCTCGTTCAGAGTTTGATACATTTTCAGATTTCATTTATCTGTTTAACATAAAGATAAATACAAAAGAAGGTAACATGGTTTCTTTATATCACAAGTTTGTTCCTTATTTAAAATGGGATTATTCTCGTTTTGATGACCACCTGTATTTAGAAGAATATCCTAATGTTCCTATCGTAAAAAAATAATGTTTTTTGAAAAGGTGTTCGGTGATTATTATAAAATATTAACTCGTTGGTAAGTGTTTGCGAGTTTGTATGTTGAAAGCTAAATATACTACAGTCTATAAATTGCGTCACTGTGATTCTCGCTTCGAGCTGACCATCGCCAAGAATGGTGATCTGTGGCACTCCTACGGGTTACTATCTGAAGAAGTTGCTGCATGGTGATATCGACCTTACTTCAAAGACCAAGAAGCAGGGCGACTATCATACCTGGGTTACCTATCGTCTGGGTGAGTTCTATCTCAACTATGCTGAGGCTGCATTCAAGTATCTGGGCAGTGCCACTGCTACGAGTGCCGATCTCCCTATGTCGGCAGACGAGGCTGTGGACAAGATTCGCCAGCGTGCCGGAATGCCTGATTTCCCTACTTCGTTGAGCAATGAGGAGTGGTGGAGCAAGTATCAGAACGAGCGCATGGTAGAGTTGGCTTTCGAGGGTCATCGCTTCTGGGATGTACGCCGCTGGAAGGAGGCTGACAAGTTCTTCAAGAATATTCAGGAGATGAAGATTACCAAGAACGATGATGGTTCCTTCACCTGTACCCGTGAAACCGTACAGCGCCAGTGGGATGACAAGATGTATCTCTTCCCAATCCCTAACGACGTGATGCTGAAGCACGAAAAATATGGTGCCAAGTGGGAGCAGAATCCAGGCTGGTAATTTATGATTATAAGAATAAAAAACTCGTTGGTAAAGAAGCCAACGAGTTTTTTTTGTAATCTATTTGGCAGGCAATCTTTACTTGCCATACTTGCTAGGCGCTATTCCATACTTGTTCTTGAAGCACTTATAGAAATAGGTGGAATCGGAGAAACCAACCTTTTCGCTAATCTCGCTTACGGTGTATTCGCCTTCCAGCAGGAGCTTGGCGGCAATGCGCAGACGCTCGTTCTGGATATAGATGTTTGGCGAAACACCCATGATGCTCTTCGTGCGGTTATATACCGTGGTACGGCCCAGGCAGAGCAGCTCGGCAAGGCGGTCTACATTGAAGTTGTTGTCGCTGATATGCTGTGCCACGATTGCCTCCAGCTTGTCCTTGAACTTCTTGTCGAGGGTTGACATCAGGAGGGTTGGCTCATTCTTCTTGAGCTCCTTTACAGGCTTGATCAGGATGGCTTTTCCGCCTGGCGTCTGCTCTGGGTTCTCTTGCGGAGCATTCTCCTGGAGGGCCTTTTCCTGGAGCTTCGCCTTCTCCTCAGCCTGCTGCTTCGCCTTCAGGTCCATAGCCACAAACTGCAGGGCTCGGGCGATGAGGAGCTTGAAGTTGCAAGGCTTCACCATATAGTCATCTACGAAGTTCTTGTATGCCTTCAGTATATGGCTGGTATCATCGAAGGCAGTCAGCATGATGACTGGGATGTTCTGCGTCTCCGGATCAGCCTTTATATTGCTTACAATCTCGTAGCCGCTCATCTCCGGCAACTGGATGTCGCTGATGAGCAGGGCTGGCTTGATTTTCCGGATGTTCTCGTACCCCGTCTTTCCGTTCATGAATGTTTCTACATGGAAATAGACAGACAACTCCGATTTGATCTGTTCCAGCATGTCCGGATCATCTTCTATCACCATCACGGTAACGTTGTTGATGGCTTTTGGAGTCATCTCCTTCACAATCATCTCTATTTCGTCCTTGTCGATGCTGTGGTCATCCAGCGCCTTCTTCTCGATGATATCCTCCGGCTGATACCCTCCGGCATCATTTGGCAGGGCAAGGCAGAAGTGGCTGCCTCCTAGATTCAGGGAACGCTCATAGGTGAGCGAACCCTTGTGGATTTCTGCCATCTGATGCGCCGTATAGAGACCGATGCCCATACCGCCCTTGGAAGCATAGCCGTGCATGAATGGCTTGAAGAGATCAGCCTCTCTTTCCGGCTTGATACCCGGACCGTTGTCTTCTACCGAGAAGAATACGATGTTGTTCTCCAGATAGAGTTTCACGCTGATAATACCCTTGTCTGGGGTATATTTCACGGCATTGCTCAGCAGGTTATAGACGATGGTTCCCACCTTTTCCTGGTCGAAGAGCATCTCGTGGTTGCTGGTCCACGGAGTGAAGCTCATGCTGATGTCCTTCTGCTTGGCTACAGTATAGAAATCATTGTAGATGCTTCGCACGAAACCGATGATTTCGCCCTTTTCTACATTCAGCTTCATATTGCTCGTATTGATCTTGCGGAACTCCATCAGCTGGTTGATGAGTCGCTGCAGTCGCTTGGTTCCTCTGGAGAGAGTATAGATGGTGTTCTTGGAAGCATAGCCTTCTCCCTTGGTCATCATCTTTTCCACGGCACTCTGGATGATGGCGAGCGGGGTGCGGAACTCATGAGAGATATGGGTGAAGAAGTTGATTCGGAAATCAGACATCTGTTTCTCCAAAGCAATCTGCTGGTTCAGCTCGAAGTTTCTCAGCCATGAACGGTAATAGAGCACTCCGGCTCCGCTGATGATGAGCAGATAGATGCACCACGCCCATACCGTATTGTACCAAGGCTGGCAGATGGTGATGTGCAGCAGGGTTTCCTCGCTCCACTGGTTGCTGCCTATACGGGTACGGATATGTAGGGTGTAGCTGCCAGGGTTCAGGTCGCTGAACTCGGCATGGTTGATGCTGGTCATCGGGCGCCAAGTATTGTCTATTCCTTCCATATAGTACTGGTATATCGCATCCTGGATGTGCGGATAATCGAAGTTGGAAAAGTGGATGTTGAACGAATTCTTGTCGTGTGGCAGGCTGATTTCCCGTGTATAGTTCAGCGCCTTGGTTAGGAATTGTTCGTTTTCTGCTTCGTATATCGAGATACCGTTGATGGAGAGGTCGGTGATGACTGCCTTCATGTGGGCTGGCGGCATACTGATGGTGCGGGATGGCTGGATGAAGATCATACCGTCGGATACACCGAATACCAGTCTGCCATCATTCAGCTTGGTGGCGCAGTTCTCCGTAAAGTTGTTGCTGAAGATGGTGCGTCCTATTTGGAACGAACGGATATCATTAGTCTTGGCGTTGAGACGGGAGATTCCTTCCTCTGTACCAATCCAGATATTGCCGTAGTTGTCTTCCTCCAGCGAGCGGGTATTGTTGTCGGTGAGTCCTTTGCTGGTATCAAACAGCTCGTATTTCAGTTCCCCGGTCTTCTCGTTGTAGCTGCATTTCAGTATACCTCCTGTTGCTGCAAACCATAGTTTTCCGTCATGTGCCTCGATGCCGCAATTGATTTCGCTTACCGGCAGCTTTCCGTTTTCATCGCTGAAGCGGAGGAACTTCTGGGCTGTAATCTTCTTTTCTACAGTATTCACCATCAGGATGCCATTGTTGCTGCATATCCAGAGTCTGCCTTTGTGGTCCAGAAGCAGATCATGGATTTGGGCTTCCTTGCCGTCAGCATTCAGAAACTGCTCGAATTTCCGTGGCTGCTGCCCCGTAGTCTGTGGGGTGATGAGCAGACCTTCTCCCCAGGTGGCAATCCAGGCTCTTCCCTGCTTGTCGAAGATGGTCTTGTAGAAGGATGCGCTTGGCGCATAGTGGTTCTTCTCATATTTCCAATATCTCACATTGTCAATGTAGATGCCGTCGCCCTTGGTGGCTATCCATTTCCTGCCCTTCGGGTCGATGGCAAAATCGTAGACGCAGGCATCGGTCTGCCTTTCCAATGTTCGCTGTTGGGTCCTGGTATCATAGATATAAGTCCTGTTGGCACGGGTGCTGACGGCGAGTTTGTCATTGCCTATGTTGCTGATATGTCGCACGTAGTTGCTCCATTCCCGGTTGGTATTTGGTTCTATCTTGACATGCTCTGTGTTGAGATCCTTTAGTTCACGGCAGCAATATACGCCATCTCCGGTACAGATCCAGATGCATCCGCTGCGGTCGATGAATATGTTCAGCAGGAAGTCGGAATGGAAGAGCGGGTCCTTGTCTGCTGCAGAGAAGTGCTGGAGTTCATCTTCCTTCGGGTTGTAGATGAAGAGTCCGTTGCCATAAGATACGATGTATACATTTCCGTGGGCATCTTCGGCAGCCACGAAGTTCTTGTCTCTACTGTTGATGTAAGCCTTGTCGTCCAGCAGATGGAATTTCTTATAGAGTTTTCCATTCTTGCTGAACAGGTAGGCGTTTCCCTTCTTGTCGTAAAGAAACTCATAGGATTTGAGAAAGGTTTTCGACATGGCATTCGGTATCTGGATGGCTGGCTTGTGGAAGATGCCGGTCTTCAGGTTCATGGCGAAAGTTTCTTCCTGGGTAAAGATATACCATTCTCCCTGACAGAAGAAGGAGGCGCGCGATTTCCCCACATATCCCACCATGGATGGAAGATGGGATTTCCTGACGGGCTTGCCCGAGTTGTCATAAAGGAAGGCATCGCCCTTGTCGGTCAGCACGGCGATATGATTGCCGTCTGTGGTCAGGGTGATGATGTGCTGGTTCTTGAGCATCAGATGGCTCTTGCCGTCAGGGGTGATGCGGTTGAGTCCTTTATCGGATGCTATCCAGATATTGTGTTTGAAATCTTCCTGTATCTGTAGCTGACGGTCGCCTATCAGCTTGCCGTTCTTTGTAGTATAGTCTGTGGCGTGAAACTTCCCGTTGCTATAGGTCAGGTATCTGGCTCCGAAATCCCCGGAAAAGAGCCACATGCCATTCTGGCTCTTGAATCGGTTTTTCAAGAGCGTAGCATTCTCCTTATCGAAATAATTGGAGAAATGAGCTGTTTCCAGGTCGAAGCAGCAGAGGATGTTGGATGGATTGTAGCCCCAGATGAGTCCGTGTTTCTCGTCGTTGATGAGCTGGGAGATGGAGTGGTGACTCTTTTGCCCGGAGTTCTTGCTGAGATAGGTGAAGTTGATAAACTGATAGCCATCATATCGGCTCATACCGTTCGGGGTACCGAGCCAGATAAATCCATCTCTATCCTGGATGATATCGTTCACCGTATTGCACGACAAGCCATCCTTAGCCGAGAGTCGCTTCCCGTCTAATTTGATGCTGCCGAATGCCTGCAGAGGCAGCAGCCAAATACTGATGATTCCTGATATATATAATAAGGTGTAGAATGTCTTTTTGTTTCTTTTCATTTGATAGGTCGTTTGATTTTTCTGCAAAAATACGATAAAATCCTTAGACTACAAAACAAAAAGAAAGAGAAAATGTAATGTGAAAAGCAAAAAATGGGCAAAAGGCAAAAAATAAAGGTGAATGGTCAAAATATAAAGTATAGTCGGCAAGAATAAGTGTATTTTTGCGACCGAAACAACAAACATATAAACCAAAACGTAATAAGACATGGACAACAAACTATTTTTTAAGGAGTCTGTTTTGCCTGTTACTCTTTTTTGTTCAGCATTGATGTTTTCTCCTGTCGGAATAGCTCAGGTGAATGCAGCAACGAATGTAGTACAGCAAGCTAAAACAGTAAAAGGTACAGTTGTAGATAACATGGGCGAGCCAGTTATTGGCGCCAGTGTTAAAGTAGTAGGCACAACCAATGGTGCCGTAACTGATCTTGACGGAAACTTTGCTTTGACCAACGTGCCAAAGAATGCTACCGTGGAAATCTCATATATCGGTTATACAACCCAGAAAGTGAGTGTAGCCGGAAAGAGCGATCTGAAGGTAACAATGCAGGAAGATAACAAGGCTTTGGATGAAGTCGTGGTAGTAGGTTATGGTGTACAGCGCAAGAGCGATGTGACCGGCGCCTTGGCTCACCTGGATTCAAAGGACCTGACAGCGATGCCTGTAAAGGATGCCCTGGAGGGTATGCAGGGTAAGACTGCCGGCGTGGATATCACCAACTCACAGCGTCCTGGTACTGTAGGTAGCATCACCATCCGTGGTCAGCGTTCCATCGGTGCCAGCAGTTCACCTCTTTATGTAGTGGATGGTATGATCATCCAGAATGGTGGTATCGAGAATATCAACCCTCAGGATATCGAGAGCATCGAGGTGTTGAAGGATGCTTCTGCTACCGCGATCTATGGTGCTCGTGGTGCCAATGGTGTAGTACTCGTAACAACCAAGAAGGGTAAGGAAGGAAAGGTTACCTTGAATTATGCAGGTACCGTTACCTTCTCTACACTCCACGACGTAACCAAGATGATGAACGCTACACAGTGGATAGACTATGCCCGACTGGCTGCATATAATCAGGGACTCTATGGTGATAAAAACCAAGACTTTGCTCCTAATTACGAGGGTGATGTGAAGCTTTTCGGCGGTCAGGCAGACAGCTGGGCAAATATCAACCAGGCTTGGGTAGATGGTACTTATCATCCGGAATTGGTAGGTTCTTACGACTGGGCTTCTCATGGTAAGCAGACCGGTATCACCCATGAGCATACACTTAGTGCTTCTGGTGGTACAGATAAGTTCAAAGGTTATGGCTCATTTGGCTATTTGGACCAGAAGGGCGTACAGCCAGGCCAGAGCTATCAGCGCTTTACCCTGAATACATCTTTCGAGGCAAGACCTGTTGCTCCATTGACATTGGGCTTCACCATGAATGCTTCATACGGTACCCAGAACTATGGTTATAACTTCTCTAAGTCTGTAACGGGACCTGGTGATTATTATAATGCATTGAACTCCATGATTCCATGGACAGTGCCTTACGATTCTGACGGTAACTATATCCGAAACCCTTGGGCTTACAACGTGAACGTTATCAACCCTATTGATGAGCTGAAATATAATACCAACAAGCGTACCAATTTCCGTATCAACGGAAGTGCCTACGCTCAGTTTGATTTCGGTAAGGTGTGGAAGCCATTGGAGGGCTTGCAGTATCGTATCCAGTTTGGTCCTGAACTCCAGTACTATCGCCTGGGCATCGCCAATGCGGCTGATGGTATCAATGGCGACGGCAACAACGTGGCTCAGTACAACCCATCCAACAAGGTGTCATGGACACTCGATAACCTGGTTTACTACAATAAGACTATTGCAAAGAACCATCGTATCGGCGTGACCCTTTTGCAGAGTGCATCCAAATATCATTCAGAGAATGGTAATATCAAGGCTTATGTAGCAAGTGCAGAGGAACTCTGGTGGAACACAAGTTCATTGGGTAATCCGCAGGCTTATTCTACGGGGCTGACTGAAACTTCGCTTGCTTCCTACATGGCTCGTGTGAACTATACTTATGCAGACAAGTATATGTTGACAGCCAGTGTTCGTTCCGATGGTGCTTCTCAGTTGTCTGATGGTCATAAGTGGGCATCATTCCCATCTGTAGCTCTTGGTTGGCGTATTGATCAGGAGAAGTTCATGCAGAAGGCTGATTTTATCAGTAACCTGAAGCTTCGTCTGGGTTATGGTATTTCCGGTAACTATGCTGTATCTGCATACGCTACTCAGGGTGCTGTTCAGAGCAACTACTATGCATGGGGCAGTATGGATCCTACAGTGGGTTACTTGCCGTCGGATGCTTCTGCCAAGAATCCAAACAAGATGGCAAACCGTGATCTTGGATGGGAGAAGACCAAACAGTGGAATATAGGTTTGGACTTTGGATTCATCAACAACCGTATCAGCGGTAGCATTGACTATTATCACAATAAGACTACTGATCTGATTCTGGCTACTACCATACCTTCACTTACAGGTTATACCAGCACATTTGCCAATGTAGGTGAGACTTCCGGTTGGGGTGTTGATTTGCAGTTGAATGCCATTCCTGTGAAGACTAAGGATTTCGAATGGAACACCAGTTTGACCTGGACCATCGACCGCAACCGCGTGGATAAGTTGAATAATGGTGTAGAAAAGAATGTAAACGACCGTCTCTTCGTAGGTGAGGAAATCGGTGTTTACTACGACTATGTATATGATGGAATCTGGAAAACCTCAGAGGCAGAAGAAGCTGCCAAGTTTGGTCGCAAGCCAGGTCAGATCAAGGTGAAGGATGTAAATCCTGACGGCAAGATTGATGCCAACGACCGTCAGATTGTAGGTAAGGTTCGTCCACGCTGGTCAGGCGGTTGGCACAATACCTTCAGCTACAAGAACTTCGAGTTGTCTTGCTTCATCTATGCCCGCTGGAAGTTTACTGTAGCCAAGGGTGCAGAAACCCTCGGTGGTATGTATGCTATGCGTGATGTGGATTATTGGATTAAGGATATCAATGAGGATGCCGAGTATTACTCTCCAGGTTCTCAGGGACAGAATGCCGATACTTATTCTAGCTCAATGGGCTATCAGGACGGTTCATACATCAAGATGCGTAACATCTCTCTGGGTTATACCTTCCCTAAGAATGTGACCAGCAAGTTGGGTATGAGCAACCTCAAGGTTTACGTTCAGGCAATGAACCCATTCACTATCTACAAGAAGTGCAAGTGGCTTGATACCGACCTCTTGAGTTATGATAACAACTCAACTTCTTACGGTTCAGGTACAACCATCAAAAGCTGGGTTATCGGATTAAACATTGGATTCTAAATACAGATACATCATGAAGACAAACAAAATATTATATGCAGCACTGATTGCAGGTGCAACTTTAGGAACTGTTACTTCTTGTAGTGATTCGTTCCTTGACGAAAAGCTGATTACTGAGAAAGGTACGGCTTATTTCCAGACTAAGGAAGGTATTGACGACCTGGTTACGGGTGCTTACCAGAAATTGAAGTTTAAGTATAACTATATCTGGGGTATTTATCTCTATGGTATGGGTATCGATGAGTTTACCAGTGGTGCCAACAACATCACCTCTTATAATGCATACAGCACCGACCTGAACTCGGGTGAAACTGCTGCCAACCAGCCATTGTGGGACAATATGTATGGTCTCGTAGAACCAGCCAATCTTGTCATCCAAAATACTCCATTATATTATGGTAAGAAGGTGAGCACTTACAACAACCGTTTGGGTGAGGGTTACTTCCTCCGTGCTTTTGCTTATTTCGAACTGGTAAAGCAGTATGGAGGTGTGCCTTTGAAGCTGGAGCCAAGCAATGGTAAGATTAATTATACTTATACTCGTAATAGCGAGGAAGAGTGCTTTGCCCAGATTATTTCTGATTTTCAGAAGGCATACGAATTGTTGCCTGAATCTCCAGAAGGAAAGCAGGTTGGTCGCCTTACTAAGTCGGCTGCTGCCCATTTCCTGGCAAAGGCTCATCTTTATCGTGCCTCTGAATTGCATGATGGCTGGAATGCTCAGTACAAGGATGCCGACCTGGATGCTGTCATCAAGTATGGTAAGGAAGTAATTGCTGCCCACCCATTGTGCCAGAACTTCCAGGAACTGTGGGATTATACAGAGCCTAATGGTGCCAATGAAAATGTTAGTGAGGTGGTGCTTGCTGCACAGTTCTCTAATGATGGTGCCAGTACGCGTGGACGCTTCGGCAACCAGTTCCATCTCTACTATCCATCAGTCTATCAGAATATAGCAGGTTGCAAGCGTGATATCTCTGGTGGTCGTGAGTTCTCTTACGTCAGTGCTACAGAGTATTCTATGCAGGTATTTGACCGTGTGAATGATTCCCGTTTCTGGAAGTCATTCATCACCAAGTATGGCGCTAATTATACAGATGGTGCTCCATATTGGATTACTACCAAGAAGAATAAGGACACAGGAAAGCTGGAGATTACGGATGATGTCTATAAGGCACACCCAGAGTATTATCCTGATGATGTGAAGGTTCCTACAGAAACTGATCCAGGCGATCATCGTTTCCAGGGTGGTGAGATTGGTATCAAGTATATCGTCAATAATCCTGGCGATACTCGTTTTACTCCTGCTTTGAATGCTGATGGCTCAGAGAAAAAGTCAGAGGATTATGTTTTGAAGAATGGTAAACTTGTTCCAGAGCATACTTTCGTACGCTACTATGCTGGTCAGTCTTTCAGCTTCAATACACAGAGCAATCCTGCTGAGCGTTCTGGTAACTACTATATTCTGGGTAGTATCCACAACAGAAGCGTGGCTTTGAGCAAGTTCCGTGACGGTGCCCGTGAATCTATCGCGTCACAGTTCGGAACCCGTGATGCCATCATTGCCCGTTCTGCCGACGATGTTCTGATGGTAGCTGAGGCTTATATCCGCAAGAAGGATTATGGAAATGCCATCACTTACCTGAATATGGTACGTGACCGTGCCGGTTACAAGGCTGGCGAGGACCGCTCTATCAGCCGTGATGGTGGACAGGCTTATAAGAAGAACTCTGCTTGTACAGGAAAGGGTGGTGGATTTTCTGCCGAGGGTTCTATCTATACAGAGGAAAATACTTATTATGAGTCAAACAACATTGCCGAGACTACAGCTTCTACTGAGAGTAATATGCATCTGAATGGTATTGAGGATGTGCTCAACTCTAAGGTTGAACAGCCAATCTACGAAGCTTTGAAATTGACTTCCGATTATGATAAGTTCATGTGTTTCCTCTTGGATGAGCGTACACGAGAGTTGATAGGTGAAGGTCAGCGTTGGGAAGATTTGGCTCGTACCAAGACTTTGGAGGC
Organism: uncultured Prevotella sp.; assembly: GCA_958369755.1. Lineage (GTDB taxonomy): Bacteria > Bacteroidota > Bacteroidia > Bacteroidales > Bacteroidaceae > Prevotella. Next base: position 64,828 of record CATXJC010000003.1, read on the forward strand.
TCGTTGGAATGCGTTTAGTGATGCTTCCACTGGCGGACAGGGTAAGTTTGATCCAACCAAGCATTATTATCGTCCAATTCCTCAGTCATTCCTCGATGGTATTACCAACGAGAATGGTGCTTCCTTGAGTAACGAGGAGAAGGAGAAGATGCAGAATCCTGGATACTAATCGAATATCTATAGGATAGGTTAATGATTATATGTTGAAGAGCGGTATCTTTCTCTCGGTAGAAGGTATCGCTCTTTTTTCTTCTTATACAGAAAACTGTAAGAATGGAATAATGGAGAATTGTATGATAGTTCTCTTCTTTGGATAATATTACTAGGTAGATGAAGCGGATTATGTGTACTTTTGTAACAGAATTATAAAACAATAAACAACTATCATCATGCAAGTCAAACAAATGTTATTTCCGATGATGAGTATGGTGCTGAGTATAGCTCCCTGCTCTCATCTCCATGCGCAAGGACAGACTCCGGTATCGCAGATGGAGAAGCTGGACCGTGGCTTGATGGCTTTGCCTGCCCAGAACCAGGGAATCTTCCTCAGTTGGCGATTGCTGGGTACGGATAGCAAACACGTATGCTTCGATGTGGAGAGGGATGGAAAGATTATCGCCCATCAGGTGAAGCTGACCAATTATACAGACCGGAAAGGTTCCTCTGCCAATACCTATCGGATCATCACTTATCAGAAAGAACCCAGGATGGATGCTTCGGCTGAAAGAGAAGTTTCGAAGGCGGTGAAGCCATGGAACGATCTCTATCGCTCCCTGCCCATCAACCGTCCTGCCGGCGGTGTCACTCCCGATGGAAAATCCTACGAATATACCCCCAACGACTGTAGCGTGGGCGATGTGGATGGGGATGGAGAATACGAAATCATCCTGAAATGGGACCCAACCAATTCGCATGACAATTCGCACAATGGATATACGGGAGAAGTCATCTTCGACTGCTATAAGCTGGATGGAACCCAACTCTGGCGCATCAATCTGGGTAAGAATATCCGTGCCGGTGCTCACTATACCCAGTTCCTGGTCTATGATTTCGATGGCGATGGCAAGGCGGAGATGATCTGCAAGACATCGACGGGTTCGGTAGATGCCAAGGGAAAGTTTGTGAGCGATGCGGCTACGGATGCCGGAATCCGAGAACTGGACAATGCTGCCGATTATCGCAATTCGAGAGGTCGCATTATGGCAGGTCCCGAACTGCTTACAGTCTTTAATGGCGAAACCGGAAAGGCGATGCATACCATCTGGTATCAGCCCAACCGATCCTTCGGTACAGGCCGGCAGGTGGAAGAGGGAGAGCATCTGGAGAACGGATTCCCTGCCTATTCTTCAGTCTGGGGCGATAAGAACAACTATGGCAACCGTGGCGAGCGATACCTTGCCGGTGTGGCTTTCCTGGAGGGTGCCGACAAGCAGCCAAGTGCCGTGATGTGCCGTGGCTATTATACCCGTTCTTATCTCTGGGCGGTAGATTTCGACGGAAAGGAACTCAAGACCAAATGGCTCCATGCTTCGCTGACTCCCAACGACTGGAAGGTAACCGATACCGATGGAAAGGTACTGAAGGAGGCTCATGGATGTAAGAATACGGCTTATGCCCAGGGTGCTCACAGTCTGGCTGTGGGCGATGTGGATGGGGATGGATGTGACGAGATTACCTACGGATCTGCAGCCATCAACCATGATGGAACCTTGTTGTATTCTACCGGATTGAGACATGGCGATGCGCAGCATCTTGCCGATCTTGATCCCGACCGACCGGGATTGGAATATTATATGGTACACGAAGAATATCCCTACGGTTCTGATCTGCGGGATGCACGAACAGGCGAAATCCTGTTCCGTACACTCGATAAGGATGATACCGGAAGAGGATTGGCTGCTGATATCGATGCCCAGCATCGGGGATATGAACTTTGGTGTTCGGATGCTCCTGTTGTAAGAGACATCAAGGGTAAGCCTGTTTCGGCAGAAACATCTTTATCCTATAAGAAGAATCATGAAGCTGATCATTTCAGAAGTAATGAGAAAACGAGTTTCAGAGCTGTTTCCAGAATGCCGGCAATGAACTTCCGGATTTATTGGGATGGTGACTTGCAGGATGAACTTCTGGCAAATGGTCGTTCTCCGCATTTTCCGCCTTATCTCCAGAAATGGAACGGAAAGGAAGCGGTAGCTTTACCTTTGAGCAATGGCAAGCAACTGTATGAGATGGGAAACTCGGTGAGTTGTAACTGGTCGAAGGCAACTCCTAATCTGCAGGCTGATCTCTTCGGAGACTGGAGAGAGGAAGTTGTCTATTGGGATGAGAGCGATGCATCGCATCTCAATATCTTCACCACCAATATTCCGACAGAATATCGGGTTCCAACTCTGATGCACGACCATATCTATCGTATGGGAGTGGCTTGGCAGAATGTGGGATATAATCAACCTCCTCATTTGGGATATTATCTGCCTGATCATGCAGAAAGGATTAAGTGAAGAGTGATGAATGAAGAGTGAAGAATTCTCTTGTATATAATCTAACGATAATAATTTGATAAAAATACGTAGCTAATGAAAAGAATATTATTTGCCATCTCATTGATGGCAGCAACTACAGCTTCCTTTGCCCAGGTGGCAAAACCGATGGAAGATGTCAACAAGGTTATCGACAATACCGTAGATAGCCTGAACAAGGCGATGACCGCACGAATTCAACCGGGAACCAGTCGCAAGGGAAACAACCCGGTACTCTTCCTGATAGGTAACTCTACCATGCGCAATGGCACACTGGGTAATGGTAACAACGGCCAGTGGGGCTGGGGATACTACGAGCACGAGTTCTTCGATGCCAACAAGATTACGGTAGAGAACCAGGCGCTCGGAGGCATGAGCAGCCGTACCTTCTACAACCGTCTGTGGCCGGATGTGCGCAAGGGCCTCAAGGCTGGCGACTGGGTGATTATCTCCATCGGTCATAACGACAATGGTCCATACGATAGTGGCAGAGCACGTGCCAGCATCCCTGGCATCGGCAAGGATTCGCTCAATGTCACCATCAAGGAGACTGGCGTGAAGGAGACTGTTTATACTTACGGTGAATACATGCGCAAATACATCAACGACTGCAAGGCGCTGGGTGCTCATCCTATCCTGATGTCGCTGACTCCACGTGATGCCTACGATGAAAACGATAAGATTGTCCGTGTGAACAAGACTTTCGGCTTGTGGGCAAAGCAGGTGGCTGAGCAGGAAGGAGTTCCTTTCGTAGATCTGAACGAGATTTCGGCAGCCAAGCTCGATAGCTATGGTCATTGGAAGGAGAAGTATCATTTCTTTAAAGATCATATCCACACCTCCCGTTTCGGAGCGATGATGAATGCCCGGTCGGCAGCAGAAGGATTGGCTGAAAGCAAGGATCCTGAGCTGGCTCCTTTGCAGGCGATGATGATCAATGTGGCTTTGCCTGTGGAAAATTTTAAACGTGAACCAGGCAAACCGGTTGTCTTCTTCACAGGCGACAGCACCGTAAAAAATGCCGATAAGGATGAAGACGGCATGTGGGGCTGGGCATCTCAGGCTTACACCATCTTCAATCCTAAGAAGATTACCTGTGTGAATGCAGCTAAGGCGGGTCGCAGTTCCCGTTCTTATCTCAATGAGGGAAGATGGGATAAGGTATATAACAGTCTTCAGCCGGGCGACTACGTACTCATCGAGTTTGGTCATAATGACATCTGTTCTATGACCGATAAGAAGATGCGTGGTTCCATACCTAGTTCCAAGGATACCTGCCATGTCTACCAAATGGAAGAAAGCAAGCAGTATGAGGTGGTTTATTCTTTCGGCTGGTACCTGAAGAAGTTCATCCAGGATGTGCGTGAGAAGGGAGCTACTCCAATTCTCGTTTCCCTGACTCCTCGCAACGAGTGGGCTCATGGCAAGATGGAGCGTCGTAACGATAGCTACGGAAAGTGGTATCGTGAGGTGGTAGCCGAAACGGGCGTTGCTTTCCTCGACCTCCACAACATCGCTGCTGATTCTTACGATAAGATAGGTAAGGAAAAGGTGAAGGCTTATTACAAGAAAGATCATACACACACCAGTCTGAAGGGTGCACGGCACAATGCAAGGTGCGTGGCTAAGGGGTTGAAGAAGATGAAGAGTCCATTGGCAAAATATTTGAAATAAGAAAAACCTGAGCCGTGATAAAATAAGATGCCCGTTTTCGAGTTTATAAATATAAAAACAAAGGTTTGAAAACGTTATGAACAATAAGATTTCTAAAATAGGAATGCTCAGTGCGCTGGCGTTATCTTGTACTCTCACGATGGGAGCGCGAGATATCGTACAGCGCACTGCTCATTATATGCCCGAAGGTAATGCCTTCGTCTGTGTGAATGGCAGCAGCCGTTATACCCGTGCTCTCTATGGCAGTACGGCTGAATGGCGGTTAGAAACCAGCGACCGCCCTGTCTTTGCCACCTACAAGAAGAACCAGACGGGCAATATCCGCTTCCGGATATCGAATGGGGAACAGATGATGTGGCTCGATGAGGCTGAATACTGCAAGGCGAGTTATGAGGCAGGACGCCGTAACTATCTCCTGAAAGACAGGCGATGGGGAAAGGGTGAACTCGATATTTCCGTCCTGGCTTTTCCTGATACAGAAGGAGCTGTCTGGCGTTTTACCGTTCGTGGATTCGATAACAGAAAACTGAAGGTAGAGGCAGTCTTGAGCCAGACCGCTGTTCCTAAACCAGTCCGTTCGGGTGATATCGGAAGTTTCCTGAAACCAGGAACCTTTGAACCTGCCACATCAGAAACGTCAGTTCTCGGGTCTGTATCCAGGCTTTCTCCCGGTTCCATCTTTTATTTCTCGGTAGATGGAGAAAACCAGCTTTCTACTGCTGAAAATGCGAAGATGCAGTCCCGATATGATGCAGCAGAGCAATGGCGTAGCAAACTTGCTTCATCTGTCGTCTTCCATACCCCCGATGCCTATATCAATCCGATAGGTGGCGCTCTGGTCATGGCTGCCGATGGTGCCTGGGACAGGAAGGTTTGGCAGCATGGAGCTGTGGGGTGGCGCATGTCTTTGCCCGGCTGGCGAGGTGCCTATATGGGCGATTTCCTCGGCATGCAGGATAGACAGCGTATCCATTTTGATGCATACGCCAAAAGTCAGGTAATCGATGTGCCGGTTACCGAACCGCATCTCATGGACGAGAAGAACAACCTGGCGCGCGGTACCTATAAATGGGGTACTCCTATGTATAGTAACGGCTATATCTGCAGAAATCCGGAGAAGAACAACCAGTTTCATCATTACGACATGAACCTGGTTTATATAGATGAATTGCTTTGGCATTTCCAGTTTGATGCAGATACGGCTTATATGCGCAAGATGTGGCCTGTCATCAAGAGTCATCTAGCTTGGGAAAAGCAGGCTTGGGATCCCGACAATGATGGTCTTTATGATGCCTATTGCTGTATCTGGGCGAGCGATGCCCTGCAATACAACAGCGGTGCTGTGACCCATTCTTCCGCCTATAACTATCGTGCTAATCTTCTGGCAGCTCGCATCGCCGGAATCATCGGTGAAAATCCGCAACCTTATCAGGAGGAAGCTGATAGAATTCTGAAAGCTATGAACGAAAGATTATGGCTGAAGGATTCCGGGCATTGGGCTGAGTATCAGGATTTCATGGGCTTGAAGCGTGTGCATCGGGATGCGGCTCTTTGGAGCATCTATACTCCGATAGATTGTGGAGTGGGAACTCCTGTACAGAACTATCAGGCAACCAGATATATCGACCGGCATATTCCGCACATCCCTTATATATATAATAAGGTGGAATATCAGACCCTGAGCACTTCTGACTGGGCTCCTTACGAATGGAGCATCAACAATGTGGCGATGGCTGAAGTGATGCATACCGTTCTGGCTTACTATCAGGCGGGAAGAACGGAAGAGGCTTATCAGTTGCTGAAGGCAAATATTCTCGACTTCATGTATCTTGGCAGCAGTCCTGCCAACTTCGGACAGTTATCGAAGATGGATGTTGCCACAGGTGAAGGCTATCGTGATTTTGCCGATGTTACCGGCATCTCGTCCCGTGCCCTTATCCAAGGCTTGTATGGTATCACACCTAACGCTTTGGAGGGTGAGTGTATCCTCCGTCCGGGATTTCCTGCTGCCTGGGATAGTGCTTCGGTGCATACTCCTTATCTCGATTATTCGTTTAAGCGGGTGAACGGGAAGGAAATTTTCGAAATCAGACAGAATTTCAAGCAGCCTTTGAAGATTGTGATTCGTCAGAATATGGGAGAAGGAAAGTATCTGGATACTGCTTTCTCTACCGAAAAGGTACAGCATATTGAATTGCCGGTAGTCAAGCCTGAGAAAGAAGAGAAAAGAACGTTGGAATGTGCATATACGTTGGCGGAAAGCATCGCAGAGCAATCTGTAGATGTCTGGGCTTCTACCAAGGGCGTGGGTAACGACTTTGACGAAGTAAAACCGGAAGAGTGCCGATGGGTGAACATGGACAAGGTGTTTAATGCAAACGTAAGCGACATCTTCAAGAACCAGTATCTATCGCCTCGTTCGCCATATACTACACTCTGTGTGCCAACCCAGGGCATCGGCGACTGGTGTTCTACCAAGAAGACGGCTCATGTTGATGATACGAAGTTCAGAAGTCTTATCAAGGATGGTGTGTTCTGGGCACACGTAGATGGCGATTTGCCGTTCCGCTCTCCAAAGGAAGGTAAGAATATCGTTTATACTTCTCTCTGGGACAACTATCCGGACAGCATCTCTGTCATGTTGAGAGGCAAGGCTTCTCATGCTTATCTCCTGATGGCTGGTTCTACCAATCCGATGCAGTATGCTATAGAAAATGCAGTGGTAAGAGTAGAATATGCTGATGGAACCAGGGATGAACTGATGCTGACTCCACCGGTTAACTGGTGTCCGATAGAGCAGGATTTTTTGGAGAATGCCACTGCCTTCCCGCAGCCGGAACTTCGTCCTTATCGCATAGGTCTGGCATCGGGCAAGGTGAGTCGTCATCTCTTCCGTGATCTTCATCTGGAAGTCAACAAAAACATGGCAGATGTGCCTGGTTTCAAGAAAGCCGTGGCAGAAATAGAGGGTGGAGCTGCGATATTGCTCGACATGCCTCTGGATGCAAGGAAGAAATTGAAGCGTTTCACTTTAAGGGCGCTGAGCAACGAGGTGGTTGTCGGATTAATGGGAATTACCCTGCAGAAATAGACAGGAATAATAGTTTTTGAACGATTTTTATATAAGAAGGATAAAAAGCATAATATCTTTTTGTCCTTTTTATGTATCTTTGCTCTCGAAATTCAATCATAGCCAAGATGAATGACAACAACAGAAAAAATAATTTATATGAAAACTAGAAATTTTTTATTTACCAGCCTGCTGGCGCTAGCTTTTACTGTAGCCGTCAATGCCCAGACTTTTGATATTGATATGTTGAAGGTGCAGCCTGTCTATTCCGCAGAGAAGGGGCAGGGATATGACATCGTGGCTGCACCAAAAGCTAAGAGTAATGCCCCTTTCTTCTATTCTGTGAAGGTGGCAGATGGCAACTATAAGGTCACCGTGGTGCTCGGTTCTAAGAAGAAAGCAGGCAAGACTGTGGTTCGTGCCGAGAACCGAAGACTGATGCTCGATGAGGTGAGTACCAGGAAGGGGGAGTTCAAGACTTTCTCCTTCGTCGTGAACAAGCGTTCTCCTTATATTACCGATAAAATGAACGTAAAAATCAAACCTCGCGAGAAGGAGACGTTTACCTGGGATGAGAAGCTGACCTTGGAGTTTACTGGTGCTGCCCCAGCTGTAAAGAGCATCAAGGTGGAACCGGCTCCTGCTGAAACCACCACCGTTTTCCTCTGCGGCAACTCTACGGTAGTAGATCAGTTTACAGAGCCATACGCTTCCTGGGGACAGATGGTGACTCGCTGGTTTGGTCCGGAGGTGGCTATCTCAAACCATGCCGAAAGCGGATTGACAGCAGGTTCCTTCCTTGCTTCCAACCGTCTGGACAAGGTGCTGGCGATGATGAAGAAGGGCGACTACGTGATTTGTGAGTTCGGACATAACGACCAGAAGGAGAAGTCTGCAGGCAGTGGTGCCTGGTATAACTTCTCTTATAATCTGAAGAAGTTCATCGATGAGGTCCGCAAGAAGGGTGGCAACATCATCTTCGTAACTCCTACTCAGCGTCGCTTCTTCGATGAGGCTACCCATAGCAAGATTCAGGAGACTCATAAGGATTATCCTGATGCCATGAGAGTTGTGGCAAAGAGAGAGGATGTTCCTGTCATTGAACTCCACGATATGACCCGCACTTTCTTCGAGACTTTGGGTTATGAGAACAGCAAGAAGTCGCTGGTTCACTATCCGGCAAATACTTATCCAAACCAGCCTAAGGCTTTGGAGGATAACACCCACTTCAATCCATATGGTGCCTACGAGGTGGCTAAGATGGTGGTGATGGGTATGAAGCAGCTCAATCTGCCTATCGTGAAGTATCTACGCAGTGACTGGAAAGACTACAATCCTGCCCAGCCAGATGATTTCAATCAATTCGTGTGGTATCCATCCGTGAATCAGAATGTAACCAAGCCGGACGGAAATTAATAAAATGAATTTGAAATGAATAAAAAGACAATACTTTTCGCCTTGTTGCTATTGGGCGGTTTGCCTTTGATGGGAACCCTTTCGGCTGATGCAGCGGTGCGCGATACAATCAGTATCAACCAGGGATGGCAGTTCCATCGCGGTGATGTGAAGAATATAGATGAATTGAAAACAACTCAGGGGGATGATGACGTGGTAAATCTGCCTCATGATTTTCTGATCGGTCAGGACTGGGTGGCTCCTGATGCCAGCGAACGTCCTGACAATAGTGATGCCGGAAGCAATGTGCGCAGCCGATTGAGTCCGCGTGGCTTTAAGGAGATGGGCATCGGCTGGTATCGCTATCAGTTGACTCCGAAGGATGAATGGAAGGGAAAGCGCATCGTGCTCGATTTCCAGGGCATCATGCTGGTGGGAGATGTCTATCTGAATGGAAAGCGTATCGGAGGTACCGATTATGGGTACCTCGGTTTCGATATCGATCAGAGCAAGCTCCTGAAATGGGGCGAGGCTAACGAGATAATCGTTAAGGCAGATACCCGCAATCCTAATAATTCCCGTTGGTTTACGGGTGCCGGTCTCTATCGTGATGTCAATCTCATCATCACCGACAAGGATCTGTACTTCCCTCGCCATCCTCTCTTTATCCGCACCCAGGATAACAAAGAGGTGAAAATCAAGGCAGAGATTATCTACCAGCAGAAGCTGGCAAAAGGACAGGGAAAGGCTGTTATTCCTGTAGAGGTTCGTATTCTGGATGCCGATGGCAAGGTGGTGGCTCAACAGAAGAATAACATCGATTTCAATGCCAAATGGCGTGACAGAGAATATGAGTTGCCTGCCATCTCTCTGGAGAACGCCCAACTGTGGTCGCCAGATACACCTTATTTATATACTGCCGAGGTGACACTCTATAATCAGGATGGAAAGGTGGCTGATCAGATTAAAGAACAGTTTGGCGTGCGCACCATCGAAATCGTTCCGCAGAAGGGTTTGCTGGTGAATGGCAAGAAGGTCTTGCTGAAGGGCTATGCCAACCATCATACCCTCGGTGCCCTGGGTGCAGCTGCCTATCCTCGTGCCATCGAGAAGCGACTCAAGCTGCTCAAGGAGTTCGGCATGAACCATATCCGCACCTCTCATAATCCCTATAGCGAGGACTTTCTGAAACTCTGCGATAAGTATGGCATCTTGGTGGTGGATGAACTTTATGATAAGTGGCTCACCCAGTATGCCGGAGGCAGAGTGGAATGGGAGAGCCTCTGGCAGAAGGATATTCCGGAGTGGGTGAAGCGAGACAGAAATCATCCGTCGGTCATCCTCTGGAGTCTGGGTAACGAATTGCAGCAATATAGCAACCTGCCTTTCAACGATTGGGGCGTTACGGCTTATAAACTTCAGAAGGAGTTGCTGCACCGTTATGACGATACCCGACTCACCACCGTGGCGATGCATCCCCGTTATCGCAACCTGGAGACTGATTCTATCCCTGCCGATCTGGCGGTGGCAACCGAGGTAAACTCCTACAACTATCGCTATATGTACTTCCCTGGTGATATGAAGCGTTATCCTGAAAAGACCTTCTATCAGAGTGAGGCGAGTGTGGCTGCGATGGGACCAAACTTCTATGAGATGGACCGTGACAAGGTGTTGGGTCTGGCTTATTGGGGAGCCATCGATTACCTGGGCGAGAGTATGGGATGGCCTATCAAGGGTTGGAATCAGGGTGTGTTCGACCTTTCTCTTCAGCCAAAACCGGATGCTTATTTCGTGAAGAGCATGTTTACTGACGAGCCAACCGTTCACATCGGTGTTATCGAGAAGTCGGGCGGCAACATCCAGTGGAATGGCATCAATGTTTCTGCCGGAAAGCTTTCTGAAAACTGGAACCGTGAGGCAGGCGAGCAGGTTTCGCTCTATACTTATACCAATGGCGACGAGGTGGAACTCTTCCTCAACGGCAAGAGCCTGGGAGTGAAGAAGAACAGCAACGACCCTAAGCTCCGTGCCCGCATCAAGTGGGACAACATCGCCTATGCTCCAGGTACTCTGGTGGCTGTGGCTAAGAAAAACGGCAAGGTGGTGGCTCGCCATCAGATAGAGACTACGGGCGAGGCTGTGGCTCTGAAGCTGATTCCGGATATAGAGACCTGGCATGCTGATGGTAAGGATCTGATGCATGTTCGCATCTATGCCGTGGATAAAAAGGGCAGAAGAGTGCTGAACGTGAAGGATGCCAAGGCATTCGATAAGTTGACTTTCACTGTGAAGGGCGATGCGAATATCGTGGCGGTGGATAATGGAAACATCGCATCTGATGAACTTCATATCGGAAAGACCCAGTTGGAGAAAACCATCCAGCGTCATCTCTTTCAGGGATCCGCCCTCGTGATATTGCGCGCCGGTGATAAGCCGGGAAAGATAGAACTCTCGGTAGCGGGAGAAAAGATGAAAGCCAAAAAACTGGTTCTGAATACGAAATAAATATGATACTAAAAAAGGTCGCCAGCATTTTGGCGACCTTTTTTAGTATCCTTTGTTTTCTCTTTATTTTCTGAACTTCTTCTTAAACCATTGCAGGAATGATTCGTAAGCACTGATC
>CATXJC010000004.1 GCA_958369755.1 uncultured Prevotella sp.
ATAAGGAGAAAAGGTCGAGTTTTTAAAGAATTCTCAGTAAATTTGCAGCTAAAAAGAAAAATTGGATAGAATGAAAAGTAAATTTTTAGCTTTTATAGCACTTGTTGCAGCTACTTTGTCGCTCTCTTCATGCTTGAACAGCGACGAGACGGTAGTAGAATATACAAATGATACGGCCATCACGAGTTTCTCTTTGGGAAAGCTCGGTAGATACACGAAGACTACTGCAGGCAAGGATACTCTGATCGCTGATAAAGTGAATGGAGCTAACTATCATTTTTATATAGATCAGGTTAACCTCCAGATCTATAACGTAGATTCCTTGCCTACCAAGACAAGGACCGCTGCCGTATTGGCTACCATCAGCAGCAAGAACAGCAGCCCAATCTTCATCATGAACAAGAATTGCCCTGAGAAGATAGACTCGGCAAAGTATTATTCCAGCACCGATTCCATCGACTTCTCTCAGCCACGAATGGTTCGTGTATATAACAACTCGCTCAATGCCTACGTTACTTACACCGTAAAGGTGAACGTGCATCAGCAGGAAGGCAATGAGTTCAACTGGCAAGCCAAGGCTCAGTTCAATGAGCAGCTCGCTGCACTCAGCGACTTGAAGGTGCTTGCCCTGGGAAGCCATATCTATGTATTCGGCAAGACCCTCGGGGGAATGAAGATATACACGAGTGCTGCAAGCGACGGTAACAACTGGGCGGAGGTAACAGCCAACCAGACTTTCGCAGCTGCCGATTATCAGAACGCGGTGCAGATGGGCGATCAGCTCTACATCCTCTCAGATGGCAAGGTGTATGCTTCTGCCGATGCTGTAACCTGGAATCAGGTAGGCGAGGATAGTCAGCTCAAGCAATTGGTAGGTGCCAGCAGCAAGTATCTTTATGCCTTCACCGCTACAGGCATCGCCGTGTCTAAGAACAATGGCGCAACCTGGGCTGCCCAGAAGATGGATGCAGACCACTCACTCCTGCCTACCCAGAACCTGAGCATGAATGTTTCTACCATCGCTTCTGTGAAGAATGCCGAGAACGTACTCCTCCTGGGAACCCGTGATGCCAGCTACGGCGATACCATCGCTACCACATGGACTCATGTGGCAGATTACTCTCCCAATGCTCCAGAAAGCGCATGGAACTATATAGAATATGATTCTCTCCAGAGTGGCAAGATGCCAATGATGGATCCGGTGCTCGTCTGTGGTGCTGATTCTGGCTTCGTAGCTCTCGAAAGCAACGGCAAATGGTATAAGAGCAAGAACAACGGACTGACATGGGGTGTAGATTCACTCGTAACCATGCCAGCCGGATTTTCTGCTACCACCCAGCGCTTCGGCTTCTGCCGCGACAAGGACAAATTCTACTGGGTAGTAAGAAACGGCAGCGTATGGAAGGGCCGCTTCAACAAGGATGGCTGGATCAAGGACCAGACTATCTTCGAATAAGACCGTCGTCGGGAATCATATTCATATCGCGGAAGGTATAGACATGAGGAGAAACTTGTGTAAATGCTTGTTGCTGCCGGTCTTGTTCCTCTTGCCGTTGCAGGTGATGAGGGCACAGGACGATTACCAGTATCGTCTGGAGATGGGTGCCGGCGTGGGACTGGTTGCCTACGAAGGCGACCTGAACGGCAATATCCTTGCCCACCAGCAGCCGATGGCAGCCATCGTGGGAAGATACAGCTTCGACCCCTACAAGGATCTGCGGTTCAACCTGGGGCTGGGCAAGCTGAAAGGCTCTAACGACAAGGTGAAGACCGATTATCCCGACCTGGATGGGAAAGCCTACTCCTTCAGCAATACCCTGGTGGATATGAGCCTCGTCTTCGAGTACAACTTCTGGCCCTACGGCACAGGCAGGGACTACAGAGGAGCCAGGAGGCTGGTGCCTTTCATCTTCGGAGGTCTGGGAGCCACCTTTGTGAAAGGAGATCAGAAGAATGTATTTACTGCCAACGTGCCTCTGGGCATCGGGGCAAAATACAAGATAAACGAACGGATGAACATAGGCGTAGATTGGAGCATCCATTTCTCGCTGAGCGATGAACTGGATGGGGTGAAAGACCCTTATGGCATCAAGAGCAGCGGGCTCTGGAAAAACCAGGACTGCTACTCCATGCTGCAAGTCTCGTTCACCTACAGCTTCAGCGCAAAGTGTAAAACGTGTAATAAAGAAGAATAAGAACTCTTAATTAAAAAATAAGATATGAACAACTTGGATATGAACAGAATACCTGAGCACATCGCTATCATCATGGATGGCAATGGACGCTGGGCAACAGAAAGAGGTAAGGATCGCAGCTACGGCCACCAGGCTGGAGTTGACGCAGTGCGTTGCATTACATCAGAATGTACTCGCCTCGGTGTGAAGTACCTTACTCTCTATACTTTCTCTACTGAAAACTGGAATCGTCCTGCCGATGAGATTTCTGCCCTGATGGGACTGGTGCTGACTTCTCTGGAGGATGAGATCTTCATGAAGAACAATGTGCGGTTCCGCGTGATCGGCGACTTGAAGCGTCTGCCACAGGCTGTGCAGGACAAGTTGCAGGAGACCATGGACCATACCGCCAAGAACGATGCCATGACCATGGTGGTAGCCCTGAGCTACTCTTCGCGCTGGGAAATCATGAATGCGATGAAGAAAACCGTGAAAGAGGCTATGGAGAAGGGCGCCAGCTATGAGGAGGTTGAGAAGATGCTTACCGAGGAGAACTTCGAGAAGCACCTGGAGACCAACTTCATGCCAGACCCAGAACTCCTGATCCGTACAGGTGGCGAGTTGCGTATCAGCAACTACCTGTTGTGGCAGATTGCCTATTCTGAGTTGTATTTCTGCGATACCTATTGGCCAGACTTCAACGAGGAGTGCCTGCATAAGGCTATCGAGAGCTACCAGTCGCGCCAGCGCCGTTTTGGCAAGACCGAGGCTCAGGTAGAAGCAGAGGAGGAGAAGTAAAAGGGGGAAAAAGGACGAAAAATAGATACTATATATATAATAAGGTATAAATGAACAAGCTAAGAAAGATTTTCATCCTGCTATTCGGCATCATGGCGAGTGTGCAGGTTATGGCACAGGACAAGATAGTACATCCAGATATCTCGTATGCCGGAACCCCTCGCACCTTGACCCTTGGAGGTATCAATGTGTCGGGTGTGGAAGGATACGAAGACTATGTGCTCACTGGTATCTCGGGCCTGACAGTGGGAGAAGAGATTGAAGTGCCAGGCGACGCTATTACCAATGCCGTCAAGCGCTATTGGAAACATGGACTTTTCTCTAAAGTTGCTATCGCTGCCGACTCTATCGTGGGTGAAAAACTTTATCTTCACATCTATCTCGCGGTAAGACCTCGTATCTCTGATATCCATTATGTGGGTTTGAAGAAGAGCGAGCGTGAGGATATGGAGCAGAAGCTCGGTATGGTCAAGGGTACTCAGGTAACACCTAATATGCTCGACCGTGCCAAGATCCTTGCCAAGAAATACTTCGATGACAAGGGCTTCAAGAATGCTGAAATCCAGATCAACCAGCGCGACGATGTGGCTAACAAGGGTCAGGTAATCCTGGACGTGATCGTAGATAAGAAACAGAAAATCAAGGTTCACCAGATTACCATCGACGGTAACGAGAAACTCTCGGACAGAAAGATCAAGGGTGGACTCTTCTCGAAGGGTGCCTTTGCCAAGACCCACGAGGCTGGCAAGTTTGCTACTTTCTTCAAGTCGAAGAAGTTTACTCCTGAGAGATGGAAGGAAGACAAGCAGAAACTCATCGACAAATACTACGAGTATGGTTATCGTGATGCGCAGATCCTGGAAGACAGCGTAAGCAACTTCGACGAGAAGCACGTCAACGTATATGTCAAGGTAGATGAGGGTAAGCGCTACTTTATCCGCAATATCAACTGGGTGGGCAACACCGTATATGCTACCGACTATCTGAATGCCGTGCTCGGCATGAAGAAGGGCGATGTATATAACCAGAAACTCCTGGGCAAGCGATTGCAGGAAGATGAAGATGCTGTGGGCAACCTCTATTACAACAATGGTTACGTGTTCTCTAACATCAATCCTGCCGAAGTGAACATCGACGGCGATTCCATCGACCTGGAGATGCGCGTGACAGAGGGACCTCAGGCTTACCTGAGCCACGTACGTATCAACGGTAATACCCGTCTCTATGAGAACGTAGTACGCCGTGAGCTCCGTACCAAGCCAGGCGACCTCTTCTCTAAGGATGCCCTGATGCGTTCGGCTCGTGAGTTGGCTTCCATGGGTCACTTCGATGCTGAGAAGGTTTCACCTGATGTAAAGCCTAACTACGAGGATGGTACTGTGGATGTAAACTGGAACCTGGAGCAGAAGAGTAACGACCAGATTGAGTTCTCGCTCGGTTGGGGTCAGACGGGTGTCATCGGACGTGTGGGCTTGAAGCTCAACAACTTCTCTATGGCAAACCTCTTCAACAAAAACAAGGAGCATCGTGGTATCATGCCTATCGGTGATGGTGAGGTGCTGAGTATCGGTGCACAGACCAATGGTACCTACTATCAGAGCTATAACGTAAGCTACTCTACCAACTGGTTTGGCGGCAAGCGCCCTATCCAGTTCAGCGTAGGTGCATACTACAGTAAGAGTACCGACGTGTCAAGCAACTATTACAATAGTGCAGCCATGTACAACTATCAGAGTTACTTATATGGCTATGGTTCTAGTTACTATAACAACTACGAGAATTATTACGATCCAGACAAGTATATCCAGATGGTGGGTGTAAGCCTCGGTTGGGGTAAGCGCCTCCGTTGGCCGGATGATTACTTCACCTTGTCTGTACAGTTGGCTTACCAGCGCTACATGATGAAGAACTGGAGCTATATGTTGATGACCAACGGTAATGCGAACAACTTGAACTTGACCATCGCATTGAACCGAACATCAACCGATAACCAACTCTTCCCACGTCGTGGTTCTGAGGTTGAGGCAAGTGTCAACCTTACTCCACCATGGAGTGCGTTCGACAACAAGGACTACAAGAATCTTGCCAACGATTCTAAGTCGCCAACCTATTCTGCTGAGCAGCAGGAGAAGTACAGATGGATTGAATACCATAAGTGGAAGTTCAAGGCAAAGACTTATACTGCACTCACAGAGGGTCAGAAGTGCTTCGTATTGATGACCCGTGTAGAACTCGGTTTGCTCGGTGCTTACAACAAGTACAAGAAGAGTCCATTCGAGACCTACTATGTGGGTGGTGATGGTATGAGTGGTTATTCTTCCTATTATGGTGAGGAAACCATCGGACTCCGTGGTTACGAGAACGGTTCCGTATCTTACGGCCGTACCACCGGTTACTATGCTTATGCATACGACCGCTTCTCATTGGAGCTCCGTTATCCATTCCTCCTGGGCAATACCACTATCTATGGTTTGACCTTCGTAGAGGCAGGTAACGCCTGGTATGATACCAAGGACTTCAACCCATTCAGCATGAAGCGCAGTGCCGGTGTCGGTGTGCGTATCTTCCTGCCAATGGTGGGTCTGATGGGTATCGACTGGGCTTACGGTTTCGACAAGGTATGGAACGGCAGCCAGTATAAGAAGGGTGGAAGTCAGTTCCACTTCATCTTGGGTCAGGAATTCTAAAGACGGATTTTATGAAGAAAATAGTATTGATGCTGATGATGGCTGTAGCAGCCATCTCAGCACATGCACAGAAATATGCATTGGTGGATATGGAGTACATCCTGCGCAATATCCCAGCTTATGAGCGTGCCAACGAACAGTTGAACCAGGTGAGCCGCAAGTGGCAGGCCGAGGTAGAGGCGCTCAATCTGGAAGCAAGCACCATGTACAAGAACTATCAGAACGAGGTAGTATTCCTCTCACAGGAGCAGAAGAAGGCCAAGCAGGACTCCATTATGCAGAAGGAGAAGGAAGCCAGCGACCTGAAGAAGAAATACTTCGGTGCCGAGGGAGAGCTTTACAAGAAGCGCGAGGCGCTGATGGGACCTATCCAGGAGGAGATTTACAATGCCGTGAAGGAGATTTCCAACCTGCGCGGCTACTCGCTTGTTCTCGACAGAGCCAGCAACAATGGAATCATTTTTGGTTCGCCAAAAATAGACATCAGCAACGAGGTACTCCAGAAATTAGGCTATTCTAACAAATAATAAGTGTTATTCCAGGAAATAATCTAGGTTATTTCAAGAAATAATTGTATATTTGCAGCCGATAAGAGAGGATGCGGCAGGAAAATACCGCCCTCGGCATAACCAATTAAGAATAATAATTAAAAAAGAATAAACAGAAATGAAAAAGCTTATTTTAATGTTGATGCTTTGCGCACCAATGACAATGATGGCACAGAAGTTCGGTAAGGTAAATACTCAGCAGATCATGCAGTCTTTGCCAGACGTAGCTAAGGCCAACGGCGAGTTGGAAGCTCTCCAGAAGCAGAAGGAGAACGACCTCAAGTCTATGCAGGATGAGTTCCAGCGCAAGGCAGATGAGTACCAGAAGGGCGCAAGCACCATGAATGCTACTGCCAAGCAGCAGAAGGAAACTGAATTGCAGGGCCTTCAGCAGAAGATTCAGCAGGCTTACCAGGATGGTCAGCAGGAGTTGCAGAAGAAGAGCAGTGAGCTCATGCAGCCTATCATCGCTAAGGTACGTACAGCTATCGAGGCTGTAGGTAAGGCTGGTAACTATACATACATCATGGAGGAAGGCACAGCTATCTATACTGGCGCCAACGTGGTTGATGTTACCAAGGAAGTACAGGCTAAGATCAAGTAATCAAACGTAAGTATTTCTATAAAAAGCTAAGGGCAGGCACAAGTGCCTGCCCTTATTTATCGTCTAGTATATTCATATCATATATAAAAGGTATCACGCATTATGAAAAAGAATCTCCTATTTTTGGCGCTCGCTCTTGTTGCCCTCTCGGCTTCTGCACAGCAGAACCAGACTCCGGCGGAACAACCAGCAGCCATCGTTGCACAGCCAGCATTGCGATTTGGCTACTTCAGCTTTGAGCAGGTTTTTCATACCATGCCTGGTTATGCAATAGCCAAGCATAATATGGATGAACTCCGCGCAAAGTATGATGAGGAAACCAAGCGCGTGGAAACTGAGTTTAATACCAAGTATGAGGAATTCCTTGACGGTCAGCGCTCGTATGCCAAGACTATCCTGGAGAAGCGCCAGGCTGAACTGCGTGAATTGATGGAGAAGAACATCGCCTTCAAGGCTGAGGCTGCCAAACTCCTGAATCAGGCAGAGACCGATGCGTATGCTCCTCTCAAGACCCAGATCAATGAGGCTGCCAAGCAGATTGGCAAGGAGAAGGGATTTGCCTTCATCATCAATACCGACAACAACGCCACACCTTATCTGAGTGAAGAAATGGGTGAGGATATTACAGCAGTGCTGGAGGAGAAACTGAAATGATTCTGCCATCTAATCCCGGACCTATCGGAATCTTTGATTCCGGATATGGTGGCTTGACCATCCTGCATGGCTTGCGCCAGATGTTGCCGCAGTACGACTATATGTATCTGGGCGACAATGCCCGTGCGCCATACGGTTCGCGCTCCTTCGAGGTGGTGTATAAGTTTACCCGCCAGGCTGTGCTGAAGCTTTTTTCCATGGGTTGCCATCTGGTAATCCTGGGTTGCAATACGGCTTCGGCTAAGGCACTGCGCTCTATCCAGCAGAGAGACATCCCGGAACTGGACCCTGACCGCCGCGTGCTGGGCATCATCCGTCCTACTGCCGAGGTGATAGGTACGCTGACCAAGAGTCGCCACGTGGGCATTCTTGCCACCGAGGGAACCATCAAGAGCGAGAGCTACAAGATGGAGATTGGCAAGCTCTGGCCGGATATCCAGGTAAGCGGAGTGGCTTGTCCGCTCTGGGCTGCTATCGTAGAGGCTAACGAGGCTGATAGTCCTGGTGCTGATTATTTCGTCAAGAAGCGCATCGACCAGTTGATGCGTATGGATGAGGACATCGATACCATCATCCTGGGTTGCACCCATTATCCACTGCTCATGAGCAGCATCGTGAAGAATCTTCCCGACGGCGTGAGAGTGGTGCCACAGGGACAGTATGTGGCCAACAGTCTGCAGGATTATCTGCAGCGACATCCGAATATGGAACAGATGGTGACAAAGGGTGGTAGCTGCAAGTATCTGACTACAGAAAGTGAGGAGAAATTCAAGGAGTCGGCGTTGATATTCCTGCATGAGCAGGTGGACGTTACACACGTGGACCTTGAATAGTTTATAATTAATAGTTTATAGTTAATAGTTATGCAAGAAACAAGACAAAACCGTATATCAAGACTGCTCCAGAAGGAGTTGAGTCTTATCTTCCAGTCACAGACCCGCATGATGCATGGTGTGATGGTAAGTGTTACTAAGGTAAGAGTAAGCCCGGATCTTAGCATCTGCACTGCTTACCTCAGCGTGTTCCCATCTGAAAAGGGTGAGGAAATTCTGAAGAATATCAATGCCAACGAGAAGACTATCCGCTTCGACCTGGGCAGAAAGGTGAGAAATCAGTTGCGCATCATTCCAGAGCTCCGTTTCTTCCTGGACGACAGCCTGGATTATCTGGAGCGCATTGATGAACTCTTGAAGAAGTAAAAAAGTAAAAAGACAAATGAATTTTCCATTCTTTATTGCTCGCAGGTATCTCTTTTCCAAGAAGAGTACACACGTTATCAATGTGATCAGCTCCATCTCTGTGATTGGTGTGGCTGTGGCAACGATGGCACTCGTCATCGTGCTGAGCGTATTTAATGGTTTCCACGACCTGGTGGCTACGCTCTTTACGAGCTTCGACCCGCAGTTGAAGGTGGTGCCGATGGAGGGAAAGACGGCGCCTGCCGATGACCCGATATTGACGCAGATACGTATGCTGCCACAGGTAGATGTGGCTACAGAAACCGTGGAAGACCAGGCGCTGGCAATCTATGATGACCGTCAGGCTATGGTGAGAATCAAGGGCGTGGACGACAACTTCTCTGAGTTGTCACATATCAACGACATCCTTTATGGTGATGGCAGTTTCTCGCTCCATGCTGCCAATCTGCAGTATGGAACCGTGGGTATCCGTCTGGCACAGACCTTGGGTATCGGGGCAAAATGGGATGGTTTTATGAAGATTTATGCTCCGCAGAAGGAGGGACAGTTGGATATGATGAATCCGGATGCCGGCTTCGTGGTTGATTCGCTGAATTCTCCGGGTGTGCTCTTCGCCGTCAAGCAGTCGAAATACGACAAGAATTATATCATCACTTCCATTGCCTTTGCGCGCAACCTCTTCGGTCAGCAGGGTATGCTTTCTGATCTGGAGATCCGCCTGAAGGAGGGTAGTGACCTGCAGGCAGTAAAGGCTGAGATGCAGAAGATTGCCGGCACCAAATATAAGGTGCTGGATAGATTTGAGCAGCAGGAAGATACTTTCAAGATCATGTCGATAGAGAAGCTGATGGCTTACATCTTCCTGACCTTTATCCTCGTAGTGGCATGTTTCAACATCATCGGTTCGCTCTCGATGCTCATCATCGACAAGAAGAACGATGTGGTGACGTTGCGGAATCTGGGTGCCAATGACAAGCAGATTACGCGTGTCTTCCTCTTCGAGGGAAGAATGATTGCGGTGATTGGTGCGGTGATTGGTATCGGACTGGGTCTGTTGCTCTGCTGGTTGCAGCAGCAGTATGGCTTCGTAAGACTGGGCGACTCCGAGGGTTCCTTCATCGTAAATGCCTATCCGGTAAGCGTTCACTATTCTGATGTAGCCATCATCTTTGTAACGGTTATCGCCGTAGGCTGGCTTGCCGTATGGTATCCGGTGAGAGCATTGAGTAAAAGACTTTTGAGTTAATAGAAAGAAATAAGCATAAAAAATCCTGCTTGTGTATGATCAACGCAAGCAGGATTTTTTATGCTTATTTCTTTTTATTTCTTTCTGATGAGTGTCAAGCCATCGCGCAGCGGCAGGATGACTACTTCCACCCTAGGGTCGTTGGCAATCAGGTCATTGAATGCTCGGATGCCCTTGGTCTGATGGTCACGGTCGTAGGCTGGGTCGATGACGTGCCCGTCCCACAGCGTATTGTCTGCCAGAATATATCCGCCAGGATTCAGGATCTTCATCACCATCTCGTATGTCTCAATATAGGTGCGCTTGTCGCCATCCACGAAAGCCAGGTCAAACATCACCCCCAGTTTGGGTGCTTCAACGTTGGCATCGCCGATGCGGAAATCAATCTTGTCGGCAACATCCGAACCCTCAATCCAGGGACGGGTGAAATCTTCCATCTCGTCATTGATTTCGAAAGTATAGAGCTTGCCTCCTTCCTGCAATCCCTGAGCCAGACAGATGGCGCTGTAGCCACTGAAGGTTCCTACCTCAAGAATATTCTTGGGGCGAATCATCTGAACCAGCATCTTGAGTAATCTGCCCTGGATGTGACCACTCGCCATACGTCCGTGAATGGTATGGATATTGGTGGCACGGTAGAGGCGATAGAGGTAATCTCCCTCTGGTTCAATATGTTGGCAGATGTATTTGTCTATCAATTCTGTTTCGGTCATCTTACTCTCCGTTTTCCTTTTGTGATAAGATTCCTGCGATGGCAAGGTCGTAGGAAGCCAGACCGAATCCACAGATGACTCCCAGGCAGGCGCAGGAGATGTAAGAGTGATGGCGGAACTCCTCGCGCTTGTGCACATTGGAGATATGTACCTCTACGCAAGGGCATTTCATGCTGCGGATGCAATCCTGCAAGGCAATGCTGGTGTGGGTGTAGGCACCCGCATTGAGCACTACGCCATCGTAGGTGAAGCCTACTTCCTGCAACTTGTTGATAAGCTCGCCCTCGATGTTGCTCTGATAGTATTCTATCTCTACATCAGGGTATTTAGCCTTCAACTTAGGCAGATAGCTCTCGAAAGAATTGCTGCCATAAATGCCTGGCTCGCGAACGCCCAGGAGGTTCAAATTAGGACCATTGATAATCTGTATCTTCATAATCACATGATTTTTTAAGTCTGTATCATTAATTTTTTGTATCTTTGCAGATGCATAGGTTATCTATCTCATAGCTAACCCTGATGCAAAGGTAATAATAAAATTGGAAACTGACAAGAATTTAGATAAGAAAATGGCAAATGACATCATCAGGAATTATATGAGGTACCTCAAGCTGGAGCGAAACTATACGTATAATACGCTTGAGGCCTATCGCCACGATCTGGAATATCTCATAGAATATGCCCGCCAGAACGATGTGGCACTGGTGGATATGAAGCTGGAAAATCTGGAGAACTTCTCGGCAAGTCTTCACGACAAAGGCATCGTTGCCCGCTCGCAGGCACGCATCCTCTGTGGTGTGCGCTCCTTCTACCGTTATCTGGTGACCGACGGCTATATCAAGGATGATCCTACCGAACTGTTGCCTTCGCCGCAGATAGGCGAACATTTGCCGGAATATCTCTCTGTAGAGGAGGTGGATATGCTGGAGGCTGCCATCGATCTCTCGAAATGGGAAGGGCAGCGCAACAAGGCTATCATCGAAACCCTTTTCTCCTGCGGACTGCGTGTTACGGAACTGGTGAATCTCAAGATCAGTCAGATCTTTGAGGAGGATAAGTTTATCAGAGTTCTGGGAAAGGGACGGAAGGAGAGGCTGGTGCCTATCTCTGACAGGGCATTGAAGGAAATTCACCTGTGGTACATCGACCGCAATCTCATGAAGATCAAGCCCGGAGAGGAAGATTATGTCTTTCTGAACCGCAGAGGTGCCCATCTTACCCGTGTAATGATTCTCATCATGATCAAGAATGCGGCACAGGATGCGGGTATCAAGAAAACCATTTCGCCCCATACGCTGAGACACAGTTTTGCCACCGCTCTGCTCAAGGGTGGAGCCGACCTGAGAGTGATTCAGGCACTGCTGGGACACGAGGACATCGGAACCACGGAAATCTATACGCATATCGAAACTTCCGACCTCAGGGATGCCATCTTATACCATCATCCACGCAATATCAAGCATAGGGAAGAATAAATGGTTATGATTCAGCTACAAAAGGAGGATTATTCGGCTGTATTTGCTCTATTTTTCGGCTGAATATGGCAGAATCTGAAAAAAAATGTGTAACTTTGCAGCCGCAAAATAAAGAACATCAATTAATAACAGAAAATAAAGGAAAAATATGGCATATTTGTTTTCATCAGAATCAGTTTCTGAAGGACATCCAGATAAGGTGGCCGACCAGATTTCAGATGCTTTGCTCGATCAGTTCCTGGCATACGATGACCATGCTCACTGCGCTATCGAGAGCTTCTGTACTACTGGTCAGGTAGTAATCATGGGCGAGGTTCGCTCTAATGTATATGTTGACTTGCAGACTATCGCCCGCAAGACCATCAAGAAGATAGGTTATACCAAGAGCGAGTATCAGTTTGACGGTGACTCTTGTGGCGTGCTCACTGCCATCCACGAGCAGAGTGATGACATCAACCGCGGTGTAAGCCGTGAGGAGGATGAGAATCAGGGTGCTGGCGACCAGGGAATGATGTTCGGTTACGCTACAAACGAAACCGCTAACTACATGCCTGTATCACTCGACCTGGCACAGCTCATCATGCGTGTGCTTGCTGATATCCGCAAGGAGGGTAAGGTGATGACTTATCTCCGTCCAGACTCTAAGAGCCAGGTTACCATCGAGTACTCAGACGATAATATCCCACAGCGCATCGATACCATCGTGGTTTCTACCCAGCACGATGACTTCATCAAGAAGTCAAATGGCGAGGACGATGATGATGCCATGTTGGCAAAGATTCGTGAGGATGTGATCAATATCCTGATTCCAAGAGTAAAGACTCACTTGAGCGACAAGGTATTGGCTCTCTTCAACGACGACATCAAGTACTTCGTAAACCCTACAGGTAAGTTCGTGATTGGTGGTCCTCATGGTGATACTGGTCTTACAGGCCGTAAGATCATCGTAGATACATACGGTGGCAAGGGTGCTCATGGTGGTGGTGCCTTCTCTGGTAAGGATTCTAGTAAGGTGGACCGTTCTGCAGCTTATGCAACCCGTTACATCGCCAAGAACATGGTAGCTGCCGGCGTGGCAGACGAGATGTTGGTTCAGGTAAGTTACGCTATCGGCGTGGCAGAGCCTGTAAGCATCTACGTAAATACCTATGGCAGAAGCCATGTGAATATGGCCGACAGCGAGATTGCCAAGAAGATTGCCGAGATGTTTGATCTCCGTCCAAAGGCTATCGAGCGCCAGTTGAAGTTGCGCCAGCCAATGTTCTTTGAAACTGCCGCATACGGACACATGGGACGTAAGAACGAGGTTGTGGAGAAGACCTTCACCAGCCGTTATCACGAAGCAAAGACCATGAAGGTAGAGCTCTTCACATGGGAGAAGCTCGATAAGGTAGATGAAATCAAGAAGGCTTTCGGTCTTTAAGGAACGAATAACAATAAGAGAGCGGTTTCTTAGGAAATCGATAGAAAAGAATGGTGCAGCAAGCAGATTCGATACATACAGGTCTGGAGATTGAAGCTGAATTACAGCAGCAATCTGTCCAGCAAAAACATAGCAGCCAACTCACACCTAAGCAGGTACTGAGTTGGCTGCCTAAGAATGCGACCCCTGCCCAACAGGATTCCATGATCAGGGCGCACGTCAAACCCTGTGAGATTACTCACTGGAGCGGGATGCCCGATACCCTGCATCTGCCTGGACATAAGGCAGGCAAGAGTTTCAGAGATGTGAGCTTGCCACAATACTATCGTGAGTCGTTCTTCTCGAAAGACTCGCTCTTCCATCCTGAGCTAAGAGGTGGAAGACTGGGTGTGGCGGGTGATCCGGTGCCTTATACGGTGGCGGGCGACAACTTCATCACCTCGTTGCTGCTTTTGTGCTTTGTGTTGGCATGTATTGCATTTTCCAAGTCGAAGCATTTCGTTTTCCGCCAGGCAAAGGCCTTCTTCCGCGTTCAGCGAGAGGGTACTACTGTGATTACGGAGACGAGTTCGGAGGTTCGCTTTCAGTTCTTCTTTGTATTGCAGACCTGCCTGCTGGTGGCACTCGGATACTTCTTCTACTCGAAGGCATCCATCAGCGATACGTTTACCATCGAGCAGAATTGGGTAATCTGTATCTATGCCGGATATGTGATGAGCTATTGCCTGATCAAGGCTTTGCTCTATACCATAGCGGGTCTGGTATTCTTCGACAAGAAAAAAAATGAACAATGGCTCAAGGCGTATCTCTTCCTGTTATCCTGCGAGGGAGTACTGCTGTTTCCGGTAGTTATGCTCCTGTCTTACTTCGACTTATCGCTCCAGGTAGCAGTGATATATACCATAATAGTACTCGTATTGGTGAAAATGTTGTCATTTTATAAGAGTTATCTTATCTTTTTTAAAAGAAATGGCTTGTTTTTGCAGATAATTTTGTACTTTTGTGCCCTTGAAGTAGTACCTCTGTCTGCCCTTTGGGGTGGACTCGTATTAATCAGTCATTATTTGAAAATAAACTTTTAAGACAAGATGATTAAAAAAATTTTAGTTTCTCAGCCAAAACCGGCAAGTGAGAAATCTCCTTACTATGATATCGAGAAGGAGTACGGCGTAGAATGTGTGTTCCGCCCATTCTTTAAGGTTGAGGGACTTACAGCGAAAGAATTCCGTCAGCAGAAGATTAATCTGTTAGACTATACTGCAGTCGTTTTTACATCTCGCCATGCAGTGGACAATTACTTCAAATTAGCCAAGGAGATGCGTATTACCATTCCTGAGGATATGAAGTATTTCTGTGTTATTGAGACCATCGCACTCTATATCCAGAAGTATGTACAGTATCGTAAGCGCAAGGTCTTCTTCGGTGATACTGGTAAGATTGACGGATTGATGGCACAGATGAGTCGTCATAAAGGAGAGAAATATCTCGTTCCACTGAGTAGTGTGCACAATGATGATGTGAAGAACCTTCTCGACGAGAAGAAGCTGAATCATACTGAGTGCGTGATGTATCGCACGGTAAGCAATGACTTCACAGAGGAAGAAATCAAGTCGTTCGACTATGATATGATGATTTTCTTCAGTCCTACAGGAGTAAAAGCCCTGAAGAAGAACTTCCCTAAGTTTGAGCAGGGTAAGATTGCTCTCGGTGCTTTCGGTCCGGCAACCATGAAGACTGTAACTGACGAAGGTCTTCGCATTGACTTGGAGGCTCCTACCAAGGAGTTCCCATCCATGACTGGAGCGCTGAAGGATTATCTGAAGCGAAACAATAAATAAGAAACTATATGATGTTGACAGAAACAGATAACACTTTCGGAAAGAGAGAGCACCTATGCAAGCAGACGCTCATAGACCAGCTCTTTAGCGGTAAAGCCCATGCTATGACGGCTTGGCCCTTGAAGATGGTGTATCTTGTTGTTGACAAGACTGATGAGCAGAGTGCTTCTGTAGAACTGATGGTAAGCGTGTCGAAGCGATTCTTCAAGAGAGCCGTGAAGCGCAATCGGGTGAAAAGACAGATCCGTGAAGCTTACCGCACCCAGAAGCATGAGCTGATGGAGCGTATGGCACAGATGCCCGACAAGCAGCTGCTGCTTGCCGTCATCTGGCAGGATGGCAAACTGCACGATTCGGCTGAGCTGAATGCCAAGATGAACAAGAACCTGCAACGATTGGTAGAGAAACTATGAAGTATCTGCATATCGTCTGGCATGGAATCGTAAAAGTACTGACCTGGCTGTTGGTACTTCCTATCCTGTTCTATCAGAAGTGCATCACTCCCTATACACCGCCATCATGCCGCTTTCAGCCAACCTGCTCTGAATATGCCAGGCAAGCCATAGGGAAGCATGGACCTTTCAAGGGGCTGGCTTTGGCAATATGGCGTATCTTGAGATGCAACCCTTGGGGTGGTTCGGGCTATGATCCCGTGCCGTAAGTTTCCGGCTGTTTCGCTGGGCCCCTTATACATATTATATAATATATAAAGAAATCACATTCGATGGCAAAAAATTTTGTTGAAGAATTGAAATGGCGTGGTATGCTGGCACAGATTATGCCAGGTACTGAGGAATACCTTAACACCCACATGGTGTCTGCCTATCTCGGAACAGACCCTACTGCAGACTCTCTGCACATCGGTCACCTTTGCGGTATCATGATGTTGCGTCACTTGCAGCGTTGTGGCCATAAGCCTTATCTCCTCGTGGGAGGTGCTACAGGTATGATTGGCGACCCTTCTGGCAAGAGCCAGGAGCGTAATCTGCTCGACTCTGAGACTCTCTATCATAACCAGGAAGCTATCAAGAAGCAGGTATCTAAGTTCCTCGACTTCGATGGCAATGAGCCTAACAAGGCGGAGTTGGTGAACAACTACGACTGGATGAAGGACTTCACCTTCCTCGATTTCGCTCGTGTGGTTGGTAAGCATATCACTGTAAACTACATGATGGCGAAGGATAGCGTGCAGAAGCGCTTGAACGGTGAGGCTCGCGACGGCTTGTCTTTCACTGAGTTCACCTATCAGTTGCTCCAGGGCTACGACTTCCTCTATCAGTATGAGAAGTATGGTGTCCGCCTCCAGTTGGGTGGTAATGACCAGTGGGGTAACATGACTACCGGTACTGAGTTGATTCACCGTACATTGGGTAACGATGCAGAGTGCTTCTGCCTCACTTGTCCTTTGATTACCAAGGCAGACGGCAAGAAGTTCGGTAAGACAGAGAGTGGTAACATCTGGTTGGATCGCAACCGCACAACTCCTTATGCTTTCTACCAGTTCTGGTTGAATGTAAGCGATGATGATGCTGAGAAGTATATCAAGATTTTCACAGACCTTGACAAGGAGACTATCGATGCCCTCGTAGAAGAGCACAAGCAGGATCCTGGTCGCCGTGTACTCCAGAAGCGTCTGGCTGAGGAGGTTACCGTAATGGTTCACTCACAGGAGGACTTGGATATGGCTATCGCAGCCAGCAACATCCTTTTCGGTAAGGCTACCAAGGAGAATTTGGCACAGCTCGATGAGGCTACATTGAACGATGTATTCGCCAATGTTCCTCACTACGACCTCGACAAGAACCTGCTCGGTGGAACTGCTGTAGATCTCTTCAATCAGGAGGGCATGCAGATCTTCCCAAGTAAGAGCGAGATGCGCAAGCTCGTTAAGGGTGGTGGCGTTTCTCTCAACAAGGAGAAACTCGCTGCTTTCGACCAGGTTGTAACTGCAGATGACCTGATTGACGGCAAGTATCTTTTGGTTCAGAAAGGTAAGAAGAACTACTTCTTGATTACCGTTAAGTAATCGTTAAAAGTATTGAAAATATTTGGTAGTGGAGAAAAAATCCACTACCTTTGCATTCGATTTGCTTGTCCTATGGTGTAATGGTAGCACTACAGTTTTTGGTTCTGTCAGTGGTGGTTCGAATCCGCCTGGGACAACAGATTATGAAATAACCCTTCAGGTCTTTGCGGATTTGAAGGGTTATTTTGTTATATAAGAGTTTAGTTTAGGTAGAGAAGGTTTATGCAAGAGATAGACTTGATATTTCAGCACTATTATCGTCCGCTATGTCTTTATGCCACTCATTATCTGCATGATATCGATGAGGCTGAAGACGTAGTGCAGGATTGTTTTGTGAAATTGATAAGTAGGAACATCATGCCGGAAAACATCAAGGCTTTCTTATATACCTCTGTGCGCAATGCCTGCATCGACCGGTTGCGCCGCCAGTCTCCGATAGATACGGAGATTTCTCCTTCTGACTTGAGCGGCACAATTTCTGATGACCAGGCACAGGAAAGTTCTTTCCGGGAGGCAGAACTGTGGACGGCTATCGAGCTATTGCCCGAACGATGCAGGGAAATCTTCCTGATGAGCAAGCGTGACGGTATGACTTATCGGGAGATAGCCGAAGAACTCAACCTGTCGGAAAAGACCGTGGAGCATCAGATTTCCAAGGCTTTAAAGACCTTACGAGGCAAGAAAGATGATTTTCTTGCAGATTTTTTCTATATTTTGCCTTTCATCCATGGGGGTATTCTGTAATTCTTGCGTTATAGCAATAAAAGAATGAATAAAAGTACAGTTATGAAAGGTAAAGAGATTATTTTTGCGCTCTCAATTCTAGCCTTGCCAGCTCCAACGTTGGCAGGCACGCCGAAGATGATGGTGGAGGCAGAGACTTCCACCACCATCCGTCAGCAGATGGATTGGCTGCACCGCACCAGGAAAATCAACTTCGTCTATGATTCATCGCTTGATGGGGAATTGAACATCAAGTATCATGGACCAGACATTCAGCATCTTTCGGTGAAGAAGGCACTGAAGGCGCTTTTCGAGAAAACTCATATTCTATATAATATCAATGCGAACTATGTGATATTGAAGCGAAAACCCGTACAACAAATATCAACATCTTACACGAATATCAATCACAAAGTTCAGCAGGTTCAGCGTCGCCATACTCTCAGCGGATACGTCCGTGACGAGAGTGGCGAATCGCTGATTAATGCCACCATCTATGATCTGACGGATGGCATCGGTACAACCACCAATGAATATGGTTTCTTCTCGCTTACCCTGCCCGAAGGTGAGCATCAGCTTCGCTTTTCGTATGTGGGCTATGCCGACAAGGTGGAAAAATTAAATCTCTCGAAAGATATGCATCATAATATGGCACTCCGTGTTGATGGTAAACTGCCTGAGGTGGTGGTAGATGGCGACTTGAACTCTCCGCTTCTGACCACGCAAACCGGCAAGCGCTCCTTTTCGAACAAGGATATCAAGACTGAGTTTGCCCTGATGTCTTCACCGGATGTAGTGAAAACCCTGCAGCGCGTGAGTGGAGTGGCAGAGGGACAGGAGTTGGCAAGCGGACTCTATGTGCATGGCGGCAATGGCGATGAGAATCTTTTTCTGATTGATGGTACTCCGCTTTATAATACGAATCATGCGCTGGGGCTTTTCTCCAGTTTCAATGCCGATGTGGTGAAAAACGTGGATTTCTACAAGAGCGGCTTTCCTGCACGATATGGTGGAAGATTGTCGTCAGTGGTGGATGTGCGTACTGCCGATGGAAACATGAATCAGTTTCATGGTGCCTATCGCATCGGACTGCTCGATGCCAGTGTGCAGTTTGAGGGACCTATCCAGAAAGGCAAGACCTCTTATAATATAGGTATGCGCCGTTCCTGGTTGGATTTGCTGTCCCGTCCCTTGACCAAGGCTTTCTCTGAGCCAGACGAGAAACTTTCGATAGGTTATTACTTCATGGACCTGAATGCCAAGGTAACCCATCGGTTCAGCGACCGTTCGAAGATAGACTTGAGTCTCTATCACGGAAAAGACAGTTGGGACGTGACGGATGATATGGATGATAGCAAGGGGGATTGGTACCATGAAGATGGTTCATATAATAAGGAATTAACGAAGACGCAGCTCAACTGGGGAAACTTCAATGTAGCTTTGAACTGGAATTATCTGTTCTCGCCGAAGCTCTTTGCTAACTTCACGGCTGTATATTCCCATAACCGTTCCAAACTCTATTCCCTGGATGATGACAGGGAAATCTATCCACAAACCAAGAAAGAATGGGTGTGGAGTCATTTGGAGCATGGCTATACTTCTACTATCTATGATGCCGGATATCGCACGGCATTCGATTATCGTCCGAATCCACGTCATCATATCCGTTTCGGTCATGACTACACGATGCATCTCTTCCGTCCACAGACAGTGATGCAGCTTGACTATGTGGGAGGTGGAAGTGGTGTAGAGATGGATACCATCCGTGTGAATAGTACTAATAGGCATGTGTCTCATGAATGGTCGGCGTATGCGGAGGATGAAATCTATCTCAGTGATAAATGGAGCCTGGATGCTGGTTTCCATCTGGGATTGTTTCATGTCAGCAACAAGAATTTCTTCAATATAGACCCTCGCTTCGCACTTAAATACCAGTGGAGTCATGCGGTATCGCTGAAGGCTTCTTTCACGCAGATGACTCAGTATGTGCATAAGATATCCAACAGTTATCTGGATTTGCCTACTGATTATTGGGTGCCAACCACCAAGGATTTGAAACCGATGCGTTCTTATCAGATTGCAGCCGGTATCTATGCGCAGCCTAATCGCCACTGGATCTTATCGCTCGAAGGCTATTACAAACTCTCAAAGCATCTTCTGCAATACAGCAGCTGGCTGGGAATCGAACCTCCGGCAGAGAATTGGGATAGTCAGGTGATGGATGGCAAGGGATTGTTCTATGGTTTGGAGGCAGATGCCACTTATCGTACCAATCACCTGACCTTGAGCGGTTCCTATACGCTCTCCTGGAACAAGCGAAAGTATGATGAGTTCTATCAGGACTGGTATTACGACAAGTATGACAATCGCCATAAGTTGAATCTTTCCTTGAGATATGATTTCAACAGGAAGGTGAGCTGCTATGCGGTGTGGAGTTATCATTCCGGCAATCATGCCACCGTGCCAACTCAGATTGCAGCACTGCCTGGTTTGCCGGATGGTGGCAATCGATACCCTGGCAGTTGGTGGAATTCGGCATCTTTTGTCTATGCCATCCCCAACAACCTGACCTTGCCGGCTTATCATCGTCTGGACTTGGGCTTTGATTTCCATCATGTTACCAAGCATGGACATGAGCGCATCTGGAACTTGAGTATCTACAATGCATATTGTCACCTGAACTCGATGTATGTCAAGGTGGATTACGATGAGAAAACAAAGCGGTTTACGGCAAAGAACAAGGGATTTGTCCCAATCATTCCTTCGCTCAGCTATACCATTAAGTTCTAAGGAATTGCATGGTGAATAGTAGATGTAGATTTATGTAAAGATAAAAAGAGATAAAAATGAAAACAATGATATATAGGGCATTTAGCCTCATGCTTTTTTGCCTGGCGTTGGTTTCCTGCAAAGATGATTTTGATATTCAAAAGCTGCAGGATCATTCCCGACTGGTGGTTTATTGCTTTCCTACCGAAGGTGATACTACGCTCGTCAGTGTAGCTAAGAGTCTGCCTGTAGCATCAGTAAAGGGGAATGTTGACATCTTATCCCGCGAAAAGGTAGATGCACATATTATATATAAGGTGAATGGGGTGGAGCAAACGGTGAAACGCATTGCAAACGAGGAAGAGGCTCAACTCTTTACCAGAAGCACAAACTCCGATGTTCTTTCACAACTGGTAGGCCAGTATTATGTGGTAGGCAAGCAGAATGCTGGAGATAAAATCAGTCTCCAGGTTTCTGCTCAGGATTTCTCATCTGTTTTAGCATCTACTTATATCCCAGAGAAGGTAGGAGTGGAGTTGGGCGATGTTAAATTGGAAATGAAATCATCGGATGGTTATAACTCGATAACCATTGATAGGGTAGAAGCTATTTTCCATGATAATCCTTCTTCGGAAGATTATTATTCGGTGAAGCTCAGATTACTGAATCGAGAAAAGAACCGTGATCTGGGGCTGCTGACAGACAATGAACCCTTGTTGAACAAGAAGTCGAAGGTGGATGATGATTTCGGTATGGATGATTATGAGTATTTTGGTAATGCCTATATCTTCAATGACCGTACGATAAATGGCAAGACCTATACACTTCATCTGGATACATACTCTAATTCATATCGTCAGTCATTTTATAGTTTTTCTTATGTAGTAGATTTATACAAGGTAACTCCTGAATATTATCGGTTTCTCAAGAGTATCAACGATGCGCAGAGCAACAGTTGGGCAGATGTGGGCTTGATGCAGGTTACCCCTACCTATTCGAATGTAAAAGGAGGCTTCGGAGTGGTGGCTGGCTACAATATTAGTTCTGTTTCGAAGTTCTTCTACTCTTCTGATTCCCAAGAGAATGGAGGAATATATACCAAATAAAAAAGGTGAGGAGTATGAAAAGAAGTCTTTTTATCATTTTAGGTGCCTTGTGCTTTGCCATTGCCGGCAAGGCACAGGGTTCTGATGTTTCTGTTCAAAAGAAGAATACGGATTATAGTTTTTTGAATGATACCGTGGAAGCGGTGAAGGATTCTATGACTTTTGAACAGCGTGTGGAGATGATCAATCGCATGAAGAGAAAGGCGGATACCAAGCTGCTGCGCTATGTGGCTGGTATTACGGGCGGACTTTGTGATGCCAATGAAAACAGCTACATGGTTGAGTTGACATTTGCCTATTATCCCCTGACCTATGCAGGCATCTCCTGTGGAATAGAATGGAACGACAACTACGGGGATAGACCGTTGATGGAACGTTATGAAGATGATGAATATGATCCGAAGAGGGTTATTAAAATCAACTTAACGCCAGGCTTGGCTTTTCGTACTCCTACCTTGTGGTTGAGCAAGCGTCGTACTGCGGGCTTGATGCTGCATTGCGAGCCGGGACTCTGCATCACGCCATTTTACAATGATAGGGTATCTTTTACTGAAATCAAAGACGCACAAGGTGTGGGGCATCCTGCATCTTATACAGATGAACTTTATGGTAATGCAACTATCCGAACCGTCAGTAATCATGGCGGA
Source organism: uncultured Prevotella sp. (assembly GCA_958369755.1). Taxonomy (GTDB): domain Bacteria; phylum Bacteroidota; class Bacteroidia; order Bacteroidales; family Bacteroidaceae; genus Prevotella. The sequence goes on from CATXJC010000004.1 coordinate 22,631, forward strand.
AAATGGCTGGCTTGGCGCATCAAGTCGGCTTTGACCTTCCGTTCGGGCGACGTGTTTCTATCTTTGGGATAGCTGACAAGCGACTTCAATATCGAAAATGGCAGAAACAATATCCGCTATACGAAGGGTAAGCGATATAATGGCATCGAGAAGTATAAGCACACCAATACGCTCTTTGCATCTATTACAGGACAATTTTAAAGGAAGAAAGGGATTCTATGATGAAGATCAATAAGAATGAACAGGATTTTGTGCTGAAGTATTTTCAGCCGGGCAAGCTGGATACCCGGAAGGCCTTGCAGAAGGTGAAGGCTCGGGTTGGCATTGCTGATGAAGAGGTTTCGCATGCTGCAACTGCATCTTTACGCATGCGTCGCATCCGCTGGATAGCTGTGGCTGCATCTATTCTGGTGCTCTTCACCATAGGAGTCTATACGCTTTTGCAGCCAAAGACGGTGACGCTTTCTGCTGAATCGGAAGTAATGGCGTATCATCTGCCTGATGGAACGAAGGTATCGTTGATGCCTCATTCTTCTCTTTCCTATCAGGAAGATGATTGCAGAAAGGTGGAGATGAGGGGCTGCATCTATTATCAGGTGAAGCATGATGAACAGCATCCTTTCGATGTGATGGGAGAGCATGGACATGTAAGGGTGCTCGGTACCCAGTTTATGGTGGATGAAAGAATGGATGCTCCCGAAGTGATGGTAACCGGCGGAAAGGTGCTTTTCACGGCTCGCCATTCTGCTGAAGGCGTTTTCCTGACCAAGGGCAAGCGAGCCCGTTTACTGAAAGGTGCTGCCCAGCCTGAGTTGTTGGCAGATTATGATATCAACGATGTGGCATGGGCTACGCATCGCCTGCATTTCGACAATACTCCATTATCCGAAGTATTGGAGGAACTATCTAAATTGTCAGGCACCAGATATACGGCTTCTGATGAAAGAAAGCGTCTTACTGGCGATTTCGAGACGGATTCCATCCCGCAGGTTATCCAGGTGATAGAAGAGACATTGGGTGTTCAGATACGATAAGTGTGTGAATAAAGCATCGTAAAAAGGCCAGCCAAAATAATATCATACAATAAAAGGGCATTCCGAGAGGAATGCCCTTTTATGTCGAAAATAATCTTAACAATTATTTGTTGAGTGCATCAGCGAGCTCAGCACCAGCCTTAAACTTAGCCACCTTCTTAGCTGCAATCTGGATCTTCTCCTTGGTTGCTGGGTTGATACCCTCGCGAGCAGGACGCTCGTTTACGCTGAAGGTACCGAAGCCTACCAACTGGATTTTGTCACCTTCGATGAGGGCTTCCTTCAACGCGTTAGTAGTTGCGTCGAGAGCAGCCTTAGCCTGTGCCTTTGTGATCTCTGCACCTGCTGCAATCTTGTCGATCAATTCTGTCTTGTTCATAATTATACGTTATTAAATGATTAGTAATTTTATTCTATTATCGATTTTGCTTACAAATATAGTCTTTTCCTTTGAAAGTTCAAATAAAAAAAGCAGAAAAGTGATGAAAATAGTGAAATTTTATTGTAATCTACTCATTTTTTGGTGATTTCACGGATATTTTTAGTAATTTTGCCACCAAATTTCAAATTTTAATAAGATCATTAATAGTTAAGGCAAAAATTGTTATGCGCAATATTCCAATAGTTACAAAGAATCTGCTGATAGTGAATGTGGTGGCCTTTCTGGCCTGCCTGGTCATGGGAAAGAACGGAACCGATGGGTATGTTCTCAATGATATCTTGGGACTTCATTTCTTCATGGCTTCCGATTTTCATATTTATCAGTTGTTTACGTATATGTTCATGCATGGTGGTTTCGAGCATATTCTCTTCAACATGTTCGCCCTCTGGATGTTCGGATGTGTCGTTGAGAGAGTCTGGGGACCGAAGAAGTTCCTTTTTTATTACATAGCCTGCGGCGTAGGTGCCGGCCTCTTTCAGGAAGCAGCTCAGTATGTTACCTATATCGTCAAGGATATGTCTGCCTATGAGTTTGTAGTAAGTGGTGAGGGCGCCCGTATGGCTATGGGCGATTATCTCAACATGTGGACCACGGTAGGTGCATCGGGTGCCATCTATGCCATCCTGCTTGCATTCGGAATGATTTATCCTAATGAGCGAATATTCATCTTCCCGTTGCCTGTACCTATCAAGGCGAAGTATTTCGTGATTGGCTATGCTGCCATCGAGCTCTTCTCTGCCTTGGCAACCCGTGGCGATGGTGTGGCACATATTGCCCATCTGGGAGGTATGGTATTCGGTTTCTTCATGATCCGTTACTGGCGTAAGCAGATGGATGGAGGTTATCATAACTCTTCTGCTGCCGATTCTTTCGATAAGTTACGTAATATGTTTGGGGGTAGAAACAAGCAGACCAAGCAACGTTTCGATTATACCCGCAATGAGAACTATACCCGCAACGATAATTATAGCCGTAATGATACCTATACCACAGATTTCCAGCGTACAGATGAAGCCGAAGAGCGCAAGAAGGCTGCACAGAAGGAGATTGACCGTATCTTGGATAAGATACGCAAGAGTGGTTATGACAGTCTGACCCGAGAAGAGAAACAGACTCTTTTTGACCAGAGTAACAGATAGCGTCATGTTGAATGGATTAAGGGATTTTACGGTCAAGATGGTGGCAGGAGCCAATGTGGCTACTGTTGCCTTTATGTTATTGGTGGGATATTCCGATCTGCTGAATCCGGAACGTTTTCCCGCATTCTGCAATGCAGGACTGCTCTTTCCGGTCTTTCTTTCCCTCAATCTTGGCTTTCTGATATTCTGGGTCGTCTTCCGTGCCAGGTATGTTCTCATTCCTTTGTTGGGCTTTCTGGTCAGCTTCGTACCTGTCCGGCAGTATATGCCGGTCAATATGAAGGGAGATGCTCCGAAGGGAAGCATCAAGGTTCTGTCGTACAATACCTGGGGATTCGGAAACCAGACGGAAGATGAGGATGGAGTGAATATCTGCCTGTCTTACCTGTTGGAACAGAATGCCGATATCGTCTGCCTGCAGGAAGCGCAGCCTACCGGCAGGAATGCAGAGCAGATAGACAGTATGCTGAAGCCGATTTATGCTTATCAGGACGTTACGGTTCATCCCCATGGCGGAAACGCCTTGATGCTGCTGAGTAAATATCCTATCCTTTCCAAGGAACTGATTCCCTATGAATCGCAGGGGAATATGAGTGTGGCTTACCGTTTGAAAATCAACGATAAGCCAGTTCTGCTTATCAATAATCATCTGGAGACAACGGGTTTGAGCAAGGAAGACCGTCAGCAGTTCAAGAAACTGGTTGTAGGCAAACTGCAGGTAGATACTGCCGAGCAGACCTCCAAGCTCCTGGTGGTGAAGTTGGCAGAGGCAACGAAGAAGCGTGCGCCCCAAGCCGAAGCGGTGGCGAGATACATCAGGGAGCATCGGGGGATGAGTACAATCCTTTGCGGTGACTTCAATGACGGACCGATCTCTTACGTGCATCGCACGATAGCTAAGAATCTGGTAGATTGCTATGTAGAAAGCGGCAATGGACCGGGAATCAGTTATCATCGTGGTGGATTTTTCGTACGAATAGACAATATCATGTGTTCTGAGGATTGGGAGCCTTATGAGTGCAAAGTAGATGATAAAATAGCGGTTTCCGACCATTATCCTATCATCTGTAAGCTAAAAATGCGCCCCAAAAAGCAAAAATAAGGCAATTTATTCTTATATAAGAAAAAAAATGCGTATTTTTGCACGTCATTATATATGTAATGATGAATTATAAAGCTGAAAATAAATAAATTAATAACAATAAAATAGAAATGCAAAACAAAGGAATTGTAATTTGTGTAGCCGTCTTACTGACTCTCGCAAGTATCTTCTATTTGTCATTCTCGTTTGCCACACGTTACTATGACAGCGAGGCTGCAAAGATTAAAGATCCTATTGCTCAGCAGGATTATAAGGATTCTGTTAAGTACTTAGGTGTTTATTCTTACCAGAACTGCTTGGAGACTCAGATTGGTCTTGGACTTGACCTTAAGGGCGGTATGAATGTAATTCTTGAGATTTCTGTACCTGATGTACTTGAAAACCTTGCCGATCATAAGACCGACGCTGGTTTTACCAATGCCATGAAGGAAGCTAGAGCTCAGGAAGAAGCTAACGGTGGTGACTTCGTGTCACTTTTCATTAACGCTTATCATAAGAGCGCACCAGGTCATAAACTCGCAGAAGTGTTCGCTACCCAGCAGTTGCAGGGCAAGGTTTCTCCTCAGAGCAGCGACGCAGAGGTAGAGAAGGCTATCCGCGCTTCTGTACAGGATGCTATCGACAACTCTTTCAACGTTGTCCGCACCCGTATCGATAAGTTTGGTGTTGTACAGCCTAACATCCAGAAGTTGGAAGGTCAGCAGGGCCGTATCATGGTAGAAATGCCTGGTATCAGCCAGCCAGAGCGTATGCGTAAGATGCTTCAGGGTAGTGCTAACCTTGAGTTCTGGGAGACATATAACTCTGAGGAAATCGCTCCTTATCTCCAGCAGCTCGACACTCGTATTGCCAATGGCGATAACGGTGAGGAGAAGAACGATACCGTAGCAGCTGATTCTGCTGCTGCTAAGAAGAAAGTAGCTAAGGCCGAGCCTAAGAAGGCAGAAACTAAGTTCTCTATCAAGAAGAAGGACGATGCTGCCATCAAGGTAGGCGAGGATGCTCAGAATGCTGCTGCCATCAAGGCACACCCACTGTTGGCTCGCTTGCAGCTTGGTGGTGGTTTGAGTACTGTTGGTTATGCCAGCGTTCGCGATACAGCTGCTATCAACAAGATTATCTATTCTGCAGTGGCTAAGCGCCTGCTGCCTTCAGACTTGCGTTTGCTCTGGAGTGCACAGCCTGCTGACAATATCAAGATGAAGAACATCTATGAGCTTCACGCTTTGAAGGTGACTACTACTACAGGTCGTGCTCCATTGGAGGGTGATGTCATCACAGACGCTAAGGATGAATTCGACCAGATGGGTTCTCCTGTTGTAAGCATGAAGATGAATACTGAGGGTGCCCGCAAGTGGGCTCAGATGACCAAGGCTAACGTGGGCAAGGCTATTGCTATCGTTCTGGATGGTGTAGTTTACTCTGCTCCTCGTGTAAACGGTGAGATTGATGGTGGTAATTCTCAGATTTCTGGTAACTTCACTATCGAAATGACCAAGGACTTGGCTAATACATTGAAGTCTGGTCGTATGCCAGCTCCTGCACGTATCGTTCAGGAGGAGGTTGTAGGTCCTACTCTCGGTGCACAGTCTATCCAGATGGGTATCATCTCATTCGTTGTTGCTTTCGTACTCCTGATGGTTTACATGGTGATGATGTACAACATCGTTCCTGGTATGATGGCTAACTTGGCATTGCTCGTCAATGTATTCTTCACACTCGGTATTCTGACGTCATTCCAGGCAGCCTTGACATTGCCAGGTCTTGCCGGTATGGTCTTGTCTCTGGGTACTGCCGTGGATGCTAACGTGCTTATCTATGAGCGTATCAAGGAGGAGCTTCGCTCTGGCAAGGGTATGAAGCAGGCTGTAGCTGCCGGTTATGGTAATGCTTTCTCAGCTATCTTCGACTCTAACTTGACTTCATTGATTACAGGTGTCATCCTGTTGACTACCGGTACAGGTCCTATCCGTGGTTTCGCTACTACATGGATCATCGGTATCATCGTTTCATTCTTCACAGCCGTATTCTTGACTCGTCTGGTTTACGACTATAAGTTGAACCACGACAAGTGGATGCACTGCAAGTTTGATACTGCTGTTTCTCACAACCTGATGCAGGGTAAGAAGTACAAGTTCATGTCTATGTACAAGACAACCTTCACCGTAGCTATCGTTGCTGCTGTGGTATTCATCGGTAGTTTCTTTGTTCGTGGCTTGAGTAAGAGTATCGACTTCACTGGTGGTCGTAACTATGTAGTACAGTTCGAGAATCCTGTAGAGCCTGAGCAGATCCGTACCGTTCTTGGTGGTGCTTTCGTCAATGCAGATGGTACTAAGGCTACTACAAGTGCTATCGCTATCGGTACAGATGGTAAGACTATCCGTGTATCTACCAACTATATGATTGAGAGCAACAGTCCAACTGTTGACGATGAGGCTGAGACTATCCTTTACAATGCCTTGAAGAAGGCTAACCTGGTATCTCAGAAGAGTGTTGAGGCATTCAAGAACCCAGACGTTCGCCAGGGTGGTTCTATCATCAGTAGTACTAAGGTAGGTCCTTCAGTAGCAAAGGATATCACTATGGGTGCTATCTATAGTGTGCTCTTCGCTCTGATTGCCATCTTCCTCTACATCCTGATACGTTTCCGCAACGTTGCCTTCTCTGTAGGTTCTACTGTTGCGTTGGCATTCGATGCCTTGACAGTTATCGGTTTCTACTCACTCCTGTGGGGTCTCGTTCCATTCTCATTGGAGATTGACCAGACCTTCATCGGTGCTATCCTGACCGTGGTAGGTTACTCTATCAACGATAAGGTGGTAGTATTCGACCGTATCCGTGAGAACTTGAAGTTGCATCCAAAGGGCGACCGTCAGCAGCTCTTCAATGCATCTATCAATGAGACATTGGCTCGTACCATCAATACATCTACATCTACATTGCTTGTGTTGCTCTGTATCTTCATCCTCGGTGGTGACAGCATCCGCAGCTTCTCATTCGCAATGATTCTGGGTGTTGTATTCGGTACTTTGTCTTCTATCTTCATCGCATCTCCAATGGCATACATCGTTCTTGGCCGTAAGATCAAGGAGGAGCCTGCTGAAGAGGCTGCTGTTGCAGAGGTTAAGTAAAACGTAAACAATAAGAGATTCTTCTGTTTCTGTCCGGTGAATGCCGGATGGAAATAGGGAATCATCAAGACTATAAAACGATAAAAGGTCGCTTCCTGGTTAAATAGGAGCGACCTTTTATCGTTTACGTGGTCCCACCGAGAATCGAACTCGGATCAAAGGTTTAGGAAACCTCCGTTCTATCCATTAAACTATGGGACCTTCGAAAACTGACTGCAAAGATACATTAAAACATTGACAATACAAAATAAATGACTATGTTTTTAACACTCATCCTATCAAGTTTGCTCACTTTTGTGGAATTAAACTGCGAAAATCTCTTTGATACACGGCATGATTCGCTTAAGAATGATGTCGAATTCCTGCCTGAAGGTAGTTATCACTGGACTCCCTACCGCTATTGGCATAAGGTGAACCATCTGGGGCAGGAGATTGTGGGGCTGGGGTATGAGGAGGCTTCCGGAGATGTGCAGCTTCCCGACTTGGTGGCTCTCTGTGAGGTGGAAAACGACAGTGTGTTGTTTGACCTGACCAAGCGTTCAGCCATCCGTACGGCTGGTTATGAGTATGTGATGACCGATTCGCCCGATGAGCGCGGTATCGATGTTGTCCTGATGTATCAGCCGTTTTCCTTTTCATTGATACGTTCCTGGTCTATTCGGGTGAAACGTCTGCCGGATACCCGTCCTACGAGAGACATTCTCTATGTTTCGGGACGTGTCATCACGGGTGATACGCTGCATGTGTTTGTGGTGCATGCACCTAGTAGAAGGGGAGGAGAGCGTGAATCCCGTCCTTACCGCCTGCAGGTGGCGAGCCAGTTGGCAGAAGCTGTGGATTCCATTTATGCGCTTCAAAGTAGGGCAAAGATTATTGTGGCAGGAGACTTTAATGATTATCACGACTCTCCAGCACTGGAATATCTCTATCAGCACCACCTTATTAATATATCTGCCGGAGCACGGGGTAGCCATGGGGCAAAGGCCACTTACCGTTGGCATGGAGAATGGCGCAGTCTGGACCAGATACTGCTGAGCGAATCGATGCAGCATCCGGAAAATGCCTGCAGGATAGGAGATTTGCCTTTCCTGCTCGAAGATGATGAGAAATATGGCGGTAAAAAACCATATCGCACCTACCTGGGTCCGAGGTATTTAGGAGGTTACAGCGATCATCTTCCATTGGTGGCCCGCATCCGGATAGATGATAAATAAGGCACGATTTACTTGACTTTTCGCAAAAAAGGTGGTGTAAACAGCACTTTTTTGCGAAAAAGCTTGCATATATTGCACAAATTTCGTAATTTTGCGCACGATTTACAAACATATAGTATTAAGATAACAATGACTCACAATTTGTTAAAAGGCAAGCGTGGCATCATCTTCGGTGCACTCAATGAGGAATCAATCGCTTGGAAAGTAGCTGTAAAAGCTGCTGAAGAGGGTGCTACTATCGCACTTAGTAATACAGCTATGGCTTTGCGTATGGGTACGCTGGATAAGCTCGCTGAACAGATCAACGCTCCTATCATCGCAGCTGATGCGACTAGCGTAGAAGACTTGGAAAAGGTATTCACAGAGGCTCAGGAGAAACTCGGTGGCAAAATCGACTTCGTGCTCCACTCTGTAGCTATGAGCCCTAACGTTCGCAAGCATCGTACATACGATGACCTCGACTACAACTTCCTGAACAAGACATTGGACATCTCTGCTATCTCTTTCCACAAGATGTTGCAGGTAGCCAAGAAGTTGGATGCTATCAATGAGTGGGGTTCTGTAGTAGCTCTCACTTACGTAGCTTCTCAGCGTACTTTCTTCGGTTACAACGATATGGCTGATGCCAAGAGCATGCTCGAGAGCATCGCACGCAGCTTCGGCTACATCTATGGTCGCGAGAAGCATGTCCGCATCAATACCATCTCTCAGAGCCCTACAGCAACAACTGCAGGTAAGGGTATCAAGGATATCGCGAATATGATGGACTTTGCTGACAAGATGTCTCCACTCGGAAATGCAGTAGCAGAGGATTGCGCTAACTATTGCGTAATGATGTTCTCAGACTTCACCCGCAAGGTAACTATGCAGAACCTCTTCCACGATGGTGGTTTCTCATCTATGGGTATGAGCCTCCGCGCCATGAACCAGTATGCTAAGGATATGGCTCCTTACGAGGATGAGAATGGTAAGGTTATCTACGGATAATAGAAAAACAAGGAAAGGATGATACTCTATATATCATCACATCTATTCATAATAGGCAATATACGCTCATTCCTGCAGGGAAAGAGGTGTATTGCCTATTTGTTTTGCGACTCACACCGAACGAAGTAAGCACGTGCGTCGAACGATGCACGCGCTCACATCGAACGATGCACGTGCTTACTTCGAACGATGCACGGCGCATAATACATAGACTTTACACTATATAAATAGTTATCTTACGCTGTTGGGATATACAACTTTGATACACATAAAGCAAGTAATTAGAAATTTAAGCAAGTAAACATAAGATAGGAAGCGTATGGATTCATTGTTTTTACTTCAGTTTGCCTGTTTCATCTTCATGTTCATCAATGCCTTCATCGTGGCACTCTCCTGTCTGCATGTAAGATGGAAGAACAAACGATACGAACGTTCAAGATGGATGATAGCAGCAGCCATCACAGGTCTGGCGATACAATATGTGATACAGATGAAGTTCGGATTCCGTGCCATAGACGATGATCTGGGGGCGGTGATCAACATTCTCATCTATACCCCTTGCTTCTCGCTCATCTGCATGGGCATCTATAATCTGGAGACCACCCGTGCCAACCGCAGGAAGATGTATCTGGTGTGCGGTGCCATCTATGCCGCCATCATCCTGATCTTCTGCGTGGGCGTCAGCCTTCACCAAAGTCTGTATATTAGAGAAGAACTTTATCTGATGCTGGTACTGTTTTGCGTGAGTGTATCCTATTGCATATATATGATTATACGGGAGATGAACAGGCGCAGGAAGATGCTGGAAACGATGGCGGCTACGGATATGCTGCCCTACGTGAGATATTCACGAGCCAGCATATTCATCCTCTGTCTCCCGGTCCTTGTCTTGCCGGTAGCCATGTTCTCCACCACCTTATTATATATACTGGCTCCTGTGGGGCTGATGGCACTGCTGTTCTTCAACCTTACATTCATAGCCCTTGGCAGCAATTACATTCCTACCGAAGAGCTCCTGGACAAGGAAGCGGAAAACAACCCTCCATCTGAAACCGGAAATGGGGGGGGCAGAGGAAAATTCTGACATACGGCAGGATCCTGCGGATGATAAACCAAGGCAATTGCAGATTATTTCTGATGAACGCAGGAACTTTATCCAGCAGAGCCTGGATGCCTGGTGTGAGAATCAGGGCTACAAGGACTGTAACGTGAACATGCTTATACTTTCCCACACACTCTGCATCTCGAAGAACGAACTGAGTCTGTTCTTCGACCAGTGTCTGCATTCCAATTTCAGAATATGGCTCAGCGAGATCCGTTTCAATGCAGCTAAGAAGATGATGCTGGAGTATCCCGACTACAGCAACGATATCATTTCTGCCGAATGCGGATTTTCCTGCCGCACTCATCTCTACCGCATCTTCAAGAACAAGGCAGGGTGCTCGCCTACAGAATGGAGAAAATCTGCCAAAAAGGAGTAGCATTTCTAGGAATGCTACTCCTTTTTGGTAGGAATGCGACACTTTTTCAGGGGAATGCGACACCCTTTTTCAGTGAAAAACACTAATTTTGTGGCACGAAAGAAATATTTGAATCTTATACTATCAATCAAGATTTGGCTTTCCGAATCATCATTTCGGAAAGCTTCTTATATATTCTGAAGTAAGTAAATGAAAATTAATGTAGTAAGTAATGACAATAATGTAGAGTAAAATATGATGAATCGTTCAACGACACAGATTAGATTACTGGTTGCTGTGCTTGTTTCCATTCTTTCCTTTTCCTTTGCGAAAGCGGAAGCCAGCGATAGTAATCTGCCAGATTCCAAAGGATGGTATCTGGGCGTGGATGGCGGATTGCCTTTCGGCTTATCCACTTTTTCCAGTTTCGGACATGACAAGACCCACCTGGGCTGGGCTGCCGGTATCTATGGCGGCTATCGTTTCAACCCCATTTTCTCAGCAGAACTCTCTGCCAGATATGGAGAGGTGAACCTGTCGGCACAAGACTGCTGCGTGGAGCGCAACTACTGGCTGGGCAGCGACGGCATGCTCTACAAGGCAAGTGTCCTGGGCATGGATAGCTGGGAATGTGCCCAACTGAAAAGCCATGTCAGGATGGGCTGGTATGGTGCAAGGGTTCACCTGAATCTGCTGGGGCTGTTACGCAATACCGCCCACAGCCGATGGACTGTAGCCGTATCTCCTCATCTCTATGCTGTGACCACCTGCGCAGATATTCAGACCCTGGCAGATCATGCCGAGGTGATGAAAGGCTCTACCCGCTGGCATCTGGGCTATGGAGCCAGCTTGCAGGCTGGTTACCAGTTGACCTCCAATCTTAATCTGGGCATCTATTCCGGTTTGACACGCCTTTCAGGAGAACGTATGGACGGAATGCCGGAACATCTGCACAAGAACAACTTCGTATGGGAAAGCGGAATCAGACTGGGAATCAGTTTCTCAAAAAAGAAAAACAAGATAGTTGAAACTCCATCAGTTCCACAAACGGAAGTTCTACATCAAGATACCATTCTTTCGGAGAATGTCAATCAGAAAGAAAAAGAAACGGTGGATAAGGCTGAAACAAAAGTTGTTGAACAGGATATTAAAGAACCTGTAAAGGTGACATTCCCTGTCATCTACTTCAGCTTCAACCGCATCACCATTCGCCCAAGCGAGGTTTCCAAGCTGAAAAGCATCCTCCATATATTGAAGGAGAATCCTGAAATGAAGGTGACGGTGACTGGCTGGTGCGACACAAGAGGTAGCGTGGCTGTCAACAGACGCATCTCCCGCCAGCGAGCACAAGCCCTGAAGACCTGGCTTGTGAAGAGAGGTATTGCAGCAAGCCGCATCTCGGTAGTAGGAAAGGGAAGCGACGCTTCCAGAACTGCCCCAAAAGCCCGCCGAGTAGAGACTACAAATCATCATCAGTAACCCATAAAACAAGATAGAAAATGAGAGCAAAAAGAAGATTTAATATTGGGTTATGGGTACTGTTATGCGTCCCATGCCTATTGGCTAGCTGCGATCATGATGTCCATGATGGCGAAGGGGATGGAGGCTTGTCGGTTTCGCTTGCCTGGGCTGATGAAGCCGATGAGGGCACGGAAGTGAAGGACGTGAAGACATGGATCGTGAATGCCACAGACGGCACGCAGGTGGCGCAAAGCCAGCATGGCAGTGCGCAGGAAATGGCAAAAGAGCGATATGACCTGCCGGAAGGTAACTACCGCATTCTCATCACCACCAACCTGGTGGATCCGTTCACCATCAGTGAGCAGACAAGAGCCGTTGACAACATAAACAGTCTGGTAATCGGACTGTCCAATCCAAGTGCCTCTCCCGACCATGCCTATTATGGTGTCACGGACATCGGTATAGACAAATCAAATGTCAACTACATAACCAAAAATGAAATGCGCCATATACTTGCAGAATTGACCATCTTCATTGAAGGAGTTCCTGACAATTTTGCAATGATAGGTAAGGTTCTGAATGTGGCAACCGGACTCCTTCCCCTGCAAAAGAATGAGGATGGAACATTCGGGACGGCAAGCTATACCAAGGAAGAGTGTGATATACCTTTGAGAATCGCAGTGCCTGGCGAAACTTTAAAAACGGAAACATTACGCTTGATGCCGACAGCCAACGGTTTTCATACCACCAAGTTGTTTATCCAACTGATTTCTCCTGGGGGAGTAGTTAGCAACTACGACATCGAAGCACCCGTCATGAAATCTGGCGGCAAGTACAAGATAAACTTGGAATTTGAGGAGATGAAACCTTACATGTATCTTACGAGCACGAAGATAGATGATTGGACTGAGGAATGGATTTATCGTGGTGAAATCCTGAATCCTGAAGATTAAGCGACCCTCTCATTTACGCAAGAATCAAAACAAGAATATAAACATAAAATAGTAAAAGACAATGAAAAAGAAGACTTATCTCTTTGCCCTGATGGCAATGGCTTTGACATTGGGCAGTTGTTCTGACAACGAGAACGGTATCGGAGGCGAGACCTCCAAGTATATCACCGTTTCAACCAGTATCGGCAATATGACACGTGTTGCCACAGATGAGAAGGGTGGACAAACCTTTGAAGAGGGTGATGAAATCAGTGTATATGCCTGGACTGGCGATGCAACTGTTGCTCCAGAGACACGCGAGCGTGTGGTGAATAACGCCATCAATAAGCTGACAAACGGCTCATGGATATCCAATCCACAGATGCTTTGGAAGAACAACCGCGACAAGCATTATTTCATCGGTGTATACCCTATTTCAGCAATATCCGACCTTTCTGCCGGAGAATATACATTCGATGAGACAAAGCAAGTGGAAAGCGACCTCTTGGTGGCAGTCAACAAAGATGGCTTATCCTATAATGTCGATGAACAGCAACCTGTTCCTCTTACCTTTACCCATGTAATGGCAAAACTTGTGGTGAACCTTACCTATAAGAACCAGTGGGGAACAGAGGGACCTACTGTAGATAAGGTAGCTGTAGGCAATGCCGCAAAAAAAGCAACCGTCAATTATCTGACCAAGGTTGTCACCCCATCTACTGTAGCAGAAGATAAAGCCGACTTCGACATGCCGGCTATAACCGCCAACAAGAAATATGCTTCCATCATCATCCCGCAGGATGGTGTTCAGAAGATTACTATCACCATTGGCGGCAAGGACTTCATCTACGACAACGGCACTCCTTTTAAGTTTGAGAGTGGCAAGATTACTACAGTCAACCTAGAGGTTGGACGTGACGTCATAAAACTTGGCGATGTAAACATCTCTGGCTGGGGTTCTACAGGCGACCCTATCAAGGGCGAGGCTCACGAGTAACTTTCTTAAAATTAAAACATAAAATTCGACAATATGAAAGCAATTAAAATATTAACAATGGCAGCTTTGGCAACGGCAGTTTTTGCCAGCTGCTCCAACGATGAGGATTTGGCACAGAGCAATTATCCAATGGATAATGTGGTTAGAATCATGACAAGTGTAGATGGCATGAATACCCGTGCCTCTTACGGAAACAGTACGGACAAGCTTAAATCGTTCGGCTTCTGCATCAAAAATGCTAATAGTACAACCTATACCTATGATAATGTCAAGGTAACAAAGGATGGAAGCAATTGGATTCCGGCTACCCAGATGTTTTGGCAGAATTCAACTACCCCTGTTGATATCCTGGCTTATGCGCCATTTCAGGAGACTACCGAAGATGCAAGTGGCAAAGTTAAAGTCTTCGGAAAGACTGATTATGCCTTTTCTGTAAAAGAAGACCAAAGCAATGCTGAAGACTATTCATCCGACCTTATTGTATATAAGCAAACAGGATTCACGCCTGGTTCGGAATTGAATACCAGCAAAGCGGTTGATGTCACATTCACCCATCTCCTTAGTCAGCTGAATCTCACTATCGAGTTAAGAGACCAGTTTAATCAGGATGAAGAAAAGCCTGTTACGTCAGCAACCGTAACTGATGTCAAGGTGGATGGCACCTTTATCCGCAGTAAGGTGAATTTTGCAGCAGACCCTATAAGTGTTCAATTTGACGGCATGGCATCAAAAGCCATTACTCCTGAAACTGTAGCATTCAAGAAGGCGGATAAAACAACCGACCATGCCACCTTCAAATATTCTGCCATTGTGATTCCACAGTGGATTAGGGCAGGAGTATTCTGTATCTCGTTTAAGGTGAATGGCAATGATTACATCTGGACATCCACCAGCGATGTGAATTTTGTATCTGGTAAGAAACATGACCTGCTTCTGTTAGTTGGTAAGGATGTAGTGCAAGGGGGTGCCATAAGTGCGAAACCTTGGGAAGAAGGAACTACTGGAACAACTGGTAGTTTAGAGACTGATTAAAGATTTGTTTGACATTTAAAATAGACAAGATATGAAGATTACAAGATATATGGGAGCATTTGCAGTTATAGCAATGCTTGCCGCTTGCTCTACAGATGAAGAGCAGGGCACTAACACTGCCGCCAATGAGGTGAAGATTGCTGCCACCGTTGGTGGAAACAGCATTTTTACCCGTAGCAATCCTGTGGGTACAGAAGCGGAACAACAGAATTTTAATGAGAACGATGTAATCAGCGTAACTACTGAGGGTAAAACCGTGATTTATAAGAAGACGGGCGAGGTATGGGCACCTGCGAATGCTGGTGACTATCTGGTCTGGACGGGTAATGCCCAGGCTTTCGAGGCTTGTTATCCTGAGAAGGCGGATGAAAGTACCACCAATTCTTTCTCTGTAGGTTATGTCTCAGCAGACCAATCTACAGTTGACAAAATAGAGAAGTCAGATTATATGATAAGCAGAGAAACTATAGAAAAGGCATATATACCTTCCGACAGACAGTTGACATTGAACTTTGAACGTCAGACGGCTCGCGTCATTGTCAAAGTAAGCGGGTTTGGAGATGAGTTCAAAGATCTTAACCCTACGCTTTCTGCCGTAGAAGTTTATTCTAAGCTGAAAGTTCCTGCAGGAGATGGTGACAGCTACGCAGCCATCAAAACTTATAAAAAAGAAGAAAGTGGCAACAATGTGTTCTATGCTTTGGTATCTCCTGGAGATGCCAATTCTACAGAGAAATTCCTCAAACTCACAGTGACATACAATGATGGTGAGGTGGTCAACCCTACTCAGACTAAAGAACTGTATGTAACGGGAATTCCTGCTCTAGAAAAAGCCAAGAGCTATACCTATGATGTAAAAATAGGTAAGGACAAAGTTACAATAGGAAGTGTAAGAGTTACGGATTGGGGTAAAGGAGATGCAATTACCGGTGGCGATGCTGTAACAACTACAGAAAATGCCGTACTAATTATAAAAAATGCTTTGGCTGTGGGCAATACGAACATTGTAATCAATAATTTGGCTGCAAATGCAGATATTAGTGTGTTTAATGCTATAAGAGAAGCTCTAAGCAGTGCAAGTGAAGGCAGTATAGATTTAACTGTTTACGGAGTTGAGGCTTTGCCTAGTGCATTTACGTATTGTCAAGCGCTGAAATCAATTAGCTTGCAAAATGTAAAGAGTATAGACTGGTATGCTTTTCGGGAGTGTAATGGTCTTGAAACAATCTATGCTCCGATAGTTTCATCTATAAGTGACTATGCCTTTTTAAATTGTCGAATGTTAAAATCGGTGACATTAGGTAATATTTCCACTGCAGGTTTCCGTATCTTTGAAGGTGTACCTACTGAAAATGTAGATTTAATTTTGTCAAAAGATCAAAAGGTTATGACAGGAAGTGATTATGAAGGGTGGAAATCTGATGAATCTGAGAAGTATGCAAATTCTCCGGATCATGTACAACGACAATTTCTTGGAAAAACATTCAAATCCATAAAATGTGGACGTAAAACATATTAATAACAATTTAGAAATTAATAACATTAGATAAACTCCTAAGCTGGGCAGGAGTATAAGGTGCCCAGCAATTATAGTCACCCGCACCTCACGGGAAACGACAAGGGTCTATATGCCACGATGACAAGTGGCGTATAGACCCTTCATCGTGTCTTGATACCTGTTGAGTGGATGATATGGCAGTGTGGTGGTTTCGTGCTACCTGTTTTCATGGTTTGAAGTACCTGTTGTTTTAAAATATCTTAAAATCTCGCTTTATGCTCAATGTTTATTTGGTCGTATGTGTAAAAAAGTGTAGTTTTGCATTGATATTACGTGTCAGAAAGTGTAAGCTTTCGATATTATCATGTGTCGAAAAGTGTAATGATCTGATGGTTTTATGTGTCTAAAAGTGTAAAGATATGAAGAGAAAGATATATACTAAGCTTGTAGAATGGAAAAATCAAGAGTGTCATAAGCCGTTGATATTAAACGGGGTAAGACAATGTGGCAAGACTTATGTTCTTAAAGAATTCGGTCGTGCAGAGTTTGATAATCTTGCTTATGTAAGTTGCGATAGGAATGATAACCTGCAAGCCATATATGAAGGCGACTTCGATACGGCGAGAATCATTCGAGGATTAAGTGCTTTGACTGGTGTGGATATAATTCCTGGTAAAACCCTTATATTCTTGGATGAGGTGCAAGCATTCCCACAGGCGTTGGAAGCTTTGAAGTATTTCTGCGAAGATGCTCCAGAGTATCATATTGTGGTGGCAGGTTCGCTGTTGGGGGTTGCCCTGCATGCAGGTGTGTCATTTCCCGTAGGCAAGGTTCAGACAATGCGTCTGTTCCCTATGGATTTTGAAGAATTTCTTATGGCTATGGGAGAGGACCAGCTGCTCAAGCTGATGCACAGCAAGGATTATGCGTTGATGAATGCGTTCCACGAAAAACTGAAAGATTATTTGCGTCAATACTATTACGTGGGCGGAATGCCTGAAGTTGTGAAGATGTATATGGAAAACAAATTGCTCGGGCAAGTGCGCACTATTCAGAATGAAATTCTCTCCAATTATGCAAGCGACTTCTCCAAGCATGCTCCTGCACAGGAGGTGCCTCGCATAGATATGGTATGGCAGTCCATACTCGGTCAGCTTTCGAAAGAGAATAAGAAGTTTGTCTATGGGGTATTGAAGAAGGGTGGCAGAGCCAAGGAATTTGAGTTAGCCATACAGTGGTTAGTGGATGCCGGTTTGGTTTATAAAATAACTAAGGTGACAAAGCCTGAGTTGCCGTTGAAGTTTTATGAAGACTTGTCGGCATTCAAGTTGTATCTGTGCGATTGTGGACTGATGGGGGCTATGGCTGATACCGCTGCAAAGGATGTGTTACTTGGCGATAACGTATTCACGGAGTACAAAGGAGCGTTCACAGAACAGTATGTCCTTCAGCAGTTGCTTGCATCGGGTATTACCCACATCTATTATTACAGTTCTGATACTTGTCGTATGGAAATGGATTTCCTCGTTCAGCGTGAAGGGGCATTATTGCCTATAGAAGTAAAAGGCGGTACAAGCATCAAAGCCACCTCATTGCATAACTATCTTAAGGAGCACCCTGACATATCTGCCATACGTTATTCTATGTTGCCTTATCGTCAACAAGAGAATATCTCCAACATACCGCTTTATGGAGTCTTTCTGCGTACTTAATGTTGTGTGAAACCATTGCTGTTGCAAGAAACATATACCACAACCTTGCCGTCCCCTGACGTTTCATACGAGTAAAACTTTCCGCAAAGATACTCTTTTTGTTTCGTATAAGTAACAAAAGCAACAGTTTTTTTGTTTTTATTACTTATAATTAACAGGTTTGGTGCACACTGCATCTCACATAAAAAAGCCCTATATCCGAGCTGGGATATAGAGCTTTACGAGATTCATTTATTAAAACGTATTATCTATAGAAGTCTAACCTTATTCAGTATGGATGCAATATTCTTCGTGTTTTTGAGTTTATCTATATATAGAATTGAATTTATCTCTCTATATATAATAAGGTGTAATTCAAAAAATGAATATGATGAAAAAGAATATTGCTATCGTGATGATGCTGTTGCTTTCTGCTATGGGGGCAATGGCGCAAGGTGGGGAGAATCCTGTAGGTAAATTCTCGGTGATACCCCGAGTAGGTGTGGCTATTGCCAATCTGAGTGATAATTCCATCTATCTGCCAACGGAAAACAACCGGGAGGTGAAATCCAAGAGTAAGGCGGGATTCCTGGGTGGACTCGATGTGGAGTATCGTGCCACAGATTACCTGGGTGTTTCTCTGGGTGCTTATTATGCCCGTCAGGGTGCCCGCTGGGGTGATTATGAGATGGCTGTGAATGGGGATACGGGTAATAATGGTATCAAGAAATATACGGGTGTGAAGGATCATCGCCTGAATCTTGACTATGTTCAGGTGCCTTTGATGCTGAAGGCATACGTGGCTCCTCAGTTTGCCATTATGGCTGGTGCACAGGTGGGGTTCTTGTGTGGAGATGGCAAAATGCTGTCGGAAGAAACTGATTTGGAGAAGGATAATAAGACGGGTTCTACTCTTTACAAGGAAAGCCGGGATGTGGAAAGCACATACGCTGCCAAGAAGGTGAATGTGTCTATTCCTGTGGGTTTATCGTATGAGTATATGAATGTGATTCTGGATGCTCGCTATCATATCGGTTTGACCAAGGTGAATAAGACTGTTGCCGGCGATTCCAAGAATAAGGTATTCACCTTTACGGTAGGCTATCGGTTTGCGCTTTAGTTGATTATATCACTTTTTACTCCTTTAGCTGAAAAGAAAAAGCTCTATATCCTCAGTATTGAAGATATAGAGCTTTTTTCGAAACGATTATCCTACCTGGCTTCCTGGCTTTACCTGACCCAAGAGAGAGGTAACATTGAGTGAGCCGTCGAAGTTAACGGCAGAGAGAATCATACCCTGACTCTCAATACCCATCATCTTGCGAGGAGCAAAGTTGGCAACGAAGAGTACATCCTTGCCGATCAGCTGCTCTGGCTCATAGTATGCTGCGATACCTGAACAGATAGTACGCTCTACGCCTGAGCCATCATCGATGGTGAACTTCAGGAGCTTCTTAGACTTCTTCACCTTCTCGCAGTTCAGGATGTGACCTACGCGGATGTCGAGCTTTTCGAAATCATCGAAGCTAACCTCTGGCTTGATAGGGGCAGCCTTGTAAGAAGCTTCCTCGTTAGCCTTCTTGGTGTCAGCGAGCTTCTGGAGCTGCTTCTCGATCACCTCATCCTCAATCTTTTCGAAGAGCAATTCTGGCTCGCCAAGCTGTGTACCAGGCTTGAGGAGCTCTGTGCTGCCCAGCTGAGTCCACTCGAAGGTTGGCATATTGATCATCTTGCGGAGCTTCTCTGATGAGAATGGCAGGAATGGCTCAAAGGCGATGGCAAGGTTGGCAACCAACTGGAGGGAGATGTTCAAGATGGTCTCCACACGCTTAGGATCGGTCTTCCAAACCTTCCAAGGCTCGCACTCTGTAATGTACTTGTTACCGATACGTGCCAGGTTCATAGCCTCCTTCTGAGCCTCACGGAACTTGAATACGTCGAGATACTGCTCAACCTTCTCCTTCACATCCTTGAACTCAGCGATAGCCTTCTGGTCAACCTCCTGCAATTCGCCGCAGGCAGGAACCACGCCGCCCCAGTACTTCTTGGTGAGCTGGAGAGCACGGTTTACGAAGTTACCATAAACGGCAACCAACTCAGAGTTATTGCGCTCCTGGAAATCCTTCCAGGTAAAGTTGTTGTCCTTGGTCTCTGGAGCGTTGGCTGTCAATACATAGCGCAAGACATCCTGCTTGCCAGGGAGATCTACGAGATACTCGTGCAACCAAACAGCCCAGTTGCGAGAGGTAGAAATCTTATCATCCTCAAGATTCAGGAACTCATTGGCTGGTACGTTATCCGGCAGGATATAGTCGCCGTGAGCCTTCAGCATGGTAGGGAAGATGATGCAGTGGAACACGATGTTATCCTTTCCGATGAAGTGAACGAGACGTGTCTCTGGATCCTGCCACCACTTCTGCCATGTACCCCATTTCTCTGGCTGTGCATCGCAAAGCTCCTTGGTATTGGAGATGTAACCGATAGGAGCATCAAACCAGACATAGAGAACCTTGCCTTCTGCTCCCTCTACAGGAACAGGAATACCCCAATCCAGGTCGCGGGTCATTGCACGAGGCTGCAGATCCATATCCAACCAGCTCTTGCACTGTCCGTAAACATTGGAACGCCACTCCTTGTGACCTTCCAGGATCCACTGCTTCAACCAGTCCTGATACTTGCCCAGTGGGAGATACCAGTTCTTGGTAGGCTTCTTGATGAGGCCATGACCAGGGTTGTTCTTATTGGTAGGGTTGATCAACTCTTCTGGAGAGAGGGTCGCACCACACTTCTCACACTGGTCACCGTATGCACCTTCTGCACCGCAGCGAGGGCAGGTACCCACGATGTTACGGTCGGTAAGGAACTCGCCGGTAACCTCATCGCAGAACTGCTCTTCTACTTTCTCTTCCAAAACGCCCTTATCGTAAAGAGTACGGAAGAAATCAGAAGCAAACTTATTGTGAACCTTAGAAGTCGTGCGGCTGTAAACATCAAAGGAGATGCCGAAATCCTCGAAGCTCTTCTTGATGAGGTTGTGATAGCGATCCACTACTTCCTGTACGGTAATGCCTTCCTTCTTGGCACGGATGGTAACAGGTACACCATGCTCGTCGCTACCGCCGATGAAAACAACGTCTTGCTTTTTAAGGCGAAGATAGCGTACGTAGATATCGGCTGGCACATAAACACCTGCCAGGTGGCCGATATGCACACCACCATTAGCGTAAGGCAATGCTGCCGTAACAGTGGTACGTTTGAATTTCTTTTGTTCCATATTAGCTAATATATTTTTGTTATTTGGGTGCAAAATTACAAAAAAATGTTGGAAATGCGGAATAATTAGGTGTCCTTTTTCTCCTTTATATATATAATAAGGTGTAATTTGATAGTTTTAGATAGGAGAATTCTAAAACTCAGATACTAAAAAAGGCTCTAGCTTTCCAGCCCGAGCCTTTTTTTGTACTTGCCCTTCAGGTCTTTCTGATAAGGGTTGCACAATCATTATCATTTACTATTGTTTTGAGTCTTGCTGTTTTAATAATCAATCTTCTTACTGTGCAATAAAAAATACCCCTTCTTTGGACGAATTTCTTATATGTTTTGGCTGATAATTGTCTTAGAAATGTCCTCTTTCTGCCCAATCTCCCCTATCTAGTGTCCGATATCCGATAGCTTCTGCCAGATGTTGAGGTTCTATCTGCTGGCTTCCGGCAAGGTCGGCAATGGTACGGGCAACTTTTAAGATACGGTTGTAGGCACGTGCAGAAAGGGATAGTTTCTCCATTGCCATTCTGAGGAGGTTGATTCCTTCCTCTGTTGGTTCCGCAAATTGATGAATCATACGTTCCGTCATCTGGGCATTACAGTGTATTCCCTTGAAATCCTTGAATCTTTCTGCCTGAATCTCTCGGGCTCTGATTACTCTTTCCCTGATTCTGGCACTTGGTTCGCCAGGGGCTGCCTTGGAAATGTCCTTGAAAGGTACTGGACTGATTTCACACTGGATATCGATGCGGTCGAGTAGCGGACCGGAAATCTTGTTCATGTAGCGCTGTATCTGTCCCGGGGTACAGACACAATGATGCGTAGGGTCACCATAGTAGCCGCAAGGACATGGGTTCATGCTTGCTACAAACATGAACGAGCAAGGGTAATCAATGGCGTATTTGGCTCTGCTGATGTTGATGTGGCGGTCTTCCAGAGGTTGGCGCAAAACTTCCAGGGTGGTTTTGTTGAACTCTGGCAATTCGTCACAGAAGAGCACGCCATTATGGGCAAGAGATATTTCGCCGGGTTGTGGAGAAGTTCCTCCACCTACCAGTGCTACTTGCGAGATGGTATGGTGAGGCGCTCTGAAAGGGCGCTGGGCAATGAGGGATACGTTTTTGCCTAATTTGCCAGCTATGGAATGTATCTGGGTAGTTTCCAGGCTTTCTGAGAGTGTAAGGGGTGGAAGAATGGAGGGGAGACGTTTTGCCATCATGGATTTTCCCGAGCCGGGAGGACCTACCATGATGAGATTGTGACCGCCGGCAGCGGCTACTTCCAAGGCACGCTTCACGTTTTCCTGGCCCTTTACGTCTGCGTAATCATAGTCGCAATGAACCTGGTTCTCGTAAAACTCCTTACGGGTATCTACAATGGTTGGGGTGGGGGATGATTTATCACCAAGAAACTGGATGACATCAAAGAGGTTTTTCATTCCATAAACCTCCAGATTGTTCACGACGGCGGCTTCCCGGGCGTTCTGTTCCGGTACAATCAGACCTTTGTAGTGTTCTGACCTTGCCCTGATGGCAATAGGCAGGGCTCCCTTGATAGGTTGCAATGTGCCGTCAAGGCTCAATTCGCCCACCATCATGTATTCTTTGAGATGATCTTCGGGGATGTTGCCATTGGCACCTAAAATGCCGATGGCTAGAGGTAGGTCGAAACTGCTGCCCTCCTTGCGCAGGTTGGCGGGTGCCAGGTTGATGGTAATGTCGGCTATTGGAAATTTATAGCCGCTATACTGCATGGCTGCTGCGATACGGTTACGGCTTTCTTTGACCGCCTCGTCGCCTAAGCCCGTAAGATGATACATTACGCCTGTGTTGAGGCTGACTTCTACAGTTACAGTCGTGACTTCCAGTCCGTTGACTGCTGCACAATAGGTTTTTACTAACATAAGCTCTTTTTTAGAAGGTTAGAGCTCGCGGTATTATTTCAGCAGTTGGTCTAGTTTGTTGTATAGATCTTGCTTGTTAAGGCCTCGGGCTGTTATTTTTCCATTTTGAAGTATGATGTTGTCGGGCATAGAAGTGAGTCCCAACTTCTTCAAAGTCTTGTCTTCCAGCATTTCTCCATTGCATACTACAGCCCAGTTGATAGAGTCGCGCTTCATATTCTCCTGGCAGCTGCTCTTGCTTGCATCCAGGCAGAAGCCCATCAGCTTGAGTTTGCCTTGTGATGAGCGTTGGCGCTTCTTCAACTCTCTCTGTATGTCCTGACTGTCATAATTGAATGTAGCCCAGGTATAGATGACTGCAACAGGTGAACTGGTCAGTTCTGTGCTGGAGATGAGCTTTCCTTTTGTGTCGTATGACGTGAAAGTTGGTAAATTGGTGCCAATTCCTGCGTCTTTCATTGCAGAAATCTGCTGCTTCAGTTTACCTACCTGAATATTCTTAGGCTGTTCTTTCTCCAACAGAGTAAGGAGAGAGAATGCTTTCTTGTAATCTGGTTGAGGGGTGGCAATGAAGTATTTCTTGATGAGAAAGAGGCTTACTACCGACTTTGCGTTATCTTCGATGAAGAGTTCTGCCTGTTTCTTTTCCTGTGGCGGAGTATTGCCAAGAATTGATTTGCGGAATTTGGTCATCAACTCATTGTTCTTGGTGCCCTTTACCTCCATTTCCTTCAAGTGGGAAGCATCGCCTTTCAGCTCCACAGATTCTCCTGATTCTGCGAAGATAGGTTGCTCAGAGAAATTTGGGAAAACGATCATCAGCGTGCAATCGTCATGGCAGGGCATCTCGTATGTGAATCTACCGCCTACAACTTTGATGGTATCCACGCCTTCCATGCCGCCATCTGTGCTATAAACATAAAATTCACCTTGATTCATATTTAAAAATTTGCCCTCAAGTTTAAAGTGACCACTACTGACACCACATGATGTTAGTAAAATCGATGAAATAAGAAATATGATGTATGCAAATTTTTTCATAAGAAAAATTTTAAGGGAGGAGTGCCGCGAGCGGGACTCGAACCCGCACAGCCATTACTGGCCAAGGGATTTTAAGTCCCTCGTGTCTACCAATTCCACCATTGCGGCATGGTAAACGTTAAGAGTTGAGCGGAAAACGGGACTCGGACCCGCGACCCCAACCTTGGCAAGGTTGTGCTCTACCAACTGAGCTATTTCCGCGTTACTTAATTGCGAGTGCAAAGGTAATATAATTTCCCGGTTCCACCAAATAGATTTACAACTTTTAAGAAAAAATACGCCATTTTTCTTCAAAAACGTGCATTTTTTCTCGTAGAAACCTAATTTCCTACTGTCAGCACGCTGCCAATACCTGTGTAGCTTACCCGATATTGCATCAGCATCTTGTCTTCTTTTCCCTTTCCACCGCTTGTGATGGTACCATTTTCTAGGCTATATACTCTTTTACATTTGTTGCAGATGACCGATTGTCTGTTGCCCGTCCACTCCAGCGGATAGTTGGTGCCGCCATATTGCAGGATGCAGTTCAGGCATTGTCTGTCCCATGCTACATAGCCATTGAAGTTGGATGTGCCGAGGATGAAACCATTCTTGGTGGCATTCTTCAGGTCATTTCCTGCTCCTAGATGGCTATAGTTGGCATAGTTTTCCTTGGCTGTAGAGAGGACAATGGTTTCAGTATGGCTCTTGCCATCGTTGAGGGTGGAATAGATATTCCAGGCACCATTTATCTTTTTGGCACTAATCATGGTGTAGGTGCCGGCTCCTTGGAGAGCTGTCTCAATGCTGCTTCCTGGATGGTAGATGGTTCGGAAGATAAACTGGCATGGGTATCGGGTGCTGATGCTGTTGTCTGCATCGCAGGATGCCAGAAGCGAGGAGGAAAGAATGAGACAGATACACAAAAAGGTGAAGAGCACAGCTTTTGCTGCCATTCTCTTCACCTTATTATATATATACACCTTATTATATATATGATTATATATAGATGTTTTTTTCTTCATTGAGTTCAAAAAGATTCTAATGTATTAAGAGATTTCTTTGATTTCAAGATTCTCTTTGATTTCAAGGGATATCCTTTATTTCAAGAGATTCTTTTCTGCATTCTCCATACGCTCGAAATGGAACTCAGAGAGAGTCTGTTCCATAAGTGCCTGGATCTTATCGTTGCAGAGATTGCCGATACTTCCCTCATGGGTATGATGGATATCCTTGTTTGGCTTGAATTCACCAGCTTCAATCTCTAATCCCACAGTCTTGTAAGCATCACGGAAAGGCATTCCGTTAGCGGCAAGCTGATTTACTTCCTCAACAGAGAACATCGGATCATAACGAGGATCATCGAGGATGTGCTCGTTAACCTCCATCTTGTTGATGATGTAGGCAGCCATCTGCAGACAGTCTTTCAACTCGTCGAAAGCTGGGAGGAATACTTCCTTGATAATCTGAAGATCACGGAAATAACCCACAGGCAGGTTGTTCATGATGAGCATAATCTGCTGTGGCAAGCTCTGGAGCTTGTTGCTCTTGGCACGAATCAGCTCGAATACGTCTGGGTTCTTCTTGTGAGGCATAATGCTTGAACCGGTGGTACACTCCTTAGGCAACTTCACGAAGCCGAAGTTCTGACAGTTGAACATGCAGGCATCGAAAGCCATCTTTGCCAGGGTTCCTGCCACGCTAGCCATCGCAAAAGCTACGTTGCGCTCCATCTTTCCTCTACCCATCTGGGCATAGACCACATTATAGTCCATGCTGTCGAAACCGAGCAGTTCGGTTGTCATGGTGCGGTTCAGAGGGAAAGAGCTGCCGTAGCCTGCTGCGCTACCCAATGGGTTGCGGTTGGTCATGCGATAGGCAGCCTGAAGGAAGAGCATATCGTCAGCAAGTCCTTCAGCATAAGCGCCAAACCAGAGGCCGAAAGATGAAGGCATAGCCACCTGGAGGTGGGTATAGCCCGGCATCAATACGTTCTTATATTGGTTGCTCTTCTGGATCAGCTCGTCGAAGAGGATCTTCACAGCGTCAACAATCTCCTTCAACTCATGACGGGTGAAGAGCTTGAGATCTACCAAAACCTGGTCATTGCGTGAGCGTCCTGAATGAATCTTTTTGCCCATATCGCCCAGTTTCTGGGTGAGCATCAATTCTACTTGGGAATGAACATCCTCCACGCCGTCCTCGATGACAAACTCGCCTTTCTCGGCGATGGCGTAGATATTCTTCAATTCTGCGAGGAGCTGGGTAAGCTCATCCTTTTCCAAAAGTCCGATGCTTTCGAGCATGGTGATGTGTGCCATACTGCCAAGCACGTCGTATTTGGCGAGATAGAGGTCGAGCTCACGGTCGCGACCTACGGTGAATCGTTCGATTTCCTTGTTTACTTCAAAGTTCTTTTCCCAAAGTTTATGTGCCATAATTTCTTTATTTTTAATCCTGGTAAGGAATCATCGCCAGCGCATCAGCAATCTTCTCGATGCCTTCCTGCAATGGCTTCTTCACCATACCCTTGATAAACATATTGAGCTCAGCCTTGATGGTGAGTTTCATCTTGCAAGAAAATTCTCCTGTAGGGAGCAGCTGAATCCAGAAATTGAATGGGATAGGGCTGTTCTCTGTTTCAAACTTGATGGTTTTTGGAAAATCTCTGTCGATGATGCGCATCTTGAGGTCGCCCACCATAGGAGCGTTGATAGTGATGCTGTCGCTGTCGAATCTCAGGTCCTTGAGTTTCTCCATTTCCTTTCTCTTGTCCTCAGGAATCTGGTCTTTCACCTGCTCGAAGCGATCTTTGAGCACCTGCAGGTTGTTGAGGTCGCTCAAAGTATTAAAAACAGATTCCTGCTTGTGAGGAATCTGTTTGATATTACTTTCGAATGTACTTGTACTCATTATTGATGGGTAAAAAATTACTTCTTCCAGTTAGCTGGATCCTTGCGCCACTCGTGGAGCAACTCTACGTCTTCCTGCTTGATGTAACCAGTCTCGAGAGCCTCTTCTACCACGTGCTCGTAGTCTGTAAGAGTAACCAACTTCACGTTAGCATCAGCGAAAGCCTTCTCTGCAACCGGGAAACCGTAAGTGTAGCTAGCCACCATACCTACAATCTCGTTGCCGTTCTTGCGAAGAGCCTCTACAGCCTTGAGTGAGCTGCCGCCTGTAGAAATCAAATCCTCTACAACAACAACCTTAGCCTTAGGATCGAGCTCACCTTCGATGAGGTTCTGCATACCGTGATCCTTTGGTTTAGAACGAACGTAAACGAAAGGCAAGTTCAATTCGTCTGCCACCAATGCACCCTGTGCGATAGCGCCAGTAGCTACACCTGCAACAGCGTCAGCCTCTGGGAACTGCTCCAGGATAGCGTGTACGAGTTCGAGCTTCACATAGTTGCGGAGTTCTGGGAAAGAGAGGGTCTTGCGGTTGTCACAATAGAAAGGAGACTTCCAGCCAGAAGCCCAAGTGAAAGGATCGTTAGGCTGTAATTTGATAGCCTTAACCTTCAATAACTTAGATGCGAATTCTTTCTTTAGCTTGTCCATAATTCTATAAGGATTAAATAATTATAATTTATATCTGCAAAGGTACGACAAAAAAATGATTAATCATCATAAATGGCTTATTAATTATAGATTTTTAATCGTGTGTCCATCCGATGGTGGTGATGCTGAATTTCATCTTGCCTGCCTTCTGCAGTTCTTTGCAGCAGGAGATGAGGGTGGCGCCTGTGGTGCAGACGTCATCTACGATAAGCAGATGCTTGCCGGCAAGATCGGTGATGGGATGTTTGCCGTCTTTGTCGTGATAGGTATCTGATAGCTGGAATACATGCTTTACGTTTTCCAGTCGCTGCCATCTGTCCTTATGGGTTTGACTTTCGGTGAAGGTTACTCGTCGGATGGCATCTGTGATAATGGGGAGATGGGTTCTTTCCTGTATTCCTCTGGCTATTTCCTCGCTCTGATTATAGCCGCGGGTCTTCCTTCTTGACTTCGTGATGGGGATAGGGATGATGGCATCTATATCCTTGAAGAAGTCTGATTCGAAACCTTTGCTGGCGATGAGTCTTCCCAGATAGTTTCCGGTATCTGGACGATGATGGTATTTCAGTTTGTAGATGATGTAACTTGGATTGGAGTGGCTGTGATAATAGAAGAGGGCGGCGCATTTTTCGATAGGAATGCGCCCCCAGAACATCTTAGCCATATTGTTCTCATAGGGGGCTTCCCAGGTTGGGGTAATCGGGAGGTCCTGGAGACAGGTGGCGCATAGCATCTCCTCTGTGCCCAACAGTCGCTCATCGCAGATGGCACAGTAACGGGGAAAGAGAAAATCTATGATATTTCCTAACAGGCTGAGCTTCATGTTGTTACTTCTAACTTTGAAATTTGAACATTGAACTTTATGATTAGCTTCTAATGTTTACTTTGAATTTAAACCTTTAGAAGTCGTCTTCGAAATCGATGTCTCCCAGATCTTCTTCTTTCATTTTGTCGATGCATTTGTGAATCACATCCATACCATAGCCTCTGCCGAGGGCGAAGCGGATGAGTTTCATCGAGCGTTCGTAGTCGTTTTTGGCTTTGATGTTTTTATATTTGTTTTTTAGGAGAGGAAGGAGGGTTTCCAAATACATGTCGTCCTCGATTTCTTCGAAGATTGGGTCGGAGATTTCCTTCGGGATGTGCTTCATCCAGAGAGCCTGTTCCACTTTCCTGCGGCCCCATTTGTTGTATTTTATCTTGTCGTTGATAAAGAAGCGGGTGAATCGCTCGTCATCGATGAATTTCTTCTGGGTCAGGAATTCCATATTTCGGGCGATGGCATCCTCTGGGAGTTCCCATTTCTTCATCTTGTCGAGCATTTCCTGCGAGCAATGTTCGGCTTGTGTGCAGAGAGTGGTGAGCTTCAGGAGTGCCTGCTGCTCTGTCATCGGCTTCTTGGGGCGCTTGGAGTTGTTATAATATTCCATAATGCATTTATGTTTTATTGGGAGGATTACAAATCCTCCGGTTTTGATAGGTCGAACCTTTTTTTACTGCGGATTGCAAATCCGCAGGGACGCCTGGCGGTGGACTTTCTGGAATCGCCAGGCGTTGTCTTCCGTCAGGCGTTGTCTTCCGTTAGGCGTTGTCTTCCGTTAGGCGTTGTCTTCCGTTAGGCGTTGTCTTCCGCTAGGCGTTGTCTTCCGTTAGGCGTTGTCTTCCGCTAGGCGTTGTCTTCCGTTAGGCGTTGTCTTCCGTTAGGCGTTGTCTTCCGTTAGGCGTTCCGCCGGATTTGCAATCCGGCGTCAAAAAATGTTCGACCCTATTATTTTGCGGATTTGCAATCCGCTTATCTAATAGACTATTTCATAGCTCGCATCATTCTCTTCTTTCCAAAAGCATCTTCCTTGGTTTCTATATCCTTGAAATCAAGTTTTAGCAGCATTTCCCGGGTCTCCTTTTCGTAGATAGGATTAATCTCGAAGTATAATGCTCCTCCGGATTTGAGTGCTGAAGATGCATATTCGGCGATGGCTCTGTAGAATTTCAGCGGGTCTTCATCGGGAACGAAGAGGGCGAGGCTCGGTTCGTGCTCCAGCACATTCTTTTCCATATCCGCTTTCTCCTTTTCGCAGATATAAGGAGGATTGCTCACGATGAGGTCCCATTTTTGGGTGGAAGGTGTCTTTGCTTCCCCCTTGGGCTTCACAACCTCTTTATCATCGTTGCCCTTCATTTTTTCGTTATCAGTCTCTGCTGCTTTTGGCAAAGCCAATGCATCCTGATGTTCTATTCTGACATTTCCGGCTTTCATCATTTCCACATTTCCTTGTGCTATTCGGAGGGCATCTTCCGAAATATCCCATCCTGTAACCTCAGAATTAGGAATGTTGAGTCCTAATGTGATGGCAATGCAGCCGGATCCTGTGCAAATATCAAGAATCAGCTTAGCGTCGTCTGTCGCCTGAGGAGAATTTCCCGAAGAATCTCCCGAAGAAACGATTGATTTTTCAATCATATCCTTCTCTATCCACTGGCAGAGTTCTGCGGTTTCCGGTCTCGGAATCAGCACGCCTGGCTCCACGTGAAAGGGCCTGCCGGCAAAGTCGGCTTCGCCCAAAACATACTGCACAGGTTCTCCTTTTTGCAGTCTTATGATAATTTCTTCCAGTTTTCTTTCCTCGTCTGCAGATATTTCATTAACTTTGCCGCCGATAATGTCGGTCAGCGTCATTCCGTACTTCACATCGAGTACGGTGCGGACGATAGCCTGTGCTTCGCCAGCATCATAAAGTGGGGTGAGGGATTGCCAAAGTTGCTGATACGTTTTCATCTTGATATTGCTTGTTGCGATTTGATTTGAGAGCAAAGGTACGACATTTTATCGAAAATGAGTAAGAAAATTGAAGAAAAATAGGATATGGAACGAAATAAAGTATCTTTTCAGAATCCGCAGACGGGCGAACCGCTTAGCCAGCAGGAGATAGATGAAATGTTCATGCGCCGCTGCCTGCAGTTGGCTAAGAACGGTAGGCAGAATGCGAAGCCTAATCCGATGGTGGGCGCCGTCATCGTGAGCGAAGAGGGCAGAATCATCGGCGAGGGCTATCATGTAAGATGTGGTGAGGGGCACGCTGAAGTTAATGCCTTTGCTTCAGTTAAGCCTGAAGATGAGCATCTGTTAAGCCAAGCCACTATCTATGTGAGTCTCGAACCCTGTTCTCATTATGGCAAGACGCCTCCTTGTGCCGACCTTATCGTAAGAAAAGGTGTAAGGAGATGTGTCTGTGGCTGCGTGGATCCTTTCGCCAAGGTGCAGGGTCGGGGAATCCGGAAAATTCGTGAGGCAGGCATCGAGGTAACGGTGGGTGTTCTAGAGGCGGAATGCCTCGAACTGAACAAGCGTTTCATCACTTTCAATACCCATCAGCGACCATACATCATCCTGAAATGGGCGCAGACTGCGAATGGTTTTCTGGATAATAATTATCAGGGAATGGCGATTTCTTCACCATTTACCAAGATGCTTTCGCATAAGCTTCGTGCCGAGAACGACGCCATCCTGGTAGGTAGAATCACCGATGAGCGTGACCATAGCCAGCTCAACGTGAGAGACTGGAGCGGCAAGGACCCGATGCGACTGGTCATCGACCGCCATCATCCTTGTTTCGAGGGTTTGGATTTCTCCAAGGGCAAGGAAGAGGTGTTGAAGCAGATGATGCAGTACCTATATAATAATAAGGTGCAATCGCTGATAGTAGAAGGTGGCGCCATCACCCATCAGGCTTTCCTCGATGCCGGATTATGGGATGAAATCAGGGTAGAAACATCTTTATCCACATCTGTGGAAAACGTGGTAACTGCCGGGACAGCAGCACCAAAGCTTCCTCATAACATCCGCTTAATCAACCATGAGGTGTATGATAATAATATAATAAATAATTACGAACGAGTATGAGCAATAGATTTACATCGCGCCTGAGCGATAACGATGATTTCAAGAGAGACGAGTTGATTCGCAAAATAGAGCACGCCGTGGAGCACATGACGCTCGCTGAACTGGAAGCCCTGTCGTATGATATGTTTACCAAGGGTTACATCCAGGATTACTAAAAGCTATTTCGCAGCACGCCCTGAAAGGGCAGAAGCTCCTAGCCCAGGGCAGCGCCCTGGATTTAAAGTGATATAATAAAATCGCCCTGAAAGGGCAAAAGCTTTCATTTCCAAAGCTTTTGCCCTTTCAGGGCGACTTTCTTGTGTTTATCCTAAAACCCAGGGTGTTACCCTGGGCTAGGAGCTTCTGCCCTTTCAGGGCGTGTGGGTATGAACTATAATACCCATATTTCTATTTCCTTATTTCGCCATTGGAGTGAAGCGCAAGGTGAACTCATGAGCTCCTGTCGGAGTCATGTACTGTGGCAGACAAGAGTCACCACCACAGCTGCGGTTACCGATGCCACGCTGCCAGAAATCGAAGTGAGCGAAAATCTGGTTAGAGCGTACCAGGTCGTAAGGATGCTTGCCACCATAGAATACATCGTAGTTGAACTGGGCATCATCGAAGTGAGACAACGAGAAGGCTACCATGCCCTCGGTGGTAATCTGCAACTTCGTACTGTTGTTGTCGAGTGTCAACTGGCGCAGGCCCTGGCGGTCGCCCATGGTCTGAGGAGCACTCTGCTCTTCGAACATGCCATCCACGGTGGTCTTGTACAAACCTAACAACGAACCTCTCTGGCGGTCGATGTAGTTGCTCCAAGGACCCTTGGCATAATACTCCACGTTCTCGAAACCAGGAGCAAACTGCATGGCAATACCAATTTTTCGGGTTTCCTCAGAAGAATTGTTGGTAGTTACCTTCATATCCACGGTTCCGTTAGGATAGATGATGTAAGCAATCTGGTGAGTATCCTTACCGTTGGTAACGGCAGTTTCCACAACCACGTTCTTGCCCTGCTTCTTAGGAGCCTTCACCATCATTTTCTTGCCGGTGAGTGCACCCTCTTCCTTATTCTCGTTCTCGGCAACACCACCTGTAGCACCCAGGTTCACGTTGTCGTTGGCGATGCGGCGGAAACCGTTGAAGTCAGGACCAGCGTTAGGCTGAACGAGCTGAGTATTGCGATAAGTCCAGTTGGCGAGGGTTCCATCCTCTGCGAATGTGATGCTGAAATCCTTGCCGGTGATGGTGTTATCCTTCACCTTCAGCTTGCCCTTCTCCTGGATAGCTGGCAATTTGCCATGGTCTTTCTGTACGAAGGTAGGGTCGGCAACAGATGTGCCACCTGCGTTCTCTGCAGAAAGCTTGAACTGCTGCTGAGCCATCTCATAACCCTGCTTGCTCCAGGAAGTTGACTTCTTCAGAACAAGGCTGAAGGTGATGACATACTCTGCCTTATCATCTACAGCGGTGGTGTATGGGATGTTGATATCGCAGGTCTTGCCTGGCAATACAGATGGGATAGCCACCTGGTTCTTCTCTACAGAAACGCCGTTGCGGAGCACCTCGTAGCTGAGATCATAGATGTCAGCCAGGTTGGTGAATGCGCACTTGTTCTTCAGGGTGAGTACGCGGCTGTAGAAAGACTCGAAGTTTACATCTCTATAAACATACTTCACCTCGGTGAGCTTGGCTGTCCACTCTCTGCCTGGAGTAATGATACCGTTGCTCATGAAGTCGCCCTGGAATCCTCTGTAACCGTTGTTCATCTTGGTATAGTCGTAACCGGATGTGTAGTAGTGGAGTCCGGTCTTAGGATCCTTCAGAGGAAGACCCTTGCGGATGCGGCGTGTATCGTAGATTCCCTGGTCAACCCAATCCCAGATGCAGCCACCGGTAATACCTGTACTTGCCTCGATGAGATCCCAGTATTCCTGCAGGTTACCCACTGCCTGACCCATGGCATGAGCATACTCACAGATGAAGTAAGGCTTGTCGTTGAGGCCGTTCATCTGCTTTTTCACTACCTCGATTCTTGGATACATGTCTGAACCGAAATCTGAGTACTTGGCACCGTGCTTGTAGCCCTCGTAGTGAACCCAAGCATCGCGACCAGGCAGGAGTTCCTTCACCTTATCGTAGGTAGCTTGGAAGTTGTCGCCACCGCCCGACTCGTTACCGAGCGACCAGAATACCACGCTAGGATGGTTGCGGTCTCTCAATACCATGCGCTCTGTGCGGTCCACGTAGGCTGCACGCCAGGTTGGGTTGTTGGAGAGAGATTGGTTGTTGTGGCACTCTACGTCAGCCTCATCCATACAGTATAATCCGTAGTAGTCGAACATCGCATACATCTTAGCCTGACGAGGATAGTGGCTGGTACGGACGGTGTTCACGTTAGCCTGCTTCATCAGGATTACGTCGCGAAGCATGGTTTCCACATCAATGGCGTGACCATAGAGTGGGTGAATATCCTGGGTATTGACACCCTTGAAGAATACTCGCTTGCCGTTTACATAAACCAGTTTATCCTTGATGGTCACCTCTCTGAAACCGTATTTGGTAGAGAATACCATCTCTTCCTGGTCGCCTGTCTTCTGGCGAACGATAACGGTATAGAGGTTAGGCTGCTCTGAGGTCCAGGCCTTCAGACCGGTGAGGTTGTCAATGGTAAGGCGGCAGTTCTTCTGAGCATCCTTTGCGGTCATCGCTACCTGAGCAGACTGCTTGGCAACAGACTTACCCTGTGGATCGAGAAGCTCGATCTCCAGCGTCTTCTCAGATTTCTCCTTGGCTGCATTATCGATGGTCAGGTCAACATTCAGGTTGCCTGATGTGTAATCCTTGTTCAGGGCAGATGTGATGTAATGATCTGCTACGAAAGTCTTTGGAGTAGCTACGAGATAAACATCGCGGTGGATACCACCCAGGTGCCACATATCCTGTCCCTCCAGGTAAGAACCGTCGCTCCAGCGGTAAACGCGAACCGATACGTTGTTGTCGCCCTTGCGAACGAGGTTGGTAACATCGAAGTCTGCATCGGTGTTGGCACCCTGTGAATAGCCGGCATACTTACCGTTTACCCAAACCACGATGGCGCTGCAGGCACCGTCGAAGTGCAGGAACACACGCTTTCCAGTTTCCCAACCCTCAGGCAGGTTGAAGTTACGGCGATAAGAACCTACCGGATTCTTGTCGAAATTATCCTTGAAGGCTGTGATGAACGGCGGTTTGTTCTCGAAAGGATAGCCCACATTATTATATACAGGCACATCATATCCTGCCATTTCCCAGTTCAGAGGCACCTGGAGTTCCTTCCATGAAGAAACATCTGCGTTGTCTGCCCAGAAATCATCCTTCTCAGGCTTGCCCTGCTTCCAGTCGGCTGTGTAGTGGAATTTCCACTTTCCGTTGAGCAGGAGATAGTTGGCGTGCTTAGGAGTGAGCCATGGGAATTTGAAGTAATCGTCCTTCTGCATGGTGGCAGTAGAAGAATAAGGCACGAAAGTAGCGTGCGCCTTTTCCTTGCGATCCTCAAACTTAGTCTCGTCTTCTACCCATTTGTCGGTAAATGGACAGACGTCAACTTTGGTCTCCACCACCTTCTTCACCTTTTTCTTGGTGTGTCTAGGTTGTGCAATAGCTGATGCGCTGAAGAGGAAGGTCAATGCAACCGCAGCTCCCCAAAATAAATGTTTTTGTTTCATTGTCTGGTTGAATTATTAATAATTACAAGTTAGCTAGTTATGAATCTATTTAGATTTGGTGCAAATTTACGATTAATTCCTGAAACCTCCAAATTATTTTTGTATTTTCGTATCCTGGAGGATAAAATAAACCGACCTGTATGGTTGAAATTACCCAATACGCCCTGAAAGGGCAGAAGCTCCTAGCCCAGGGCATCGCCCTGGGTAATTATGAACGCAAACCCGTCGCCCTGTAAGGGCAAAAGCTTTCAAAGAACCATGCAGTAAACAAAGCTTTTGCCCTTACAGGGCGTCTTATTGATTGCTATTATACCCAGGGCGATGCCCTGGGCTAAGAGCTTTTGGGCTTTCAGCCCGTTTCAACCGTACTGTTAGAAATAAACAGCCCCAGTCCTTTTGGGGGCTTCATTGATGACCGGTGCCTGCTTGCGCCTTGTAAGTATTATCGCTGTTGCTTGTAAGTACTGTCGCAGTTACATCGGTTTTACGTAAAAAGTCTTATCCTTTTCTTCCGAAATCGGCTGGAATCTCGCCCCACTTCTTCGTTTCCCATTTAAAGATAGGGACGGTGATGGGGTGGGTGCGGAGCCAGTTTTCGGCACGTGCGATGACCTGATAGAGCTGCTCGGTTTGAGGAGTGCGCTCCAGCTTGGTCTTGCATTGTTTCTTGTTTACCCAGAGCTGGGCATTTACGCTGTCGCTGTAGATTACCTTGTCGGTAATGCCTTTCTGGGCCATCAGAGCGAGGGCGTGGACGATGGCGAGGAACTCGCCGATGTTGTTGGTGCCGTGGATAGGACCATAGTGGAAAACCTGCGCACCAGTCTGAAGATCAATGCATTGGTATTCCATCGGACCGGGATTTCCGGAGCAGGCTGCATCCACAGCCCAGGCGTTCGCCTTCACCTCATTGGGCAAAGGCAAGACTGTATCGTTTCTCCATGAAGGAGGATTTACGGGCATGTTACTCATTTGCGTTTCTTTTATTTGTTTCTATTATTTGATAGATGATTTGTGTTTTACTGAACCGCATACGAGAGTTCTGTATTGGTATTACTGACCTGTAATAAAAAAGAAATGAGCAAGCCCCAAAGTCTGGCTCTGGGGATGCTCATTATTTGTCAATAGTCAATATTCATTTTTTAAATTGTAGGTTAATTATATCTTGAGAAGTTTTTCAGGAGTGCTATATTCCTGACAACTTCTAATTACCTAAAATTTTACATTCTTTCAGGAACCTCGATGCCGAGCAGAGCCATACCGTTCTTCAGAATCTTGGCAACATTGGCTGCAAGAACCAGGCGGGTAATCTTCTCTGCCTCGCTCTCAGCATTCAGGATGCTGTAGTCGTGATAGAACTGGTTGAACTCCTTGGTCAGCTCGTAGCAGTAGTTGGCAATGCCACCAGGGTTGTAGTTGTTGCCGGCATCGGCTACGGCTACTGCGAAGTCGTTCATCTTCTGGATGAGGTCAATCTCCTTCTCGTTGATTGGAGCATCTGCGCCCAATTCTGCAGGAATCTCGATGCCCTCGGCTGCTGCCTTGCGCATGATGCTGCGGATACGAGCATAGGTGTACTGGATGAAAGGACCTGTGT
Source organism: uncultured Prevotella sp. (assembly GCA_958369755.1). Lineage (GTDB taxonomy): Bacteria > Bacteroidota > Bacteroidia > Bacteroidales > Bacteroidaceae > Prevotella. The sequence continues at coordinate 59,691 of CATXJC010000004.1, forward strand.
TACCATTGAAGTCGATACTCTCCTCTGGGTTGAAGAGCATATTCTTGCGGGCATCTACCTTGAGGATGAAGTACTTCAACGCTCCGAGACCCACGATGCGTGAAATCTCCTGGCGCTCTTCCTCGCTCATGTCCTTGAACTTGCCAAGCTCATCGCTTGTCTGGCGAGCATCCTTGATCATCTCTGCCATCAGGTCATCTGCATCTACTACGGTTCCCTCGCGGCTCTTCATCTTTCCGTTAGGCAACTCTACCATTCCGTAAGAGAAGTGAACCAAGTCCTTACCCCACTTGAAACCGAGACGGTCGAGCAGGATAGAGAGTACCTGGAAGTGGTAGTTCTGCTCGTTACCTACTACGTAGATCATCTTGTCGATAGGGAAATCCTTGAAACGGAGGTCGGCAGTACCGATGTCCTGAGTCATATAAACAGAGGTGCCGTCTGAACGGAGCAGGAGCTTCTGGTCGAGGCCCTCGTTGGTGAGATCAGCCCAGACAGAGTTATCATCCTTGCGGAAGAAGAGACCCTTCTCCAATCCTTCCTCTACCTTCTTCTTACCCTCGAGGTAAGTATTTGACTCATAATATATCTTGTCGAAACTTACACCCATCATCTTGTAAGTCTCATCGAAGCCAGCGTAAACCCAGTTGTTCATCTTCTGCCAAAGTGCACGAACCTCAGGGTCGTTGTTCTCCCACTTTACGAGCATCTCGTGAGCCTCCTTGATCAGCGGAGCCTCTACTTTAGCTTTCTCTGTGGCAGCTTCTTCGTCCATGCCCTCCTTCATGTACTGAGCCTTGAGCTCTGCGATTTCCTCACGATAGTGCTTGTCGAAGGCTACATAGTAGTCGCCGATGAGGTGGTCGCCCTTCTTGCCGGAAGTTTCAGGAGTTTCGCCATTGCCCCACTTGAGCCAAGCGAGCATAGACTTACAGATGTGGATACCACGGTCGTTAACGATGTTTGTCTTGATTACCTTGTTGCCGTTAGCCTCCATAATCTGGGCCAATGACCAACCGAGCAGGTTGTTGCGCACGTGACCGAGGTGGAGAGGCTTGTTGGTGTTAGGAGAAGAGTACTCGATCATGACGAGCGGGCTATTCTCAGTAACAGGCTTCTCGCCGAACTTAGGGTCAGCGTTGATGGTGTTCAAGAGTCCTACCCAAGCGGCAGGAGCGATAGAAAGGTTGAGGAAACCCTTAACCACGTTGAAGTCTGCGATAACGTTAGCGCAGTTCTCCTTCAGGTAGTCACCAATCTCGAGTGCAGTTCTCTCAGGAGTCTTCTTCGACATTTTGAGGAATGGGAATACGACGAGGGTAAGGTTACCTTCGAAATTACTCTTGGTCTTCTGCAGGGCTACCATCTTTTCAGGTACGTCCTGACCATAAAGCTCCTTCACCGCCGCGATGACAGAGCTGATGATTTCGTTTTCTATCTTCATTATCTTTATATCTTTTTTTTACCGGTAAAAAATCTATTTATTTATATCTTGTCGATGAGGGGAAAATAGTTACCCTTATCGCTTAATCGGCTGCAAATTTACAAATAATAATTGGATTGTGCAAAGAAAACGACTTGTTTCTTTGCACAATACATAAAAATATCTCATCTGCGTAGGCTCTTGCTTGGTATCTCTTAACCTTCGAGGATGATGTCTGCCACGTCCTGAGGTGTATTCCAGAGGATACCATCTTGCAGCTCATCGTCGGTAAATCCATTGAGAGCCTCGGTAGCTTCCTTCTCGCTGAGCGCAGGAGTACCGTCTTCGTTCTTAGCATCGAGCAGTGCCTGTAAGATGGCAGCTCTGTATTCTTCTATTGTCATCATTCGTTTTGTTGTAAAGTTTAATGTGTTATTTTATATTTTCTGTTATAACTTACTTAATGATTTATCTAATAATGCTTTTGCCGTAATGACAATGCAAAAATAAACAATTATCCACAAATAGCCATAATTATTTTGCTAAAAAAATAAAAAGCCCTCAACATATAGTGGATTGTACTATATGTTAAGGACTTTTATGCTATTGCTAGTAAATGGATGTTTTACTTCAAAACTTTAGCCAAGAAATCGCTGGCGATATGAGCGGCTTGCTCTTCCTGACCGCCGAATCCGTGGTCGGCATCGGTCATCAAGTGCCATTCGCTCTTCTTGTTCAGATAGTGGAAACGCTGACCATAGGTGTAAGGCACTACTCGGTCGGCATCGCCATGCAGGATGCACTCGGCTCCGTGGTAGTTCTTGGCCGTCTCGTAGATAGGCAGAGTGGTGGCTGTGCGGATATAGTTGCCACCCAGGGCCTTGCCGTCCCACATCTCTATCTTGGCTGGAGGATTCTTGGGGTCGTACATCTTGCCGAATGTATTGCCACGCAGGGCATCGTCACGGAGCACGGCGGCAGGGGCAAGGAGCACCACGGCTTGTATCTTCTTGATATCCTTGTCAGCTTGTGCGACTAGCTGTCCGCTGGTCATGGCTGTAACCACGCCACCTTGTGAGTGGCCGCCCATCGCAATCTTGCTCACCCAAGGCAGCGAGGAGGCATAGCGCAAGATGCACTTGGCATCTTCTATCTCATTCAGTACGGTCATATCCTCAAATTTTCCCTCGCTTTTGCCATGGCCATTGAAGTCGAATCTGATCACGGCAATGCCTTTCTTGTTGAGGCTGTCTACGAGGCAGTCGAAGAGTTTTCCCTCCTTATTGCCGCCAAATCCATGGCAGAGCACGAGGAGCGGAGTCTTCTTGCCTGCCTTCGCTTTGGCCTTTGCTTGGCTTCCGTTGTCATTGGCTGCATCATTGTCTGGACGCTGGATGACTACATCGAGTTTGCCATGGTCGCCCTGCACGGTGGTATGCTCGGTTGAGGCTACTGCGCCGAGTGAGAACAGGGCGCAAGCGGTAAAGATAATTGTTTTTAGATTCTTCATATTGTATGTTATTATTTTATTTGTAAGTTTCGCTTGCAAAAGTACATAAAAGCCTTGAAACCACCAAAAGTTTTTGTTTCATCTTCTTTATTATATATTTCATTCCATCCGGAATGTTACATGATAGCCTGCCACATTGTGCTCGGCAAGGGAGAGATTGATGGATTGCATCATCAGCATCTGGCGGGAGATGGAGAGGCCGATGCCCGAAC